>CAYUFW010000025.1:29798-44425 GCA_964443915.1 uncultured Pirellulaceae bacterium
GGTCCAGGTGGCGGACAACGGCCGCGGCATTCCCTTTCATCTGCGGCGCAGGATCTTCCGCCGCTTCGAGCGATTGGGGTTGGAGTTGGAACGCGACAAACCGGGTACGGGGCTGGGCTTGTACATCGTGCGCACCCTGCTGCATCAACTCCGCGGCCGGGTACACGTGCGCTACCCCAAGGCCGGGCCGGGCACGGTGTTCGAAGTCCGCTTGCCCGGCGGTCCGTGGGCCGCGGAACGGGTTTCGCCGGACGCCGCCGAGGCCGTGGTGGCGGCCGCCTCGAAAGGATAGACTCCGTCATGGCCGAGCAAGTTCACATCCTGGTCGTCGAAGACGAACAGCATCTGGCGCTAGGCATCAAGTACAATCTGTTGGCTGAGGGCTACCGGGTGACCACCCTGGGCGACGGCCCGGCGGCCCTGCAATTGCTGGAAGACGATCCGCATTCCGTGGACTTGATCGTCCTGGACTTGATGCTGCCCGGCATGAGCGGCTATGCCGTCTGCGAAGAGATACGTGCGCGGGACATGGACGTGCCGATCTTGATTCTCACCGCCCGCACGCTGACCGAAGACCGCACCCGCGGTTTCGAGTCGGGAGCCAACCAGTACCTCACCAAGCCCTTCGATTTGGACGAGTTCCTGGCACGCATCAGGAACCTGTTGACCTACCAAGCTCGCGAGAAACGTCGTGCCGTGTGCAGCAGGGCTCGCGAGTTCGAGTTCGGCAACGCGCGGATCAATTTCGAGACGTTCGAGGTGACGGTGGCTGGCGAGCCGGTGCGGATGACCCAGCTGGAGATGGCCCTCGTGCGGTACTTCGTGGAGCACGAGGGCCGCGTGATTCCGCGCCGCGAACTGCTGGAAAAGGTCTGGGGACTGCCCGGCGGCATCAACACGCGGGCCCCCGACCAGTTCATCCGCCGCTTGCGAAAGATCTTCGAGTCCGATCCCGCCGCCCCTCGCCACTTTCTCACCATCCGCGACGCCGGCTACCGCTTTGTCGCCAAAGCCGAATGACTCGGAGTACGAACGTGGGGGGACGGAGCGGAATCGACGCCCCGGCGCTTGTGACTTCGGGCTAATCGTCTTATCCTAGGTTACAGTGTTCAGTCATGTTGGCTGGATGGAAATGTCAATCTCGAAGGGATGCGGATCGTCATGCCTGAATCTCTCGGTTCCGGCCAGGAAACCTTGGAAGACGCATTCGTCGCCGTTTATCAGGGCGCTCGCGTCCGCGAGATGTACAAGTTGACGCGGGGCAGCGAGATTATCCTGGGACGGGACGAATCGTGCCAAATCATGCTGGCCGACGAGGTCTGCAGCCGCAAGCATGCTTCGTTCGCCTGGAAAGACTCGGCCTGGTGGCTTCACGACCTGGGAAGCCGAAACGGGACGCTGGTCAACGGCCAGAGGATCCGTGAACCGACGTCCCTCGCAGAAGGCGACCTGATTCGAATCGGCAAGGCAACCCTGCGCTTCACCAGGCAACCGACCGAGGCCAGCCGAGCCGAGACGCGGGAATCTGCCCGTCCGTCGTCCGCTTCCCCAGGGGACGAATCAAGCGACGACGAAAGCAGCGGCCCCATGCCCGTGATTGTCGATCGTCGCAGTCGCGTGGGCCTGTTCACCGAAAGTAGCCTGGCGTCGGAGGGCTTGTGGGACGCGCGGGTGCGGCGCGGCTTTGCGCGGCTGTATGGGCTTATCGGGCCGATGCTCAACGCCGCCAGCGTCGAAGAACTCGCCAACGTCGTGCTGGATGGCTTGCTGCCCGCTGTTTCCGCCGACGTGGGCGCGGTCTTGTTGTTTCCCGAAGGGACCGCAGACGGCACCAACCCGGACCGTTTGGTGACCATCGTCTCCCGGTCGCCGCCGGATTGGCCCGCCCCGAGGATTTCGCGGACGGTGTCCCGGCGAGTGCTGCGGGAGGGCGAGGCGATCCTGGCCATGAACATCGAGCACGATCCGAACAAGGCCAAGCTGGGAACGATCCAGGAAATGCGAAGCGCGATCTGCGCCCCCATCCGCGGCACCGCGGCGAACCTGGGCTTGTTGCACGTGTACTGTTCCCAGTCGGCCCAGAGCCTGGACGTCGTCTCGCTGGAGATCGTGCTGGCCGTCGCCGATCAAATGGGGAGGACCTTGGAGAGCCTCCGGCAAAAGGCGTCGCTGCAAGCGGGCCTGCAGGGCGAACGCGAGGTCAGCCGCGCGCTGCGCCGCTTGCTGGAAACGGAAGGCAGCCTGGTCGGCGACAGCCCGGCGATGCGCGAGTTGCGCACCAAGCTGGTCCGTCTGGCGGCCTCGGACGCGACGGTGCTGGTGCGGGGAGAGAGCGGTGTGGGCAAAGAACTGGCCTGCCGCGAGTTGCATTTCCAGAGCAGCCGCCGGAACGGACCGTTCGTCTGTTTGAACTGCGCCGCGATCCCGGAAACGCTGCTGGAGAGCGAGCTGTTCGGACATGAAAAAGGGGCCTTCACCGGCGCCACGGGGCAAAAGATCGGCAAGTTTGAACTGGCCAACGGCGGCACGTTGTTCTTGGACGAGGTCGGCGAGTTGCCCTTGTCCCTGCAATCGCGATTTCTGAGGGTCCTGGAGGGGCATCCTTTTGAACGAGTCGGCGGCAATGTCAGCATCCGCCCGGACACCCGGATTGTGGCGGCGACCAATCGCGACCTGGAAGCGGCCGTCGAAGAACGGCAGTTCCGCCGGGACCTGTTCTATCGTCTGCAAGTGCTGGAAGTGCTCGTGCCTCCGCTCCGCGACCATCCGGAGGACGTGCCCGAACTGGCCCGCCATTTCCTCTCGCGGGCCTGCCAGCGTCTCGGACGGCCGCCCTTGCGGCTGACGCCCGAGGCCTTGCAGACGCTGGCGGAGTATTCCTGGCCGGGCAACGTCCGCGAACTGAGGAGCGTTATGGAACGCGCCGTGATCCTGAGCGATCGGGCGGAACTGCGGCCCGACGATCTGCAGATCGGTTCCGTCGCCCCGCAGGCGGCAACGGAGGACCGCGTGCCGCCTCCCTACGAAGCCGTGTCGCTGGACGACTTGGAGCGGCGCCACATCCTGCAGACGCTGCGGGCGACGAACTGGGTGAAACGCGAGGCGGCCCGCGTCCTGGGCATCAACCGTTCGACGCTGGACCGCAAACTCGAACGCTACGGCCTGGCCGACCGTCAGGCTTCGCCGCCGACGTGATGCCACGGTCCGATGCCGACCTTCTCAACGGTCCCTGGGAACTGCTATTTTTCCATCCTCGGCCATGGGGTCCGCCGGTTTTCAACCTGGCGATCGCGATGCGGCCGGCGCCGCTTTCAGGTCCTGTCTCAGACGCTCCAATTCCGGCCGCAAACGCGGGTGAATCTCCATCAGAATCACTTGTCTCACTTCCGCCGGCAGACGATCCAGCAGCTGGACAAAGGCAGCCAGTTTCTGGTGGGCCAGGCTCTGTTCGTCGCGGAGAATGTAGACGTTGGCTTGGCCCGACAGCCCGATGGCGCGGAACTGCAGGTCGGCCGTCTCCGCGTCGGCCAATTGTTCGTAGCAGCGCAGGGCCTGATCGAGATCGTCGTTTTGCAGGTACAGTTCGGCCAGCCGCTGCCGGGCCCGCAGAGCGTAGTACTGGTTCTGTTCATTCTCCTCCGGCGGGAACTCGCGGGCCACGCTTTTCCAAGCCTCTTCCGTAGCGATCTCGGCGGCCAGCAGGTACTGGTCGCGGACCGTCGCCTTGCGTTCGACCGACGGCAGTTCCTGGTCGGAAACGGCCAACAACGGCGGCGGACGGCGGAACCAGGCCAAGCCGCCGCCGAGCAGGAAGGCTGCCAGCAACAGCGCCGCCAGCACGCCCCCGTAGCCGCGGCGGACCGTCACCGCTGCCTCTCGTTCCATCACGGCCGCCAGCTGCTGGGTGGCTGCCGTGCGGGCGACCGTGTGAGCGACCACCTCGGACGCCGTCCAGCCTTCGCCGGCCGCGGCCCACGTCTCGTCGACGCCGGGCACGTTCAGGCTCTTGAGATCCTTCAGCAGGTCCACCGCGGTCTGATAGCGGTCCTCCGGCCGCTTGGCCATCAGCTTGTGTACGATCCGGCACAGGCCGCCGGGCAGATCCGAACGCTGGTCTTCCAGGCGGGGCGACTCCTTGTTCAGGTGCTGGACGGCAACGCTCAGCGGCGAGTCGCCCTCGAAGGGCGGCCGTCCGGCGAGCATCTGATAGCAAGTCACGCCGAAGGAATACAGATCGCTGCGGACATCGACCGCTCGTCCCTCCAGCTGTTCCGGACTCATATACAGCGGCGTGCCCATCGTGACGCCCACCTGGGTCAGGTTCGTGGCCTGCCCTTCCCGTTCGACGCGGGCCAGGCCAAAGTCGGCCACTTTCACCTCGCCGGTGCGAGCGAGCATGATGTTCTCCGGCTTGATGTCGCGATGAATGATCCGCTGTTGGGCGGCCTTGTGCAGCGCGGCGGCGACTTGGCGCATGACGCTCACCGCGGCCGGGGCGTCGAGGGGCCCTTTGCGGTCCAGCAGTTGCTTGAGGTTCTGGCCTTCCACGTACTCCTGGACCATGAAGTGGATGCCGTCGAGGCAGCCGACTTCATGGATCTGGACGATGTTGGCGTGGACCAGCGCGGCCGCGGCCTGGGCCTCTTGCTGGAACCGCCGCACGTACGACGGGTCGGCGGCGAAGCGGTTCTTGAGCACCTTGAACGCGACCTTGCGCCCCAGCGATTCCTGTTCCGCCAGATAGACCTCGGCCATCCCGCCGCGGCCCAGACGCCGCAACAGATGGTAGTCCCCCAGGCGACGGCCGGTGAGGTCGGCGTCGGAGAAGTCGGCCGGTTTGTCTGGCGCGGAATCCGTCATGTTCCAGGAAAAGCGACATCCCTCGTTTTCCGCCAAACGGGCCTGAGTCGGAAAAAGAGCGTGCCCCCCTCGTTCCTTTACCGGGGCGTGTCGGGTTTCGCGGGAGCCAGGTACGCATCAAAAACGCGCACGTTGTCCCACGATGACTTGAATTCTTCGATAAACTCTAGGTGCCGCGGATGCAAAGCATACTGGTCGTGGGCCGCCTTGTTGGCAAACACCAGCAACAAGGCCACGTCGTAATCGCGGACGTTGACATCGCGCTTCATCTCCTCGGCGAGCACGCCGACGGCGAAGTACACCGTCCCTTCATGCCCGGCCAGAAATTTCTGACAGCCGGCGACCAACGCTTCTCGCGCAGCGGGAGAAGGGTCCTTGAGCTTGAAATACACCGCGTGAGCCAGTTGGCGGTCCGCGGCCGTGGCGGTCGTAGCGGCCGAAATCAGCGACAGGAAGACAGTGACAAGTACGGCGGACGTCAGTCTCATGGCGTGTTCCTCAGTGAAAGCCCTTGTCCGGGGGTGCGATCCGCGCGACGGGAAACCGGCCAAGAAGCGGGGCTTCAATCGCACCTGTAGACAATTTGCACCCAACACGAAAGCCCGTCGCGGCTCCCCGCCCTCGTCCGGCATTTTCACCGGCCTGCCCTCGGAAAGCAACCGGCCCTTTGCTGGTGCCGCGTTTTTCCGCCGCACCGAGCATGACTGGTCGCAGGGGATCGCCGATACAGACCGCGCTCGTTTCGCCGCTTGCCTGTTGCGTTTGCTCAACCAGTTTGGCCTGTTTTGCCGCGAGCATGGCTCGCTTTCACGAAGCCGAGCCCCTTTATCGCCGGCGCTGGCCATCGACGAGCAAAGCTTCGGGACGGAGCATCCCACTGTCGCCATTTGCCTGAACAACTTGGCACGGTTGCTCGAGACGTCGCGAGCCGCTTGGGGCTGCCGGCAACGCGGGCCGAAATCGTCTCCTAACTTCGATCCGCGCCGGAGCCGCATCTATTCCTCTGTGCCTCTGTGCCTCTGTGCCTCTGTGTTTCCATCTTCCGCGGCCGGACCGGCGGGAGGAAGAAAAACACAGAGGCACAGAGGACACAGAGGGGGACGTGAGCGGCACGAAACGGCTGACGCGATGGGCGGCGGGCCTCAGTCCACCGGCATTCCGCTGGCCAGCAGGACCGTCTCTTGCACGGCCAGATCGTGGGCGGGCGGGTAGGGATGCTCCATCTCGCCGCGGATGATTTTCGCCAACTCGGCCAGTTGATCGTCGTAGCGGCCCGGCATCTTCGGCAACGGAACTTCCTGATAGCCACGCCGGAATGGTTCGCGAGGCGTCTCCAAGGCCAGCAGCAACTTCGGCGGCTCCAGCGGCCGAATGTCGATGGTTCCCTTGTCGCCGCAGACGACAAACTGCCGGCGCTGGCCGCCCTCGAATTCGATCAGGCTGCTGCGCACGGTACACGTCGCCTTCGGGTATTCGAGCACGGCCAGCGTGTTGTCGGCCAGGGTGTCCAAGTCGGGACGCATGCGGCGCAAGAACGGCGTGACCCGCTCGGGCCTGCCCATTACGGCCACCACGGCATCGATCACGTGGCAACCGAGTTCAAACATCGAGCCTCCGGAGAATTCGGCCAAGCGCCGCCGCTGGCTGTGCTGATCACCGCATGCACCTCGAACACCTCGCCTAGCCAGCCTTCGCGGACCGCACGAAAGCAGAACTGAAAGGCCGGGTTGTTGCGAAACATGTAGCCCATCTGAATCGTCAGCTTCTTCTGGCCCGCCTTGTCCAGGACTTTCTTGAACGCCGGCAGCGCATCGCCCGCTGGCTTGTCCAGGTGCAGGTGCATGCCTGCCGCGACACAGCGGGCGGCGGTCGGCAGCAGGTCGCGGACCGCCGTCTCGACCGCCACTGCCTGCAAGCCAGGCGTGTTCAGCAACTCCTCTTCCGTCATCCAGCGCAAGTCCCGATACACCGCCTGCCGCTGAGCTGCTTCGCGCAAGGCGGCGTCCGGTTCGACGACGCCCACCACCTCGTAATCGCCCGTCAGCTTGCGCAGCGCGTCCATCTTGCCCCCAGCGTGCGCGTGCCCCGTGCCGATCTGGCCCACCTTGATCTTCCGGGGCGTCTCGCCGGCGCAGACATATCCGGAATGAATGACTTCAGTCGCCACGACGCCCGCGGCGACATTCCGGCCCGCCGTCAAGAGAAAGTCTCGTCTTCGCATGAAATACCTCCACAGTTACTTGCCCATGCGGACGTCCGCGTGCCGTCAGCCCGCCACCACTCAGACGCTGGCCGGAACTCCCGCCATCAGCCTTTGTTCCAGTGCGGCCTTGATTTGCTTCATCTCCCGATACGCATTGAAACCGCTCCACATGCCCAACAGGACGAAGACGTGGAAGCCGACGCTCATCCAGTCCCCGACCATGAGATAGATGAGGCCGTCGAGCAGGTACAGGATCATTCCCAAGACGAAGATCGGCAGAATCGGACGCCGCGAGAGCCAGCCGAACAGGCACACGATGGCCGCCACGAACAGGTCGAACCCAAACGCGATTCCCTTCGCCACGGTCGCAATCTCCGGGTTCTCATCGGCGACTGCCTTCGCGATGGAATCCGAGATGAGTGTCACGCCCAGTCCCACCACGAAATGGCGGTCGCCGCCGCTGAGCAGGATCACGGAGTTGATCAGCGACAGCGCGGCAATCCAGTAGAACCAGCCTGCGCCGGACGTGCCCCGCGCGTGCAGCTGGGCCAATTGAGCCCGCAGGGCGTCCAGCGGATCGGCCGTGACGATTTCCGGCGCGGCATCTTCGGGCGCGGCATCACCCGGCGCGGCATCCTTCGGCGCGGCACCTTCGGGCGCGGCAGCTTCCGGCGGGCGATCGGGCAAAGCATCGAAGGGGGTCGGTTCGACGGGCTTCTGATCCATGAGACATTTCTCCTGAGAAGATGGCAAAAGAACTGGCAACGGACGCTCCAGAATACGCATTGGAAAGCTGAAAGGCAACTCGCGGTATCCGAAAACGTCTGGCCAGGATTTCCGGCACGTAGCCGAATTCGCCAGGATATGTCACAATGCCGGCATGACGATACCTTTACGACGGCTGGGACAATCGGACCTTTGGGTTTCGCCCGTAGCCTTGGGCTGCTGGCCGCTGGCGGGAATCACCAGCGGGGCGATAACCGACGACGCGGCGGTGGCGGTGATCGACGCGGCGCTCGAAGCGGGTTTGAACCATCTGGACACGGCCTACGCCTACGGCCGTGGCGGCGAGAGCGAACGGCGCATCGCTCAGGCGGTCCGCAACCGGCGCGACCAGGTGGTTCTGGCGACCAAGGTGGGCATCTACTGGGACCAGGACGGCGGGTTACAGCGGACGGGAAGCCCGGAGCTGCTCCGGCGGCATTTCGAGGAAAGCCTGCGGCGGCTGGACGTGGCGTCGGTCGACTTGCTGTACTTGCACGCCCCGGCCGAGGATGCTCCGCTGGCCGAAACCGCCGGCTTCTTCCGCGAGTTGCTGGCAGCGGGCAAGACGCGAGCCGTGGGCGTGTCGAACCTGACGGTCGATCAGATGGAAACCTTCGCGACCGAGTGCCCGATTGCGGCTTGCCAGGTGCGCTACAACCGGCTGCAGCGGGAGATCGAGGCGGATATTCTGCCTTGGTGCCGGGCGCACGGCGTGAGCGTGGTGGCCTACGAGCCGCTGGCCCTGGGCCTGTTGACGGGCAAGTTCAGCCGCGACCACGCTTTCGCGGACGACGACTGGCGGCGCCGGTCGCCGCTGTTTGTGGGCGAAGCGTGGACGAACAACCTGGACGAGGTCGAGCGGCTGCGCGGGCTGGCGGCGGCCTCCGGGTATTCGGTGGCCCAGTGGGCGGTCGGCTGGACGATCACGCGGCCCGGCGTGACGGTCGCGCTGTGCGGCGCCAAGCGGCCCGACCAGATCCGAGAAACAGCTCAAGCGATGTTCCTGGCCGAGAACTGGAGCAGCGGCGAGGATTAGATCGTAGGCCGGAACAAGTCCGCGCAGTTCCGGCAGGAATTGGTGCGGTTCGCCGACAGTTGCTGTTGCCGGAACTGCGCGGACTTGTTCCGGCCTACCTGACTTGTTCCGTCCTACCTGGCGCGGTCCCACATTTACCGCAACACACAAGGGAGAAACCATGACCAGATCGACGCTCCGATTGGCTGTGACATTTGGCATTCTGTGGCTGTCGGCAGCGCACGCGGCGGACACGCCGTCGCCGCAACCGCCGGCGGTCCCGCGCGCGATCGTGCTGCCCGACTACTGCAACACTCCCGATGCGATGGCCGTGCTGTCCGACGGGTGGATCATCCTTTCGGTGCCGAACTTCACGGACCCGACGTCGCCGGGCGTGCTGATGAAGATCGCGCCCGACGACGCGGTCTCGCTGTTCTGCAAGCTGCCGCCGCACCCGCAGACCGGCCGGGTGTTTCCCATGGGCGTCCGCCAGGCGCCGTCCGGGGACTTGCGGCTGCTGTGCGTCCGCGTGGCCGGCGGCAAGGCGGGCCAGGTCGAGGTGGTGGCCGATGGCCTGAACGTCGCCAACGGCGTGGCGATCCGCGACGGGTTCGTGTACGTCACCGATTCGGACATGGGCAAGACCGCCGACGGGGCAGTGGCCAGCGCCGTGTATCGGTTCCGTCTGGACGAACGCGGCGTGCAAGTCAGGGCGGGCGGCGGCGACCCGCATCTGGTCGCCACGCTCAAGACGGTCTGCAAGGACATCCCCGTCGGCGCAGACGGAATCGATTTCGATGAAAACGGCAACTTGTACGTGGCCAATTGTGGCGACGCGGTCATCGAGAAGATCGTGTTGAACGAAGTGGGCCGCGTCGTCCGTCAGGAAGTGCTCACCGCCCCCAACCAGATGAAATCGGCCGACGGCATCTTCTACGATCGCTCGACGCAGCGGATCTACGTCGCCGACATCCTGGCCAACGCGATCCGGGCCGTGACGCTCGACGGTCGCGTGGAAACGGTCGCTGAAGACGGCGACAACGACGGTTCGGCCGGGCAACTCGACGGCCCCAGCGAAGCCGTCGTCCGCGGCCAGGAACTGATCGCCGCCAACTTCGACCGCGTCTTCCCCGGCTGTGTCAATACGAAGTCGGAAAAGCCGTACACGCTGGCCGTCATCAGCAAGCCAGGGCAGCGTTAGTCGGCTGGCCGGACGTGCGGCCGCGCCGAGGTCATTGTGCCCGCATTCCGTCACCACCCCAGGGTTGTGTTCCGCTTGGCCAGAGTAGATTGAGAAACCGATGAACCGCGAACAAGCTGAACGGATCCGTCAGGGCCTGCCGAGCCGCAGGCAGTTTCTGAACGCGCTGGGAAACGGCGCCGGAGTGGCCTGCGCGGCTGGAATGCCGCTGCCGGGCCTTGGTGCGGAAAGCACTTCCGCAGCAGCAAAGCGCGTCCTGCTGGAAGTCCTGGAGGCGGCAGGCAAGCCGGCCCAAGTCGTCACCAACCCGGACGGCACGGAGGTGGTCTTGCTGCCCTACGGCGGACGTGTGCTGGGCCTGTTCGCCCGCGGCAGCGAGGAGAACTTCTACTGGACCCATCCCGCGCTGAGAGCGTTGGAAACGGCCAAGGCCTTCTACGCCGGCTCCGATTGGCACAATTCGGGAGGCGATCGCACCTGGCTGGCGCCGGAGGTGGACGTCTTTCTGCCGGACTACCCGTCGCGTGAAAAGTATTTCCAACCGCGCGAGTTGGACCCGGGCAGCTACCGCGTCTCCGGCGACGGCACCGAACTGCGTCTTGTCAACCGGCTCACGCTCACGTTGTCGCGCTGGCGCAAACAAGTCGAGTTGGAGATTTCGAAGTCGTTTGCCCCCGCGCCCCATCCGCTCCGCTACGAGCGTGACGGGATGTCGGCGAACGTCGAGTACGCGGGCTACACGCAGCACACTTCGCTGGCCATCGTGGGCGGCGGGCGGACCAGCCCCGTCGGGCTTTGGAACCTGGTCCAGATGCCGCACGGCGGCGACCTGCTGATGCCCACGTTCAGCCGGGCCAATCCGAAACGGATTTTCGGCGACATTCCCGCCGCAGATCTCGTGGTCAACGATCGGCTGGTCCGTTATCGAATGCGTCAGGCGGGCGAGCACAAGATTGCCCTTCGCGCCGTGGCCGTGACCGGGCGGGTCGGATATCTGTTCCAACAGGGCGAGCGCTGGGCGCTCATCATCCGCAACTTCGTCGTCAACCCGTCCGGTGAATACGTGGACGTGCCGTGGGACGATCCCAACGATCTGGGCTACGCGACGCAAGCCTGCAATGTGAACAGCCGCCTGGGCCAGTTCAGCGAACTCGAGTACCACATCCCTGCGATCGGCGGCAGCACCGGCCGCACGCGCTGCGAGGACACCGCCCAGGTCTGGGCCTTCCGCGGCCCGCACCGGGAAATCATGAATGTGGCCCGAACCCTGCTAACCCCCGAGCCAATATCTTGATACGAAGGCGACTGTCTGGCAGTCTGTTGGCCGGACTCGCTTTCGGAGGGGAAATCATGTGTCCGAAGATCAGGCTGAAATGCCCGTCGCTCGCGTTGGCGATGCTGGTCGTCGCAGCGGCGGTCACTCCTGTTCACGCAGCGCTGCTGAACGTTCAGATCCTTGGCCGCGGAGCCAACCAGCAGGGAGGTCCGGACGCGGAACCGCCAGCGTACCAGGGCGCGGGGGTGATCGGTGTTGAGCGCGACTACTGGAACGGCGTTCGGGCTGACTCCTTCGGTCAGCCGCTGACGGTTGTCTCGCCCGAACCGATTCTGGCCGCCGACGGCAAGACGCCCACCGGGGTGACGCTGACGCTGGCCGGCTTCGTCGGGACCGACCATTGGCCGCCCGCTCAAGGGGCGCCCGTCCATAACAACCTGATGAACTCGTACCTCGTTTGCCGGCCGCGAGCATCCGTAACGATCGACGGGTTGATTCCCCATGCCCCCTACGATCTCTACCTGTTCGGAAACAACTCGCACGCTGGCGTCGGTGCGAAGTTCAGCGTAAACGGCACGTCGCAGAGCACCCAAGGCAGCGGCGGCCAGGTGTTCACGAAAGGGGTTGATTATGCGGAGTTCCGGGGCGTCCGGGCGGATAGGGACGGCGCATTGGTGATTACGGTCGAGGCGAGTCCAGGGGGCCTGGGCATTTTCAACGGTTTCCAGTTGCACGGCGAATTCGCCTCGTCGGCGGTGCGGACGACGGGATCGGACTCGCGCCGCCGGCCGCTCGTCGATCTCGGAAGCGTGGTGGACCAGCGCGCCAGGTTCATCACCGATCCGGTGATCTCGTTCGTCTACGACGGGAAGCACTCCGCGGAGTTGCTGGCACAATGGAACGGCCGCCGCGAGTCGCGCACGCTGGACGCCCACCGCACGGAGCACACTGCGACGTGGACCGATCCGAGAACCGGCCTGGAAGTGCGCGTGGTCGGCATCGAATACGAAGGCTATCCCGCGGTGGAATGGACGGCCTACTTCAAGAACGCGGGCGCGAGCAATACTCCGATCCTGAAAAACGTCCAGGCCCTGGATGTCATCTTCGAGCGAGCGGACGGAGACGAATTCATCCTGCATGGCAACAAGGGAGACTCTTGCACGGCCGACAGTTACGAACCTTTTCATCTCCCGCTGGGCGCGAATGCCTTGAAGAAGTGCGCGCCCCCCGGCCACTCGGGAAAGTCCTGTGACGGGCCGAATGGTTGGCCCTACTACAACCTTCAGGTGCCGGGAGGCGGGGTGATCCTGGCCGTGGGTTGGCCGGGGCAGTGGGCCAGTTCGTTCCGCCGCGATGCCGCCAAGGGCTTGAACGTCACGGCCGGGCAGGAAGTCACCCGGCTCTATTTGAAACCCGGCGAGGAGATCCGCACGCCGCTGATCGCCCTCCTGTTCTGGCAGGGGACGGATGTCGTGGCAGCGCAGAACCTGTGGCGGCGCTGGTACGTCGCGCACAACATGCCGCGGGTCGATGGGAAGGCGCAGCCGGCGGTCGCCCAGATTCAAGTGGGCGGAGGCGAAAAGGACATCGCCTACGTCAAGTCGTTCCTCGACGCCGGCATCCATGTTGACCTGTGCTGGCGAGACGCCGGCGGCTCTCGCGAGAACGTCTGGTTCCAGGCCGGCGAGGAACCGTTCAAACAACCCGGCATGATCTGGCTCAATTCCGGCACGTGGGAGATCGACACGGCGAAGTACCCCGACGGCTTCAAGCCGTTCACCGACTGGATCCACGCCCGCAACATGCAGTTCGTCCTGTGGTTCGAGCCGGAACGGGTGGGCGATCCGAATTCCTGGCTGGGCAAGAATCATCCCGAATGGCTGCTGCCGGGCACGTCGCACGGTGCGCTGCTGGACGAAGGAAACCCCGAGGCTCGGAAGTGGCTGACCGAGCACGTCAGCGGCATGATCGAGTCGCAGGGCATCGACTGGTATCGCGAAGACATGAACGGCGGTGGGCCGTTGCCGGCCTGGCGCCGGCACGATCCGGCGGACCGGCAAGGGATCACGGAGAACCTGTACGTGCAGGGGCATCTGGCGTTCTGGGACTCTCTGCGCCGCCGCCATCCCGGCCTGCGCATCGACTCGTGCGCGTCCGGCGGACGCCGCAACGACCTGGAGACCATGCGGCGGGCCGTGCCGCTGCTGCGCAGCGATTTCCAGTTCCCGAACATGCCGGGCGTCATCGAAGGCAACCAGGGGCACACCTACGGCTTGTCGTTCTGGCTGCCGTTTCAGGGCACGGGCTGCTACCTCTATGAACCCTATGCGTATCGCAGCTTCTACCTGCCTTCGTTCGGTATGGGGAGGCTAAATGTGGAGAATACGGCCGCGCAGCAGAAGGCGTACGCCGAATGCCGCTCGGTCGCGCCGCGGATGTTGGCCGACTACTATCCCCTCACCCCGTACAGCCGCGAGCTGAACCGCTGGATCGCCTGGCAATTCAACCGCCCAGAACAAGGCGACGGCGTCGTGCAGGCCTTCCGCCGTCCGCAGAACGCCGAGGAAGCGGCCCGCTACAGACTCCGCGGCCTGGATTCCCAAGCCCGCTACGCCGTGACCGACCTCGATACCGGCCTGGCGCAGACGCTGACTGGCCGCGAACTGATGGACGACGGACTGCCAGTGGCCATCCCGGCGCAGCCCGGCGCAAGCGTGCTGACTTACACCCAACTCAAGTAGGCTTCGGGAGGATGCCACGAAACACGGCAGACTGTCGGTCACCCTGGTGTTGCTCGTCATTGTTTCTGGAGTCGCACGCGCGGGTGAGCCGGCGGCGTCAGGCCCCGCCGCTCCGGCCGTGAGTTCCACCGTCGGAGGTTTTCGAATTTCTTGGGGACACCCGGTTCGTCGAAGGTCCTCGTGCAAGCTGCCTTTTCTACGGCTCTGGGCGTCTTCGCTTCAAGCCGTGTTCGCGATCAAGACGCCGAGATGCGGCCCTCGACCTGTTGCAGGTACTCGATGCTGCGGCGCGCGATCGTTTCACCGCCCGGCGACGTATCGAAGACTTCGACCGAGACCCAACCGCGATAGTCGATGTCGCGCAGAGCCTGGAAGATCGGCAGGAAATCCAGGTTGCCCATCCCCGGTCCTTGCAGGTTGGGATCGTTGGCGTGGAAGTGGGCCAGCCATTTGCCGTGCCGCCGGATCAAGTCGGGAATCGGCGTGCTTTCCGTGCTCATCGCCAGGCAGTCCAGCAGTAAGCGACAGTTCGGCGAATCGACCATCTCGGCCACTTCGACTGCTTC
>CAYUFW010000026.1:0-6211 GCA_964443915.1 uncultured Pirellulaceae bacterium
TCGTTTTGGGCAAGGACGGGTGTTCCGCGGTTTGGACTTGCCCGCCGTGCTGGCCGAACTGAAGACGCCGCCGGATGTCAGCAGTGTGAACCCGAACAAGCTATTGTGGACTCATCGCGACGCCGGCGATGCGGACGTCTACTTCCTGTCCAGCCAGAGCGAGCACGCGGTTTCCATCGCGCCGGTGTTCCGCGTGGCCGGCAAAGCCCCGGAGCTGTGGTGCGCCGACAGCGGACGGATCGTGGCGGCGGCGGCGTGTCAGCCCGTGGACGGCGGCGTGCGCGTGCCGATCGAGTTGGAGCCGCGCGGTTCGGTGTTCGTGGTGTTCCGCACGGCCGCCAGTCCGGCCTCGACCGTAACGGAAGTGACTCGCGACGGCCAAGTCGTTCTCACCACGGTCGCGAAGGCCGCCGAACCGCAAGCGTCTGCGGCGGAGAAAGACAGCGCCAACAACTTCACGGTGGCTGTCTGGTTGAAGCCGAAGGCGGACATGGCGCTGCCGAAGGAAGCCGACAGCGGCGTGTTCCTCCAACTGGTCCGCAACGACGCCGTCTTCCCCGCGCACGGCGCGTCGCTGTTTGGCGACGACAGCCACGCCGGCGCCGGCGTGTCCGTGGGCCGCAACGGTGTCGCGGTGTACGAGCACTCGTCCAGCTATTTCGCTCCGCTGCTGGTCCACGCCGCCACCTTAGCCGACTGGACGCACGTAGCCGTGGTTTACGAGGGCGGACGGCCGCGTCTGTACCTGAACGGCGTGCTGGCCCGTCAGGGCCTGCAGAGCCGGTACACGGTTCACCCCAGTCCCGGCGGAGCGGGTGGACCGGGCGGACCGTTCCAGGGCGAACTGGGCGAGATGCAGCAATTCGCCCGCGCCCTGACGGCAGCCGAGATCGCGGGGTTGGCCAAGTCGTCGCCGCCCGCGGCCGATGCCGTGTCCCTGCCCGCGGTCACGATCACGCGCGGCGCGGACGGCGGTTTGGAAGCAGAAGTCTCCGCCGCCGGCGATTACCGGGTGAAGTTGGCTGATGGACGGGAACGCTTCTTCGGCGTGCCGGCGCTTCCGGAGCCGCTAGGAATCGACGGCCCGTGGGAAGTCTGCTTCCCGGCCGAGATGGACGTGCCGGAGCGCACCACGTTCCAGCGGCTGATCTCGTGGGCGGAGCATCCGCAGGAGGCCGTACGCTGTTTCTCCGGCACGGCGTCGTACTGCCGCACGTTCGATTTGCCGGCCGACCGCCTGGGGGAAGGCCGGCGCGTGCGGCTCGACTTGGGCCAGGTGGAATCGTTGGCCGAGGTGCTCGTGAACGGCCGCAATCTGGGCGTGTTCTGGAAGCCTCCGTTCATCGTGGATGTCACCAGCGCGGCTCAGGCCGGTACGAACACGCTAGAGGTGCGCGTGACCAACACCTGGTCGAATCGACTGATCGGCGACAAGAAGTACCCGACGGGATTCCCGGACGCCGGCCCGCTGCAGTTCAAGCCGTTCTTGGCCGCCGACATCCGCGACCGTCTGAGCGGCCAACTGGTCCCCGCCGGCCTGATCGGTCCGGTGCGGATCCGCGTCACTCAGCGGCTGCGCGTGCCGTGATCGTCTGGAGAGCCGTGCCGTGATCGTCCGGAGAGCCATCGTGCAACGTTGCCGGCAGCCGCAATCCGACTCCCGGAATGCCATCCGTGCCCCGGCTCAGCGGTGCAGCCGCATCTGTCGGCGGGCGAGTTCGTCGCGGAGTTGGGCCGCCAGTTCGTACTGTTCACACGCGACAGCATCCTGCAGCCGTTCTTGCAGGGTCCGCCCCACATGGTACTGATCGCGCACCGATTCGCGCAGCTCGTTCAGCCGCACAGCCAGTTCGCTCTCTTCGAAGATTTCCTCGGCATCGTGCTCGGCGAACAAGTCCCGCAGTTGTTCGAGGCCGACGTTGATGGTGTGTACGGCCGCCTCGCCGGACTGCTGGTCCAATTGCTCCAGCGCGGCCGCCTGGATGCGGTGAAACAGGACGAAGGGGCGATACTGCTCGTGAGACATCGTCCAATCCTCGTCCGGCGAATGGTCGGCGCAGAAATCCATCAGGATCAACGTGTGGTCGGCGTCGGCCACGGCCCGCGAGTACCTGCGCAGCGCCAGCCAGCACATGCGGCGATGGTAGAATTGCACGAACTCACGGTCGGCCTCCAGGCACTGTTCTTCGCTCAGCTCGAACTCGTCGTCCCGGAACGCGCGGCTGACGAGGTAGTCGTAGTACGTTTCGTAGCCGTGGGGGTGGTCGCCGTCGGGGCGTCCCGTCGTCTCCAACTGCAGCAAGCCCATGTCGATCCGCATTTGGATGACTTCGCGGTCATTGTCGCCACGGACGAGGCGCACGTTAATCGTTCCTGGGTCGTACGCCCAGTCCTCCAGGATTCGGTCGATGCTTTGCCTTCGCGACATCGGCTCGTTCAGACTCTGCAAAAGGTGAAAACTCTCAACCCCTCGCCCTAAGACGCCTAGGGCCTCCGCTCCCAATTATAATCGCTTGGGCCACGATGGTTCAGCCCCCAAATCGACAAAGATCGCGCCTGGGCACCCTGTTCGTCCGAGGCTCAGCGAACCGGCCGTGTCCCGGGCAAGCCGGGCGATTTGTGGCTTGGGATGGTTGACAAAAGCATGTTACCCGGCTTTACTAGTCGTAGCAAGTTTCCACCGCGCCGCGCGCGTATCGCGGCCTGCCGGCTTGCTCCCCGCGAGGACGGGCCGGCCCCCGTTTTTCCTCACCCGTGTTGTTCGCAAAAAACTTCGGAGGTGCCCCGTGAAGAGGTTGGGAATGCTGCTCGTGAGCGTGTTCGTCATTGGTCTGTTGGCCCAGTCGGCATTAGCCCGGCCGGACTACAAGAAAACGCTTGACGCCGAGTCCAAGGACAAGAAGATCGCCCCCGTGGTGGAAGAGTTGAAGTGCAATTTCTGCCACGTGCAGGGCAAAGCGAAAGAGGTCCGGAACGCCTACGGTGAGGCTCTCGCGAAGGCTGGGCTGAGCGAGGAAAAGTACGCCGACCTGAAGGCGGACAAGGAAAAGCTCGCGGAGTGCGTCAAAGCGGCCATGAAGAAGGCGGCAGCGGAGAAGTCCCCCAGTGGCGAGCCGTTCGGGAAGCTGATCGAGGCGGGCAAGGCCCCCGACACCGACCCCAAGTAGCTCATTGCCGCGTAGCTCATTGCCGCAGCTTGGATGATCGGGATGACGAGCGCCGTATTCTTTCACCTGATCTTTCACTTAATCTTCCTCCGGATCGAAGGCAGTGCCAGGGAGATTAAGTGAAAGAGTAGGTGAGAGATTAGGACTTCAGGTCACGGCGCAGCGGATTCGATTCAGAAGCCCGCCATCCTAGACAAGCCGGGCTTCCTCGTCTGCAGTCCCGCGTCGGTTCATTTCCGCTTCTTGATCCACGCCAGATACTTGCCGATCTGCGGATGCGTTTGTAGGGCGTCCAGCGTGTTGAAATACCGCCCCAAATCCTTCTCGTCCGGCACCAAATCGTGGATCGCGCGGTGACAGTCGCCGCAAACAGCGATGGTCATCTGCATCTGGGCGCGGGTGTAGCGTTTCTTGAACCATTTGTTGGCATGGCAAGTCCGCGGAATCAAGTGGTGCTCGGTGGTTCCGCGACGCGTGCGCCGCCCGCACAAATCGCAGCGGTTTGCGTTCATGAAGCCCCTTCCCGTCAGTCGCCAGTCGCCGAGGGCGGTATATCAACGCCAGCCGAGAACTGCAAGGGGAGGGCCACGTGGGCCCGTCCGCGTGGGCAGCCAGGGAACCTGAGAGCGTGACGCCTTGATCTGCGGTATGATCAGCAAGAATCCGCCCTGTCCGAGGTTGGATCCGTGATTGCCATGAACACGTCCGCGTCGAATCCCACCTGTCTCGATCCGCTGCGAAGTTGGCTGGCGCGAGCCGCTGAGTCGGGCGCGTCGGACCTGCACGTGGTCGTGCAGCATCCGCCGGCGCTCCGTCTCCACGGCGAGTTGCAGGAGTTGGACGAGCCGCCGCTGGACCGCGAAACGGTCCAGGGACTGCTGACGCCGCTTTGCCCGCAGCACGCGCTGGACCGCTTCCAGGCCGCGAAGAATGTCGACTTCGCATTCGAAGTGACGGCGGAGAGCCAGAAGCGCCGATTCCGCGCCAACTACTTCCTCTCCGGTCAGCAAATGGGCGCCTGTTTCCGCGTGATTCCCGCGCACATCCCGGATTTCCAGTGGGCTGGGTTTCCCGAGAGCTTGGCTCAGCGATTGGCCCACTTCCGCAACGGGCTGGTGTTGTTCTGCGGCGTGGCTGGCTCCGGGAAAACGACGTCCTTGGCCATGATCGTCAACCTCCTGAACCACGAAGGAGGTTGCCGCATCCTGACGGTCGAGGAACCGGTCGAGTACGTCTTTCCCAAGACGCCCCATTCCATCGTGACGCAACGGGAAGTCGGACTGGACGTACACACGTTTGCCGATGGCTTGAAGTACGGTCTGCGTCAGGACCCGGACGTGATCCTGGCGGGCGAAATCCGCGACCGAGAGACCGCGCAAGTGGCTCTGAGCGCCGCCGAGACGGGACACCTGGTCTTCTCGACCCTGCACACCCGCGACGCCAAAGGCGCGATCTCCCGCTACGCCGATCTCTTCCCGCAAGACGTGCAGCGCGAAATCCGCTCGCAGCTCTCCTTCAGCCTTCGGGCCGTGATCTCGCAGCACCTTCTGCCCAGCGTCTGCAGAGGGGACAAACGCGTCTTGGCCTTGGAAATCATGTTCAACAACGCCCCCATCGCCAGCGCGATCCGGTTCGGCAAGATCGAGTCGATCGACAACAACATCCTCACGGGCCGCGGCGAGGGGATGTTGACGTTGGACGAGTCGATCCGGCGCCTGTGGCAGGACGGCCGGATCAGCCGTGAGACGGCCGAGCACTTCGTCAGTTCCAAGGATCGGCTGTAGGCTCTTCAGGGCGAAAGACCGACAACAGAACGGGGGCAAAGGAATGAGGGCCAAGGAATGAGTTGATGAGTCGATTCCCCTGCGCAACATTCCCTTGCCCATTGAGACTGTATTTCGAGATTCGGATTTGGTTGCGGCCGTTGCCCGCGTTAGGAATTCCCTTCCCGCATGGTTGCGACTAGAATTTAGCGCGACGATGTTGCTCGAATCTTGCCGTTTGCACCGAACATCATGCCTGACTTGGACTTAACGTTTGTCGATCGCATCGTGGAAGAGGTCGGCCGCCGACGGGAAGCGGTGATTCCCATCCTGCAGCGGCTACAGGAGCACTACCACTACTTGCCAGAGGAGGCCCTGCGGCGGGTTTGCGCGCTGACCGAGATCACCCCGGCGTCGATCGCCGGCGTTTCCAGCTTCTATACGCAATTCCGCCACCGGCCCGTCGGCCGCCACTTGATTCAGGTCTGCGTCGGCACGGCTTGCCACGTCAAAGGCGCAGAACTTGTGCGGGACGCGATCGCCAAGGAACTGCACCTGACCAACGGCCAGGATACGGATGCGGAAGGCATGTTCACGCTGCAGCCCGTGGCCTGCCTGGGCTGCTGCACGCTGGCCCCCGTGGTCCAGATCGACGACTTGACTTATGGACGCCTGACGCCGCGCATGATCCATGATGTGATCCGGGACTTTCTGGACCATCAGAACGGCGCGCCTGCGAAACCGCCGCGCGACCGGCGGATTCCGGCTCGCATCGAGGGCGAAATCCGAGTCGGACTCGGCTCGTGTTGCGTCGCGCAGGGCAGCGGCAAGGTGCGCGATGCGCTGGATCGCGTTCTGGCTCAGAGCGGTGCGGCGGCCAGCGCCAAACGCGTCGGCTGCGTCGGCATGTGCCACCAGACGCCACTGGTCGAGGTCGTGCCGTTGCGCGGGCCGTCCAACCTGTACGCCCGAGTCCAGGCCGAGGACGTCGAATCGATCGTGTTGCGGCACTTCAAGCCGCGCGGCGTGTGGAAGCGGATTGGCTACTCGACCCGCCGTTGGCTGGACCGGCTGCTGACCGACGAAGAGGAAGTCGAGCCGGCCGTGCGTCACGCGGTCAATCCGCGCGAAGGACCGGTGTGCTCGTTTTTGGGGCCTCAGAAGCACTTGTCCACCGAGTATTGCGGGCAGATCGATCCGACGAATCTGGACGAGTACTTGCGGCACAACGGTTTCGTGGCGCTGCGGCGGTGCCTGGAGCAAAACAACCCGCAAGCCATC
>CAYUFW010000026.1:6302-37538 GCA_964443915.1 uncultured Pirellulaceae bacterium
GGACCGCATGATCTTGGAGTCCTATCCCTATCGGATCATCGAAGGGATGGCGATTGCGGCCCTGGCGGTCGGCGCGCGAGAGGGCTTCTTCTACATCCGGGCCGAGTACCCCTTGGCGGTGCGGCGCGTCCGTGAGGCGTTGCAGATTTGTTACGAGCGCGGGATGTTGGGGCCGAATCTGTTGGGGAGCGAGTTCTCGCTGGAACTGAGCGTGCGGGAGGGCGCAGGAGCGTTTGTATGCGGCGAAGAGACGGCCCTGCTCGCTTCGATGGAAGGCCGCCGCGGCATGCCGCACCTGCGCCCGCCGTATCCGGCCGAATGCGGGCTGTGGGAACGCCCGACCCTGATCAACAACGTCGAAACGTACGCCCTGGTATCCTGGATCATGCGCAACGGAGCGGACGCCTTCGCGGCGTTCGGCACGGAAAAGAGCAAGGGCACCAAGGTCTTCGCCCTGGCCGGCAAAATCGCCCGCGGCGGCCTGATCGAAGTGCCCATGGGTGTCACCATCCGCCAGGTGGTCGAGGAGGTCGGCGGCGGCGTGGCCAACGGCCGGCGCTTCAAGGCCGTGCAGATCGGCGGTCCATCCGGCGGCTGCGTGCCCGCGGAACTGGGCGACACGCCCATCGATTTCGAGGCCCTGTCCCGCGTCGGCGCGATCATGGGCAGCGGCGGATTGGTTGTCCTGGACGACACCGATTGCATGGTCGACATCGCCCGCTATTTCCTCCGCTTCACACAAGATCAATCCTGCGGCAAGTGTACGTTCTGCCGCGTGGGCACGCGGCGGATGCTGGACATCCTGGATCGGATCTGCGCCGGCCGCGGGCAGAAAGGGGACTTGGAACTGCTGGAGCAATTGTCCAAGGACGTTTGCGCCGGCAGCCTGTGCGGTCTGGGCAAGACGGCGCCAAATCCCGTCCTGTCCACGCTGCGTTACTTCCGCGATGAATATGAAGCGCATCTGCAGGGCCGCTGTCCGGCCGGCAAGTGCAAGGACTTGATCGCCTACAAGATCAACAACCGTTGCACCGGCTGTACGCTGTGCGCCCAGAATTGCCCGGTGGACGCGATTCCGATGACGCCTTACGTCCGGCACACGATTGATTTGGACAAGTGTACGCGCTGCGACACCTGCCGCCAAGTCTGTCCGGAAAAGGCGGTGTTTGTGGAGTAACGGGATCATGCCAACCATCACCATCGACGATCGACCGATTGGCGTGCCGCCGGAAGCCACGGTGCTGGACGCGGCGCGGAAGTTGGGGATTGACGTCCCGACGCTGTGCTTCCTGAAGGGCTACAAGGCTTCCACGTCGTGCCAGGTGTGCGTGGTCAAGCTATTGGACAGCGGGCGCGTCGTGCCTGCCTGCGGCACGCGGGCCGTCGAGGACATGCGGGTGGCCAGCGAGACGCCGGAAGTACACCGGTTGCGGCGGACGGCGCTCGAATTGCTGCTCAGCGACCATGTCGGCGATTGTCTGGCGCCGTGCTTCTTCGCCTGTCCGGCCCACATGGACGTGCCGCAGATGTTGCGGCAGATCGGCGACGAGGACCACCGCAGCGCCATCGCCACGATCAAGGAAGACATCGCCTTGCCGGCCATTCTCGGCCGCGTCTGTCCGAAGCCTTGCGAAAAGGGCTGTCGCCGGCACGGCGCCGATGGGCCGGTGGAAGTGTGCGAACTGAAACGCTACGTGGCGGACCGGGATCTGGCGTCGCGCGAGCCGTACGTGCCGCCGTGCCGGCCGGATTCGGGGCGGCGTGTGGCCGTCATCGGCGCCGGCCCGACCGGTTTGGCGGCCGCGTTCCACTTGCGCCGCGAGGGGCATGCGGTGACGGTGTTCGACGCCCAAGAGCAACCTGGTGGGCGGCTGCACCACGAGTTCTCCGACGCGGAGCTGCCGCGAAACATCTTGGCTGGGGAGGTCGGATTGGTCTTTCGTCTGGGCGTCGAATTGCGATCCGGGACGCGCGTCGGCCGGCACGTGCCGTTCGACGAATTGACCGCGCAGTACGACGCGGTGCTGGTCGCCTGTGGAGTGGTCGACAAGGTCGAAGTCCAGGCCTGGGGACTAGCCGTCAGCCCGCGCGGGATCGAGACTCGGCCGGGGACTTTTGAGACGAACGTGAAGGGCGTCTTTGCGGCCGGGAACGCGACCCGCGGCAAAGGCTTGGTGGTGCGCAGCGTCGCGGACGGCAAGGAGGCGGCGGCCGCGATCTCGCAGTTCTTGTCAGGCAGTCCGATCGAGCCGGTCCACCGGCCGTTCTCGTCGCGGATGGGCAAGATTCAGGCGGAGGAGATGCCGGAGTTCCTGGCCCGTGCGGCCGATCTGCCGCGGCGGGATGATTCGAGTTACGCGGTGGACGCGATCTCGTCGCACGCCGCGGCGGACCAAGCCCAACGCTGCCTGGCGTGTGGCTGTCCGGCGCACGGCAATTGTGCTTTGGAACGTTATGCCGCCATGTACGGGGCGGATCCCGACAGGTATCGCGACGGACGGCGGGCGTTCGTGGTGGTTAATCGCGGCGGTTCGGTGCAATACGAGCCCGGCAAGTGCATCAACTGCGAACTGTGCATCCAGATTGCCGCCGAGTCGCGGGAAGCGTTGGGATTGACGTTTGTGGGCCGGGGTTTCGACGTCCGCGTGGGCGTGCCGTTCCACGAGACGATGGAGCAGGCGCTCGGCCCTCTGGCCGCCAAGTGCGTCGCCGCGTGCCCCACCGGAGCCTTGTACTTCTCGACCACGCGGAACTTCGTGCCGGTGCAAAGCCTCGTGATCCGGTGAGTTCTGGTTCGTGCAGTCATGACGATGTCACCATCTCCCCTTTTTCACCGAGCGACCTTTGGCGAGCAGCCATGAAGCAGCGATTTGTGGAACGAGCTTTGTTCGGATGCGTGCTGATCTCCGCGGCGCTCGGGGCGTCCCGCGGTTTGGCATGTCCGTTTTGCACGGTTACGTCGCAAACGCTCAGCGAGGAAATGGCCTCGATGGACGCGGTGGTCATCGCCCGCCTGGTCAAGTTGCCGGAAGTTGCGAAAACGCCGGCCGCCGGCGACGATGGGCCGAAGGCCGTGTTCGAGGTGGCCGCTGTCTTGAAGGGCAAGGGCACGGCCGGGGTGGAGGAGAAGAAGGAAATCCGCACCGTCATCTTCGGGCAAGAGCAAGTGGGGGACCGTTTCCTGGTCATGGGAGCCGGCGGTCCCGACGTGGCCTGGACGACTCCGATGAAGGTCTCTGACCGGGCGATCGAGTACCTTCGGCAACTCGACAGCCTGCCCGAAAAAGGGCCGGCGCGGCTCGCCTTCTTCCAGGATTACCTGCAGGACCCCGAACAGGTGCTGTCCCGCGACGCCTACGATGAATTCGCGAAAGCACCGTACAGCGAACTCGAGGGCCTCCGCGACAAGATGGACCGCGCCCAGTTGTTGGCGTGGATCAAGCATCCGGACACGCCGCTGAACCGCAAGCGGCTGTACCTGGTCATGCTCAGCGTCTGCGGCGGCGCCGACGATCTGCCGATGCTGGAACAGTTGCTGCGAGCGGAGGACCGAGAAACGCGAGCGGGACTGGACGCCCTGGTCGGCAGTTACCTGATGTTGGCAGGACCCCGCGGCATGGCGTTGGTGGAAGACCTGTTTCTGAAAAACCACCAAGCGGAATACGCGGATACCTACGCGGTGATCATGGCCTTGCGATTTCTGGGCACCGAGACCGAGGCGGTGCCCCGGCCGCGCATCTTGGAAGGGTTCCATTGTCTCCTGGACCGGCCGGAACTGGCGGATTTGATCATTCCGGACTTGGCCCGTTGGGAGGACTGGTCGCAGGTCGAGCGAATGGTCCGCTTATTCAAAGAGGCGGACCAGAATACCAGAGAAGTGCGGGTTGCGATCATGAACTACCTCCGCACGTGCCCCCGGCCGGAGGCGAAGGAGCGCGCGGAGGAGTTGGCCAAGATCGATCCGGCTGCGGCCAAGCGCGCCGAAATCTTCTTTCCCTTGGGCGGCGAGAATCGTGCCGCGTCGGTGGCGGACGCGCGGGCTGCGCCGGCAGCGCAGCCTGGCTCGCCTGTCCCTCCTGGCAGAACGGAACCTGAGACCAGCCAGGCGGCGAACGATGCGACGGCGAACGCCCCGACGGACTTATCCGGTCAAGTTCCGGTGCTGCACCGAACGACCACGGCCGGAGCGAACCTTTTGGCCTATCTCGTCGTATTTTGGATATTGGGGGGCGTGTTCTTTGTCGCCCAATGGGCCGTCCTGTTCGGCTGGGGCCGAGCATCGTAGGATGGGCATTCCTGCCCGTCACGATCCGAACGGGCACGAATGCCCATCCTACTGGGTTGCGGGCGGGATCCCGCGTTGGGAGAATCGAGCAGACGGGTATGAGTAGCGCAGAGATCCTTGATAACATTGCGGACTATGAAGACGCTGCACAGCCTTATCGGGCCGTCAGCAAGTCGGCCGTCTTGTGCTTGATCCTCGGCTTGCTGTCGGGGGCTGCGCTGCTGTTCCCGTTCTTGTTGACGTTGCCGGCGCTGGGCCTTGTGCTGGGGCTGGTGGCATTGGCCAAGCTCCGGCGGTATCCAGACGAGTTATCCGGCCGCACGGCGGCCGTGCTGGGGATCGCGCTTTGCGTCCTGCTGCTTGTCGGGGGCGGTGCATTGCACTCCATCGTCTATGCCACGGAAGTGCCCGATGGGTTTCAGCGGATCTCGTTTGCCGAATTACAGCCGGTTCCCGAAGCTCCGCACATGCCGATTCCTCCCCAGGCACTGGATCTGAACGGCCAGAAGGTGTTTATCAAAGGCTATGTCTATCCCGATGGCCAGCAATACAACATCAAGCGGTTCATCCTCATCCCGGACATGGGCACGTGCTGTTTCGGGGGGCAGCCCAAGCTGACGGACATGGTTGAAGTCACCTTGCGCGATCCGCTCCGGACCATTTTCGAACGCCGCAAACGCCGGCTAGCCGGGACCCTAACCGTCGACACGCGGCTGAAGCCCGTGTCGGGATTGGGCGGCGTCTATTACCGGCTGGACGCCGAATACGTGCGGTAGCTCCCATGTCGACCGATCCCTCCTGGCACCGTCTCCGTCGGATTTGCCTGCTGGCGGCGGTGGCAGGACTGGCCTTCTGGCTGCGGATCGTCCAGGTTGGTGAAAGCCTGTGGCTGGATGAACTGCACACGGCGTGGGTCGTCGCGGACGGCGCTGGGCAGTTGGCTCCGCGAGCCGCCATCGGCAATCAGAGTCCCGCCTACTTCGCCCTGGTCTGGTCGGTCACGAAATTCGTCGGGGCGAGCGAGTGGTCGTTGCGTCTGCCCTCGATCTTGGCGGGGGTGGCGTTGGCCGTCGGCGTTCACTTGGCCGTGGTCCGCTGGACTGCATGTTGGTCGGCGGGGTTGCTGGCGGCCGTCCTGGTGGCGGTGGATCGGAACTGTGTTTTCTACGGACAAGAGGCCCGGCCGTATGCGCTGGTTCAGTTGGTGGGACTGCTGCACGTGATGTTGTTTGCGGGGGTTCTCCGGCGGTCGGCGGCTGCGGGCGGAAGGACGAACGGGAGGGATGGGAGTGATGGGAATGATGAGACGGAGAGGATCTTGGGAGCCGGGCTCATTCGGAAAAGCCGGGCTTTTGGCTGGGCCCATCTCTCGCTGCGTCTCGCCTGGATCGCAACGGGCGTCTTGCTGTTCTATCTGCACTACACGGCGGTCCTGCTGCTGGCGGGAGAGGTCGTCTACTACGCCCTGCTGCGGGTCGCTGAGCGTGAACCTCCCGCTGACGCTTTGGGGGTCAGCGCGGCCCGGCATCGGGGCTACTGCTGGCGGCAACTGGCATTCGACGTGACGCTGCTGGGCTTGTGCTTGCTGCCCGCGGTGCCTCACCTGCGGGAGATCGCCCAGCGGCGGCAGAACTGGTCTTCGTTTGTCCCACCGCGTTCGCTGTGGCGTGTCTGGGAGATCGGCGACGTGTTTCCGCTGCACGTCTACCTCCTGGCGCCCTTGGCCGTGCTGGCGGCGTCCTTGTTGAGCGAGCGGATCCGTTGGACCCGCGCGCCGGCGGCGGGGGGGACTTGCCGGGACATGCGCTGGTTCCTGCTCGTTCTGTGTTGGCTGCTGGTGCCCTTGGCGGTTGCCTGGCTGGCCACGGTACAGGGTTACGCGCCGCTGTTCTTCCGCCGCTATCTGATCGTCGCGGCTATCGCCCCGCTGCTGTGGGCCGCCTTGTGTTACGCAGCTTGCCCGGCCGGTGTCTGGCGCGGATTGTGCGCGGTGGTGGTCGTCGCGGCGGCGGTCCACCAAGGCGGCATGGTTCGCCAATGGCGGCAGGACGGCCGCGTGCTGGGCGACCGCAACCAGGACTGGCGGTCGGCGGTCGCTTACGTCAACGCCCATGCCGCCGACGGCGCGCCTGTCTTCGTCCGTAGCGGATTGATCGAAGCGGAGCACTGGTACGCGAGCGAGGATCCGCTCCGCCGCGAGTTCTGCCTGCTGCCGGTTCAGGGGCTGTACCGTGTCGAGCGGCCGCTCGATCAGCTCATTCCGCTGCCGGTCCGGCCCGCGGCCGTCCTCTCCCCCGAAGCTCGCGGGCGCGTCCTGGCCTTCCGAAACGCTTGGTGCCTGGTGCAGGGCAGCGAGGCGAGTCTGGCGCGATTCGAAGCGTCACTACCGTCGGCCTGGCAGCGAGCGGGCGTGCCCGTGACTTCGCTGCATCGCCGTGCGTTCGGCAACGTGGCCGTCTTCCAGGTTCAAGTTGCCGGCCCTACTCTTTCGCCGTCTCCTTCGCGGCGTGTTCTGCGCGCGGCAGGATCACCGTGAACGTCGTGCCCTCGTTCAACTCCGAACGAACCTGAATCCGGCCGTCCATCTCGGAGATCAGCATCCGGCACAAGCCCAGCCCCAGGCCGGTCCCGCCCGAATCCGCGCGGGTGGTGAAAAACGGCTCGAAGATCTTTTCCAGATTCCCGCGCGGAATCCCCACGCCGTTGTCCGAGACCTCAACCGCCACGTCGCCGGGGTTCATGTCGTCGTGAGGTCCCAGCGTGAACGTGCGGAGTTTGAGCACGCCGCCGTCGGGCATGGCCGCGATGGCATTCATGCACAGGTTGAAGAGCACTTCTTGCAGCGTGTACGCATCGCCCCGCACCAGCGGCACGTCGCCCAATTCGGTCTGAATCGTGATGCCTTCCTTGTGCTGCGGACCGAGCAGCTGCAACGTCGCCTCGGCCGCGGCGTTCACCGACGTGTCCTCCACCTCGATGCCCCGCGGACGAGCGAAGGATTGGACGCGTTTGGTCGTCTTCTCGATGCGGTCCAGCGCTTCTTCCATCAACTGCACGTATTCGGTCAGCCGCGCGTCGCCCTTGACCCGCTCGCCGATCCTCCGCAGGCAGTTCTGGACGCCGTCCAAGGGGTTGGCGATCTGGTGCCCGATGCCGGCCACCAGCTGTCCGATCCCGACCATCTTCTCTTTTTGCCGAAGTTCCTGGTGAGCGCGGTCGACGTAGGCGCGGATCGACTTGGCGAAATACAGCGTGATCCACAACGTGCTGGCGAAGGCCGTAAACGTCGCGATCAAGTAGCCGCCGGCCAGCGGCGGCAGCGATTCGCCGAGGAACCGCATCGGATACCGCGGCAGCACGCCGAGATACTCCAGCCACATCACGCCGCCGATCGACACCGTCACGAAAGCGCCGAAGTAGTACGGCGTGCGGCCGCGCAGATACATCCCCGCGATGATCATCGGCAGCGAGAAGAAGTACAGGAACGGGTTCCGCGTGAGGTCCGAGAAGTAGAGGAGCAGCCCCAGCGAGACCACATCGCACAGGATCTGCATGGCGATGTGGCGATCCACGTCCTCGCGCGTCGCACTCCAGCGGCGCTGGAACAGCCAGAACGCGGAATTGCACGCCACCATGCCCACCCCCACCCACCACAACGGCTGCGGGTCGGGGACCACCTGCAGGACCCAGGCCAGACCTACGGCGGCAAAGACAATCGCGCAGGCGATCCAGCGGATGTGTACAAACCAGCGGGCCCCTTCGGTCGGCAGCTTCATCGGGAAACTCGCGGCAAGAACGCGCAAAAAAAACGCCCAGCGTACACGCTGGGCGAGAGAGACTCAGTGCGACTCGACATTCGGCCGACCTTTCAGGGGACGCCGTTTGGGCGTCTGCGACCCTGACCGCCGCCTTGACAGCGACAGCCGAGGGCGTCAGAAAAGGAAAGCGCGGTCAAGCGACGAGCAGCGTCCGATGGGTCCTCCACTTTAGGGACATGCTGTGCGACACTTACTCGAAAGCTCGCGTCACCAATCCAGTCCAGGTGGGACATTTCAGTTCGGGCCCACCCGCCATCTCTCTGCCATCATCTTAGCTTCCTTTTCAAATGCTGCAATAGCCAAATCCGTCTATTCCAGCCCCCTTTTTGGACGCAGATGCGATACATCAGGAAGGGTGAGGTCGGCCTGGGCTTCGACACTCACCGCGCTGAACGTGACGGCGTGCCTTCTGCTTCGCGGCATTTCGCAGGCCCATCCCACTTCATTCTGTCTTCCGCGCATCTGCCCGCACGGGTTCGATCGTGAAGCCGAAGCGGTACGGCCGGTCGCCGGGCAGCGTGTACTGGGGGTGCGTCAGCGCGCCCCAGCTGTTGTCGCCGCCGACGCCGTGCAGGCGGTGGTCGACGAACACCGTGTTGAAGTCGCGGCGCGGCAACTCGTAAGGGTGCATCGCCGCCTCGACGTCCGCGACGGTGAACGGCCAAACGCTGGCGCTCAGCGGTTCGTGCCCGACGATTCGCACGCCAAGCCCTCGCTGGTCCGTCAAGGTCATCCAGCGCACGCCGCAGCGATTGCCTGTGTCTTGCGCGCGGACGTAAGGGAAAACCATCCCGTCCACCGTGTTCTGATAAACGGCAATTTCGCCGCCGGTCTGGCGGTCCCAGTACGTCTCGTGCGGGCCGCGGCCGTACCAGGCGACACGGTCATACGCCTGCGGCATCGTCCAGGTGACGCCGAAGCGCGGCAGAATCGACGATTTGCCCGCTCCCGGCGTGTAGGCTGATTCCACGCCGACGCGGCCGTTTCTTGAGGCTCTCCCAGAATCCGCGTGATTTCTCGCCTGCAGCCCCGATCACCCGATAGATCACGATCTCGTCCCGATACGTGACGCCAGCCATCCGCCAGAAACCCCTGTTCGGCTGGGGGAAGAACGTCAGGCCACCGAAATGATCGAGGAGGAACTCCTGCAACTTCTGGAACTTCTCCGCTTCGATCTCACTGCCGTCGTTGTAGTACAGGGGCACGAAGATGTCATACTCTTTCACCGGAACCTACCCCTTCCAGGCTTGGCGCTTGGGACTCGCGGCTGAGCGCAACAAACCGAATTCCCGCCGTGCGGAGTTCGGCCACGGCTTCCTCATCCAATACATACGTCCGGTTCGGCAAGACCGCGCCGGCCGAATGCCGTAACAGGATACGCAACGCTCGGGCCTCTTCCGGTTTGGTGAATTGGATCACGGCTTTCATGATGTCGGGCCTCGGGGGGGACGGGGACAAAGCTTAGCAGGCATTTTACCGGTTTGCAGGGCGCTGGCAAAGAGCGCCCCTTGAAAACGTGTGAGTCCGCTTCCTGCCGAGATTGTCGGGGCAACCAGACTAAGGCTACGCTTGCGGCCCGTTCCGGTCTATAATGCTGCGGTGTTCGAAGGGCACCTGTGCGAGGCGCCAAACTCGAAACGCGGAAGTAATACAAGATGACCAACACTTTGCAGCAGCCGACGCTGGATCTGGCACCCTACAAGTCGCTGGAAAACGAAGAACTATCCGCCCGGATCGAGGCGGTGCGTGCCGAGTTGGGCCCCCGCCTGCTGATCCTGGGGCACCACTACCAGCAGGACGAAGTGATCGCGCACAGCGATTTGCGCGGCGACAGTTACCAACTCAGCCGCTTGGCGGCCGACAGCCAGGACTGCCGCACGATCGTGTTCTGCGGCGTCCACTTCATGGCCGAAACGGCCGACATCCTGGCCAATCGCCCGGAGAAGTTGGCGGCGCGCAGCGGCGAGCGGGTGACGGTGATCCTGCCCGACCTGGCCGCCGGCTGCTCGATGGCCGACATGGCGGCTGTCGAACAGGTCGAGGCGGCTTGGGAAGATCTGGGCGAAGTGATCGACACCCACGAGATCACGCCGGTGACCTACATCAATTCGGCCGCCGGCCTGAAGGCGTTCTGCGGCCGGCACGGCGGCATCGTCTGCACGTCCAGCAACGCCGAGGCGGTGTTGAAGTGGGCCTTTCAGCGGACGCGCCGCGTGTTGTTCTTCCCGGATCAGCACCTGGGACGCAACACCGCGCTGCGGATGGGCGTGCCCGTCGAGCAGATGCCGGTCTGGAATCCGTACGAGCCGGAGCTGGGCGGCAACACCGAGGAAGCGATCCGCGCCAGCCGCGTGCTGCTGTGGCAAGGCCACTGCAGCGTCCACCAGGTGTTCCGCCCGGAACACGTCCACCAACTCCGCCAGCAAGTCCCCGGCATCAAGATTCTGGTCCACCCCGAATGCCCGCGCGAGGTCGTGGATTTGGCGGACGCCTTCGGATCGACCTACAAGATCGTCCAAGTCGTCGAACAATCCCCGCCGGGCAGCAAGTGGGCCATCGGCACCGAACTGCACCTGGTCAACCGGCTGAAAAAGGCCCACCCCGAGCAGGGAATCCACTTCCTGGCCCCCATGGTCTGCATGTGCGCCACGATGTACCGCATCGACTTGGCGCACCTGTGCTGGAGCCTGGAAAACCTGGCCGCCGGCCACCGCGTGAATGTGATCGAGGTGGACGCCGAGACCAGCCGCTGGTCGCTGGTCGCCCTGGAACGGATGCTGCAGGTGAAGTAGGCAGCTCAGCATGATCCCGCTTGGTTAGCCAACGTGGCTTTCGACCGCACCGAATGAATCCAACTCATTGAACAGGAGGGAACGGAGAAAACGGAGAGCCGGTCACTGCTCTGTTGTCTCTGTTTGCTCCTGTTCAGAACGGGCGGAGGAAAGAAATCGGGCAATAGTAGTGCAAGACGCCGGGCGTCTTCAGCAGGCACTCACTCGCTTGACAACCATCGCTTCAGATCCTCCGGCATCGGGTGTTCTAACTGGACGTGTTGTGCCCGGAGTGCGGCGTGGAGTTTCTCCGGCGGTACGTCGGGCAGGTATACGTTCAGCTCCGTGGCCAGCGCGGCGGCGGTGCCGGCGGCTTGGCCCAGCTGGATCATCGTCCGCGACAGGCGGCAACTGGACGCGGCCAGCGAGCTGAAGCTGGCGGCGCGGCAGGCGATCAGCAGGTTGCGGTAGCCCTTGGGGATCAGACAGCGATACGGCACGCCGTAGGGCTCGCGCAGCTCGCCGATCCCGTGCGCGTGGCTGCCGTGCGTGTCCAGCGAGTGGTCGGCGATGGCGATGATATCGGGGTGTTTCTGCTGGCTCAGTCCGCCCCGCACGTCGCGCTCGGTCAGCACGTACTCGCCCACGAAGCGGCGCGTTTCGCGGACACCCAGGGCGGGCGCAAGCCACGTGATCTGGTAACGGCGGAATTCGTCGTACCGCGTTTGCAGGTCGTGCCAGTGGGCCAGCACCCGCCGTCGGCACTCGGCGTACGAATCCGGATAGCCGCGCTGCAGGAACTCCTGGCCGTCCATCGTCGGCAGCATGTTGATGTTCAGGTCGCCGTTCGGGTAGTGGTTCATTTGCGCGACGGGGAAGCTGCCGCGCCACCAGCACTTGACGGGGACGTCCGGCGGCAACGGGTCGATCCCGGCCGTGGGCTTGGGCGTCACACGATAGATCAAGGTCACGCCGTTGACCTTGTTGGTCGTCTGAGGCGGTGCGCTGGGCTCGTCAAACCGGTCCCGCGACTCCTGGCCCTTCATCGCTTCGCAGTCGGCATCCTGGCAGAGCCAGCCGTCGCCGGTCGCGTCCACGTAGGCGCGGGCAGCGAGCCGCTGGACGTTTGCCATCTGCAGGAGTTGGACGGGCTCCGCGGCGGCCGGAACTGCGCGGACTTGTTCCGGCCTACTAAGGTTTGCCAATTGCAGAAATTGGACGCGCCCCGCGGTGGCTCGCAACGTGCGGAACTCGGTGTTCAGCAGAATGCGGCAACGGCCGGTTTCTTCCAGCATGGCCTTCATCGTGGCCGACATGGCGTCCGGCTCGAACACCACGCCGTGCCACTGCTCGCGGCAGGCGGCTTCGTCGGCGCCCAAGCCTTTCAGGCCGTGCCGGCGGAGGGAGTCGGCGTAGCGGCGCGCCGGATCGATGACCGTCTCGCCGCCGGGGAACCGATACGGCTCCTTGTCCGGGTTGAACCAGACAAGGTGTCGCCCGAATGAGTAGATGCCGACAGCCTGCGGGATCTGCGTCAGCCGCCGGTAGAGGTCGAACGGGATGCCCGTCCCGCCCGCGCCCGGTTCCCAGCAGGTGACGCCGCTGCGGACCGAGTTGCCGCCCAGCCGGTCCGCGCGCTCGACCAGCACGACGTTCAGGCCCAGCCGCGCCGCCGCCAACGCCGCGCCGAACCCGCCGCTGCCGCCGCCGACCACGGCCAAATCGCATTCGAGAGGCACAGACTCCGCCGTTGCGTGCTTGGCTGCAGCGCGAGTCTTGACATTGTCAGCGGGATCGGCAGCGGCCGTCGGCACCGAAAAGACCAGCAGAATCAGCAGCCAGCCGGCACTCCGACGGATCTGTGTGTCTCGCCATGTGCGGAAATGCGGCGACCCCACAGCGGCGGCCATCCGGCGGCCAAGCCTCGGATTCTCACAGATTCGGCTGCTCTCGCTCGGAAGATGCGACTGCGAAGGCATGAGTCTCTCCGTCACGAAACTCAGGATTCCGGCTCCACGTCCAGACTCAACATCATGTCCGGTACGTAGGGCGGCCGGTGGACGGCGGAGAACAAGCCCACATTCGACATGGCGACGTACGGCCGCCCCTCGCCGGGACCGGTCCACGAGCTGAACAAGGGCTCGCTCAACAGCCGTTGCTGTTTCTCGCAAAAAACGTTGTCCACAGGCGTGTCGTCCTCCGTCACCAGATGGTCCACGTTCGGGCAGTATCCGGCAGCCGGCGTCTGCAAGACGGGGGTTCTCGACATCATCAGTAGCCATCTGTCAGACTCACGGATCGCAGCACGTGTTGACGATCGTGGCCTCACGGCCACAACAAGATCGGGTCCAGATCACTGACGGAGAGCCATTCTAGCCGATCTCGCCTCGACGGGGAAGAAGCGACGCTTCCCGTCTCTGGCCGGCCACAGCTCTTCCGCAGGCGCTGGACAGCGGTATCGATCGCTGGCACAATTCCAGTTCGAGGATTGACACGGAGCATGACATGGACAAACCAGTCTCGGTCTTGGTGACGGGATCTGCCGGGCGCGTGGGCGGCGCCGCGTGCGCAGGTTTGCTGGCTCGCGGCCATCGCGTTCGCGGGTTCGACGTACGTCCGACGGCGGGCATGGCGGACGCCGTGGTCGGCGATCTGACGGATGCCGGAGCCGTGTGCCGAGCGATGGAAGGCATCCAGGTCGTGGCGCATCTGGCCGCCACGCCGGACGAGGACGAGTTTCTCGGCAAGCTGGTGCCCAACAACATCGTCGGGCTGTACCACGTGCTGGAGGGCGCGCGCCAAGCCGGCGTGCGGCGCGTGATCCTGGCCAGCACGGGCCAAGTCGTGATGGGCCACGAGGGTCCCTGGCCGATCACGCCCGACATGCCGTACAGCCCGCGGAACTGGTATGCTTCGGCCAAAGTCATGACCGAAGTCGTGGGCCAAGTCTACGCGTACGTCCACGGCCAGAGCATCCTGGTGGTCCGGCTGGGCTGGTGCCCGCGGGACCGGGAGCATGCAGCCAACCTGGCCGTGGACGAAGTCGGCAAGGACGTGTACCTCAGCCCCGCCGACGCGGGCCGCTTTTTCGTTTGCGCCGTCGAAGCCCCCGAGGCGATCCGCTATGCCGTGGTGTTTGCGACCAGCAAACCGCTGTGCCGGGCGCGGTACGATATCGCCTCTGCACGCACCCTGCTGGGCTACGAACCCCAGGACACATGGCCGGCCGGGACGGAGATCGTGGATGGATGAGTGCCAAGTGAAACGTGCAGATTCCCCGCACTCTTTCACTCTTCAACTTTTCGACTTTTCCACTCTCTTTCTTTCCTCCTTCTCCCGTCCCCCTCACGCCAACAGCGCCTTGACCGGCTGCGCGCCCTCGACCCCGATCAGCCGTTGGTCCAGACCTTGGAACTTGAACGTGAACTTATCGGGCTGGATGCCCAGGCAGTACAGGATCGTGGCGTTCACGTCGTTCACGTTCACGGGGTCCTGAACGACGTTGTAGCTGAAGTCGTCGGTCTCACCGTGGACGATGCCGCTCTTGATCCCGCCGCCGGACAGCCACATGCAGAAGTTGCGCGGGTGATGGTCGCGGCCGTAGTCGTTTTTGGTGAGCGTGCCCTGCGAGTAGACCGTGCGGCCGAACTCGCCGCCCCAGACGACGACGGTGCTGTCCAGCAAGCCGCGCTGTTTGAGGTCCGTGACCAGCGCCGCCGTGGCCTGTTCGGTGTCCTCGCACTGGTTCTTCAATGCCACCGGCAAGTTGCCGTGTTGGTCCCAGCCGCGGTGCAGAATCTGCACGACGCGCACGCCGCGTTCGACCAGCCGCCGCGCCAACAGCGCACTGTGGCTGAACGTGCCGGGCGTCTTGGCCGCCGGACCGTACAGATCCAAGACGCGCTGAGGCTCGTTCGACAGATCGACGAGATCCGGCACGGAACTCTGCATCCGGAACGCCATTTCATACTGGGCGATCCGCGTCTGGATCTCCGGGTCGCCGAAGCGCTCGAATCCGCGCTGATTCAGTTGGCTCAGCGCGTCCAGCATATTGCGGCGGTCGGCGGCGTCCACGCCCGGCGGGTTCTGCACGTACAGCACCGGATCGCCGGCACCGCGCAAGGCCACCCCGTTGAACTTGGACGGCAGAAAACCGCTGGTCCACATCCGCGTGAACAGCGCCTGGCCGTTGCCGGTGGCGGGAAATTTGGGCGTGAACACGACGAACGCGGGCAGGTCGTTGCTTGCGCTGCCCAGGCCGTAAGCCAGCCATGAACCGATGCTCGGCTTGCCGGGCACCTCGCTGCCGGTCATCACGAACGTGCAAGCCGGGTCGTGGTTGATGGCATTGGTGTGGACGGTCTTGATCAGGCACAGGTCGTCGACGATCTTGGCCGTGTGCGGCAGCAGTTCGCTGACCCACGTGCCGCACTGGCCATGCTGGGCGAACTTGAATTTCGACGGCGCCACGGGGAAGCGTGCCTGGCCGCTGGTCATCGTCGTGATCCGCTGGCCCATCCGCACGCTGTCGGGCAACTCCTTGTCAAACAGCGGCTGCAGGCCCGGCTTGTAATCCCACAAGTCCAATTGCGCCGGGCCGCCGTTCATGTGCAGATAGATCAGCGCCTTGGCCTTGCCGGGAAAGTGCGGCAGGCCGGGCAGCGGCGGATGAGCACGTTGGACTTCCGCCGCACGGGCGTTGTTGCGGGAGGACGACGAGCCCATTAGCATGGCCATCGCCAGACTGCCGAGCCGCAGCCCCGCGTCGCCGAAGAAATGCCGCCGAGTCTGCAACAGCTGATGCTCAAAGAGTGGGTTCATGGGAGCACGTTGGTTTTGGATTCGAGATTTTGGATTTGAGATCTGACATTTCAGATTTGAGATTTCAGCGATTCCGCACAACCACCAGCCACCGATCACCGATCACCCATTACCACTCACCGCTCACCGATCACCGATGACCGATCACCGATGACCGATGACCATTCCTAATTCCTCGTCACCGTTTCGTCCAGGTTCAGCAGCAGGTTCGCCACCAGGGTGTAGGCGGCGAGTTCGGGTTCCGGCAGGCCCGCTTGGGGCGGTGACTCGCCGGTGCGGATCGCCTTGGCGGCGGCTTCGGGATTCTGTTGGTATCGGGCCAGCTCTTTGTCGAGCAGCGATTGCACGATGGCGGCCTCTCCCGGCGCCGGGCGGCGCGTCAGCGCCAGCCGGTAGCCGTACGTGATCCGGTCGGCTGGCGTGGCCCCGCCCTCGGTCAGCAGACGCTGGGCGAAAGCTCGCGCGGCCTCGAAATGCTGCACGTCGTTCATCAGTTGCAGCGCCTGTAGCGGCGTGTTGCTGCGGTCGCGGCGCGTGCAGAACGATTCGCGGTTAGGGGCGTCGAAATTGGCCATGAACGGCGGCGGCGCGGTCCGCTTGAAGAACACGTAGATCCCTCGCCGATACAACGCCGGCCCGCTGTCCTGCCGGTAGTTGGCCGTGTTCGAGCCCACAAAGCCAACCGGCTCCCAGATGTTCGGCGGCTGGTAGGGGTTCACCCCCCGGCCGCTCATCTGCAGGTTGATCAGCCCGCTGACGAACAGGGCGTTGTCGCGCAACTGCTCGGCGTCCAGGCGGAACCGCGGTCCGCTTCGGGCGACATCGTCAGCCCTTCACGCTGCAGCCGGTCCGCGACGAAGGCGTCGATCGGGTTGTAGATGCGAAACGCCGCCCCCGCCACGCGCGGCAGGTCCGCCTTCATCGGCGGTTCGAACGACCAGTGCTTTTCGTTCGGCGCGCCTTGCTGGACCCAGCGGCGGATGAGTTCTTTCTGCTCGGCGGTGAGCGTCTTGTTTGCCTCCGGCGGCGGCATCGCCTCGTCGGGATCGTCCGCCAGCACGCGGCGCACCACCTCGCCCTGGTCCGGCTTGCCCGGCACGATCGGCGTCCCGCCGCTCTCGGCCGCCTTGAGCGCCTGGTCCCGCACGTCCAGCCGCAAGCCGGCCTCCCGCGTCCCGGGCCCGTGGCATTTGAAACAAGTGTCCGACATGATCGGCCGAATGTCCCGATTGAACCGGACCTCCGTCCCCGTCTCTGCCGACAGGGCCGGGAAGCCCACGAGGACCGCCACGATCACTAACCAAGGCAATGCTGCGGAAGGTGAGAACCGGCGTCCGCGATGGCCCGTGCGACGATGGGCGGAGAGGGCGTGCATAGTCAGACCTCTGTGTGTGGCTGGCTTTGACATTTCTTGAGTATTGTATCGCACAGGTTGTCTCGTTTCCAACTCCGGTTGCCGCGGTCCGCCTGCGCATCTTCGGCAGCGCCGACAGCCAATTCAGTCGAATTGTCCACGCAGATCTGCACTAGCGTTTGTGGGAAAATCGACTGCCGGAGCTGGGACATTGGAGCCGGCAGGCGCCAGACCACGTCACGTGTACTTCGGCAGGATCGGCAGCGTTTCTCGAAAGCCGGCGTCGAACTTGAGCAGTTCGTCCAGACAGGCAAGTTGCAGCGGGGAGCGGTCGCGACTGGCTCGCCACAAGGCGCTGGACAGTTGGTACGTGATGCGGGCAAAGGCCGGATTCGGATAGATGCTTTGCATCAACTCGTCGGGCGCCACGGACCGACGCCAGCGCGTGAAGGTCCGCAGGACCGACTCGTACGAATTCGCACGGGGATCGGCATCTTGGTCGGTGCCGTTGATGATCAACTGCTTCGCGCCTTCCAGGTACTCTGCCTCGATGCGGAACGGCTGGCCGTCTCCGCGGCCGCAGAGGACGCGCCGCTTGGTGAACTCCGCGCCCGCCTTGAAGTTCGTGCGGCCCTCGATTTGTACGCTGCCCAGGGAGAGCTGGTAGTTGCACTTGCCGTCGACGACGTACGGGTACGCCTCGGGATTGGGCGGCGAGTACGGTTCCGATTCGGCTCGGATGTTCACGCCACCGCCTAGGACTTCTCCCAACGTGCCGCGGACGCGCGCCAGGACGAACAGCACGTACGCCAGACAATGGACGGATTCCTGATACTGGATCGGAACCATGCGTTTGTAGTTGCGCGGATTCTGCGCGGCCTCGCGGTCCTTGGAACGGCACATCGAAATGTCGGTGATTCGCACGTCGCGGTAGGAGCGCAGGTGCTCGATGACGCGCTCGGTCAACGGGTCGTACAGTTCCGGGAAGTCGTACAACATGCAGACGCCGCTGTCTTGCGCAGCAGCGACCAATTGGTCGCACTCCTCCGGCGATTCCGGCGCCGCCATGGGCTTTTCGTTCAGGATCGCCAACGGTTCCTGTTTCGCGCGCTGGAGCAGCATCTGTTGTCCCGTGCGCCGCTGCTCCGGATGCGCTGCCAAGTGAAACAATTCGGCCGGCAGGCGATAAAACTCCGTCTCGTCGGTCAGGTGAGTCAGGGCGTGCGGATCGATGTCTGCAGGCCAAGGGCCGGGGTCGTAGACGAAGGTGCGAATCTGCCGCTGCAGGGCAACATCGAGGAACTTTCGGCCGATGTAGCCCCACGCTCCCGCGATGGCGATCGAAGCGGGCAAGTCGGTCATGGCGGTTTCCTCATCGTAGTCCTCTCGCTCCGCGAGAGGATGGGCTTTCATCTCGCGGAGCGAGATGTCTACTCTCGCAGATGCCGCGCCCCGTCGTCGCTCCGGCACACAAACACGAACGCGTCGTCCGCCAGTTGCGGCTGACGCGCGCGGTAGCGGCGCAGGACCGATTCGGCAGCCTGTTCGGCGGCCGGGGCATCCATCAGAGCCAAACAGCATCCGCGAAAACCGGCGCCGCTGAAGCGTGCGCCGTACACGCCCTCCGTGGCGATCAGGATCTCGTACAGGTCAATCAATGGCGGACAGCCGCACTCGTAGTTCCGGATCGAACTCTCCCCGGACGCGGAAACCAAGCGGCCGAACCCGGCCAAGTCGCCGCGACGCCAGCACTCGACGCCCTGACGGACCCGCTCCACTTCGGAAAAGAAGTGTGCGGCGCGGCGGGCGGGCGGGCCGTCGAGCAGATGCCGGAATTGAGCGTACTCGTCAGGGGCGACGCTCCGCAAGACCGGCATCGCATCGGGCCGGCCTAACGCTCGCAGCAGCAGCGTGGCGGCCGTGCAGCACTCCTCGACGCGCCGGTTGTAGTCCGTGCCGACCAGGGCTTTCTTGAGGCCGGAGAACGCGATCAAGACGGCCGGAGATCCGGCCATCGACGCTGGCGGGATCAGTTCGTGGTGCCGCGTCTGACAGTCGATGTACGTCAGTTGGTCGCGGCGGGACAGCAAGATCGACGCTTGGTCCAGAATGCCGTTCCGCAGACCCAGATACTCGTTCTCGATCGCCTGATCCAAGCCGATGTTGTCCTGCTCGGTAACCGTCAGCCCGTTGGCTGCCTCCAAGGCCAGCAGCAGGGCTACGCCAATCGCCGCGGAGGAACTGAGCCCGCCGCCGTCCAAGCGGCCGGCCGTGACGCCTTGGATGCCGCAGCGCAGTGGATACCGCTGCTGCAACGCGCGGACTGCCCCGCGGACGAAATTCCCCCAATCGCCGTCGCGCCGATCGGGAACGTGGGCCAGTGAAAACGCGACCTCGCCCGGAAAATCCAGGCTGCTCAGCCGCACCTCGCCGGCCAAGGGCGCGTACGCCACATGTACGGCCCGGTCGATGGCCATCGCCGTGACAGGCCCCAACTGATGGTCGATGTGCGCGCCCAACGGACAGATCCGATACGGCGACCGCACGACCCGCACTTCGACCGGCCGCACGCCGTAACGACGGACGACTTCCTGCCGTAGTTGTTCAAGAAATCCGTGGAGGGGCATCAGCCTTCTTCCCAGCGACATATCGCTGCAATCCTGTCGATATTACGTGGTTGGTCCCTTTTCACGTCGATCCCACGGATGGCAAAGCCGGCCCACGGATGAGTCAATCGTTCCGGCCACTGCAACAAGACGGTATCTTGGGTTACGGCCGAACATGGCGGCGCAGGATCACAAGCGAGCGGCCTTCCAGACGCCATGTCGTTTTGGGCGCCGCCGCTGCGTCTGCCACCGCCACGTACTGGTCGCAGGTCTCGACTTGCGCCGGCTGCGTGGCGTAGTTCGCCAGCACGAGATACAGCTCGCGGTTGGCAAACGCGGATGCGGTCACCTCCGCCGGCACAGCCTGGCGGAACAGATCCGACTGGCCGATTTCCAGCCACGCCCAGGTGCCTTCTTCGGCCAGCGGCAGATACTGCTTCAGCCAGCGGGCGTGCGTGGGGCGGGCTTCCGGCCGGCCGGGCACGGAATCCCACCAGCCGTAGCTGAACGGGCCGTCCGGGTGGGCCTGGTGGTGCTTCCAGATCGCCCGGCAGTGCCGCGTCCAGAAACAGCGTTCTTCGGGCGGATAGTCGATGCCGGGAATCACGGCCCGTTCGCCCGTGAACGGCCGGCCCGCCAGCAGCAGCGGGAATTGCAGGTACGGGATGGCGTGCAAGTACAATTCGTCTTCGCTGGCGATCGTGGCCCGGCTCATGTCCAGGCACGGAACGACGTACGGCCCGTGTCCCTTGACGGCCTCGCGGAAGCGGTCGCCCTGCTTCGCGCCCTCGCCGACCCACAGGTAATCGTACACCTTCAAACCGGTTTGCGGCGCCGTGACGCCGCCCCGGTGCACCTTAACCACACCGCCGCGCCGGTGCACTTCGCTGTAGATCAGGGCCAGCAGATCCGCCAGCGCTCCGTCGTGGCTTGCATTCTCCTCGAAGGCCAGCACCTGGTCGCCGGTCGGCTGCCCCGCCACGTCCGGCGGCTGCCGGTAGCCCAGGTCGTTGTAGACGCCGTCGACGCCGTAGTCGTCCAAGATGCGGACCAGATGCTGCAGGAAGTACGCCCGCCAACCCGGACTGGCTGGCGAGCAGTGCGCGTAGCGGAAGTAGATCTCGACCAGCGGATGATCGTCCTTGGCCGTCCATTCCGGGCGGAAGTCGGGGTCGTTTTTCTCGAAGTAGCCGCTGGACACGTAGACGATCAGCTTCATGCCTCGGCGGTGTACCATGTCCACAAAGCGGCGGAAGCCGGCGGGGTTGAGCGGCGCGAGTTTGTGGCTGCCGAACAGCCGCTGCGAATCGTTCCATTCCTCGTGGACCTGGATCAAGCTGATGCCGTGATCCCGCAGCCGGTCCAATTCCTGCTCGTCCCACTCATCCGGATCCCAAGGCTTGCGGCAGGGATATTCGCCCAAGTTGTAGACGCACTGGCCCGGCAGGTAGCCGGTGACCAGATGCTTGCGCAGACACGTGCGAATGGCCCGCTGGCAGAGGCCAATGTTCGCGAGCCGGCTGCGGTGCTCCGCAGCCGTGTAACGAGCCAGAACAGCGGGGGCATCCGTCGTCGCCGCAGGGGCCGCCTCGCCCGCGCCGGCCGGGCGGATTCGGCGAGCAGCAAGCAATCCGGCGGCTACCGCGCCGCCTTTGAGCAGATCGCGTCGGTGCATCGTTCAGTTCCTTGATGGTCTGGGGTTGTCGGAACGCGCGTCTGTAGGGTGGGCCGCGTCGGCGAGGCCCACCGGAATCCACTCTCCATTTCGATCCGGCCGCATCCTGCCGGCTGACCGTCTCTCGGTGGGCCTCGCAGACTCGACCCACCCTACGTCACGGCGGACGGCGCACCGTGGCGGCGCGCGGCTGGCGAACCGCCCTCCAGCATATCACAACGGGCGGCTGGCGGCGACAGCTGCGGCAGACTGCCACCCCATGCTGACACCTAGCCTGCGGGTCGCTAGGATGTTGGGACTTAATCCCACCTCAACCCAAGGAGTCTCTCGATGAACGAGCATTCCCAGCCCGCCTCCCGCAACGATTGTTCCCGCCGTCAATTCCTGGCCGCATCGGCCGCAGCCGGAGCCGCGCTGGGCACGCTGTCCCTGGCCCGCAGCGCGCATGCTGCCGGCAGCGACGTCATCAAGGTCGGCTTGATCGGCTGCGGCGGGCGCGGCAGCGGCGCGGCGGCCAACGCCATGAACGCCGGGCCCGACGTCCGCCTGGTCGCCATGTCCGACGTGTTCGAGGACCGGGTGAAATCCAGCCGCGAGAACCTGAAGAAGAGCAAGCCCGAGCAGGTGGCGGTGGACGACGAGCACTGCTTCGTCGGCTTCGACGCCTACCAGAAAGTGATCGCCAGCGGCGTAGACGTGGTGCTGATCGCCTGCGCGTCGAAATTCCATCCCGTCTACCTGAAAGCCGCCGTCGAGGCGGGCAAGCACGTGTTCGTGGAGAAGCCCCACGCCATCGATCCGCCGGGGATTCACGTCGTCGAGCAAGCGTGCGAGGAAGCCAAAAAGAAGAACCTGAGCGTCGTTTCCGGCTTGTGCTGGCGTTACGACAAAGCCGTGCAGGAGACGATCCAGCGAGTGCTGGACGGCGCGATCGGCGACATCGTCGCGATCCAGGAAACCTACATGCGTTCGACCTACCGCAACATCGAGCGTCAGGCGGGCTGGAGCGAACTGGAGTACCAGTTCCGCAACTGGTACCACTTCCGCTGGCTGTCGGGTGACGACGGCCCGCAATCGCTGCTGCACAGCATCGACAAGGGCGCTTGGGCCCTGCGCGAGGAGACGCCGGTCAAGGCGTTCGGCTCCGGCGGCCGTTCGTCCTGCTTCTCGCCCGTCCACGGGGACGTGTTCGACCACGACGCGATCGTCTACGAGTACGCCAGCGGCGCGCGGATGTACGCCAACGTCCGTGCCCAGGACGGCTGCTACAGCGAAGTCACGGACACGATCATGGGCACCAAGGGCCGCGCGCACCTGCCCAACAAGTGCCGCATCGAGGGCGAGACGAAGTGGGAGTTCAGCGGCCCGAAGTCCAACATGTACGACGCCGAGCACGTGGTGCTGTTCGACGCCGTCCGGACCGGCAAGACGGTCAACGACGGCGTGCGCATGGTCCGCAGCACGATGCTCTCGCTGTTGGGGCAGATGGTCTGCTACACGGGCCAGCAGATGACGTGGGAACAAGCCCTGAACTCGCCGTGGCGGGCCGGGCCGGAGGCCGTCAGCTGGGACATGGACCCGCCGGCGAAGCCCGATGCCAACGGCACGTACCCCGTGCCGATTCCGGGGATCACGAAGCTGAGTTAGGCCCCGGCACAAGACCCGTTGCCGCTTCCGACTCCCGGCTTTCTGGACAAGCCGGGAGTCTTCACTGGCCCGCGGGTAACTCGATCACGCCTTCATCACACGTTCTGAAAACGCGCGACCAACGCGACGTGTTCGGGGCTGGCGAGACCCTGCTGGAGTACTCGGAGGACCTCCGCCGGGTCGCTGCGTACCACGGCGGCTGGGTCCAGCCAGAGCCCCGGAAGAACTTCGCTGCGGTAGATGCCATCGGCCAGCGGCAGCGGCTCGAAGCGGCCGCCCCGGAGCACGAACCAATCAACCGCCGCGTCCCACACGCGCCACACCACGTATTCGCGGACACCGTTTCTGCGGTAGGCATTCAGTTTCTCGTGCAAGTCGTAGCTAGCGCTGCTGGCCGCAATCTCCACGATCAGTTCCGGAGCGCCCGTGACGTAGCCGTCGACCAGCCGGGACTGCCCCCCACACTCCGGCAGCAGCCGCAAGTAGCCGTCCGGTTGCGGTTCGTTGTCCAGGTCCAGCCGCAACGTGGAATTGTCACCTCCCCGCACACACGGCGTTTGGGCACGGTAGACGCCGAGCCAGGTAATCAAGTCAAAATGCGGTTCGCCGTGATCTTCGGCCGAGACGGGGGACGGCATATAGACGACTCCTTCGACAAGTTCTGCCTTGTTCACTTCGGGCATGGCCTGATAGCGGCGCTCGAATTCGTCTCGCGTCAAATGGTCGCCGCTGCACAAGGGCGGAATCCGCCGCGTGCGGGGCCGTGAAACGGTTTCCTGGGCACTGACCGTGGTCATTGAAGAACTCCTCGTCCGGTTTCCAGTTCACGACTGCTGCGATCCGTCAGGGCGGTGAGCAGGCCGGAACAAGTCCGCGCAGTTCCGGCACGGCCGATGGTCCGACAAGCGCAGCCGCACCTGCCGGAACTGCGCGGACTTGTTCCGGCCTACGTACTGTCAGAACCGTCTCGTTGTGTTTCCCATCTCTGTATTCTTGTGCCGACGTGCAGGAAACTCAAGTGGTCTGCGCCCGTTCGGCCAGATCAGCGCCCCAGCAGTTGATCGACCGCCGCGCCGATGTGTGGGCTGGCCATCAGCGATTCGCCGACCAGGATGGCGTCGACGCCGGCGGCTTCCAGCATCTGCACGTCGGCGCGCGTGTGAATGCCGCTCTCGGCCACCAATAGCCGATCGCGGGGGATCTGGTCCCGCATGCGGATCGAGTGCTGGAGGTCCACCTCAAACGTCCGCAGGTCGCGGTTGTTCACGCCGATCAAGCGCGCGTCGGCAGCCAGCACGCGGGGCAGATTGCCGGGATCGTACAGTTCGACCAGCGGCGTCATGCCCAGTCCCAGGGACTCGTCGTGCAGCCGATGGAGGCTCTCATCATCCAGGCACTCGGCGATCAGCAGCACCGCGTCCGCCCCCGCCGCGCGGGCTTCCAGCAATTGATACGAGTCCAGGATGAAGTCCTTGCGCAAGAGCGGCACACCGACCGCCGCGCGGATGTCGGTCAGGTACTGCAGGCAGCCCTGGAAGTACGGCTGATCAGTCAGGACGCTGATCGCCGCCGCGCCGTGCCGCTCGTAGATTTCCGCAGTCTCCACCGGACGGAAATCCTCCCGGATGACACCCTTGGAAGGGCTGGCCTTCTTGACTTCGGCAATCAAGCGGATTCCGCCTTCGCCGGACAGGGCCGCCAGGAAATCGCGCACCGGCGGGGCGTCCGCCAAGGCCGCCAGCAACTCCGACTCCGGCCGCTCCTCGCGGGCCGCGGCGATTTCCTGGCGTTTCGTATCGACGATGTCGTCCAGAATTGTGGTCACGGACGTGTGCCTCCCTTTGCCGGCGGAGCCAACGGATCGTAATATCGTTCTGCCACGGTAAGTCTACCGAAATCGGCTGCCGGGGCCAGAAGAGGACCTTTTTCGCTCGCCCGGCACACCGCAGCCGGTGCCCAGGACTCCCCATGACCGAGCCGGACACGCCGCCCCATCCCGAGCCTCCTCGCCGCCGCATGCAGTTTGGCGTGGGCAGCCTGCTGATGGTCATGTTGGTTTGCAGCGTTACGGCGGCGGCCGGTTCCTACTTCGTCCGCAGCCTGCAAAAGCCCGGCGGCGGCAGCCGTTTGATCTTTATCCTGTTTACGCTCGTAGCGCCCGTCGTGCTGATGATCGTCGTCAGTCTCGTCCGCTCCATCGCGCTGTGGCTCAGTCGCCGCCGCTGACGAGGAGCCTGTTGGTAAACCTTGCCGGGTGTGCGTTTGGTATGGATCGTGCTTGCGGAACGAGTCTCGACTGTGGTGACGATTATCAAGCCTTCGTGGGCAGGCAGACGACAAGACGTTCAGGACACCTCGCGTCACCCCATACGACAGGATTTCCCGCGCCATGCGTCACCCCTTGCCACCCGCAGAAGCCGCAAATCCGCTACAGCTTGCCGTCGCATCCGGCGTTCGAGGAATTCGCGTGCGGAGAACCAGGGCGGGCATCTTTGCCGGCGCCAGCATCGTTTCTTGGCTTCTGCTCGTAACCGCCGCCGTCTGCGGCAGCGACTTGGGGGCTCAGACCCCCGCTTCGATCAACCCGCTGCGCCCGCCCGACGTCTGGCGAGTCGAGAACACGTTTGCGCCCGCGGGCACCCTGGACGTGGCCGGAGCCCTGCGGCCTGATTCGCGACAGGTCCGGTTCCCGCTGTGCACCCTGGCGGTCGCCGCGGAACAGAATCGTCCCGTCGTCGTTCCCGCGGTTCCCATCCAGGCCGAGGACGGACTTCGCTCCCTGGCTCAAGTGTCCGTCGACATCCGGCCGCCCGCCGGGGATTTGCCCGGCGATCCGGCCGCTGCGAAATTCGCCGCGGCCGGCGTGCGCTACCACGTCCTCGGCACGAACCGGCCGTGGCCGCTGTATGCCTACCGCTGGGAAGCTCCCAGCGTGTGTCATCAACCGCTGTACTTCGAGCAAGTCAACCTGGAACGGTACGGGTACACGTGCGGCGTCGCGCAGCCGTTTCTCTCCGCCGCGCATTTCTTCGGGACGATTCCGGTGCTGCCCTACATGATCGGCGCCGACCCGTACCGGTGCGGCACGTACACGCTGGGCCACTATCGCCCGGGCTCGTGCGCGCCGTTCCACCTGTACCACCCGCCGCTAAGCCTGCGGGGTGCCGCCGTTCAGGGCGCCGCGATGGCGGGCTTGTTCTTCGCCGTCCCGTGACGGACGCGAAGCCGAGTGGGTGGTCGACCTGGTGGATCGGGCTATCACCGCGGTGATCTAGGAGGCTGCGTCGTGACCCTCGACCTCGACGCAACGAGCTACTGCGATCATGCCGGCCTCTGGGGCCGCGAGCTGGCGGCATGGATGCCGGAGTCCATCTTCGACGCCCACGTCCATCTCGGGCCGCCAGAAGTGATGGGCGAGATCAGCCCGCAGCGCCGCCGCGTCCCCTTGTGTACGTTCACCCACCTCCGGCTGGACCACGCGCGAGCCTGGCATGCGCAGCTTTTTCCCGGCAGACGCGTGACCGGCACGATCGCGTTTCCTTTTCCGTTGCGCGAAGTCGACCTCGCCGGTGCGAACCGCTACCTGGTTGAGGTGATGCTTGCCGCGCCGGACGTGCGCGGCTTTCTGCTGGCGCATCCCACCGACATGACGCCCACACTGGCGGCGTGGGACGCAGCGTTGGCTGCCGGCGTGCGGTTTTCCGGCGTGAAGCCGTACTTTGATCTGGTGGGCAAGAGCGCCTTCGAGTGCTCGATGCCCGAATTCATCCCCGATTCGCTGTTGCGCTTCATGGACGCTCATCGCCTGGTGCTGATGCTGCACACGTCCGGCATCGGCATGGGCGACGAGGACAATCAGTGCTACGTGCGCGGGGTCTTGGAGCGTTTTCCCGGCATCAAGATCGTGCTGGCGCACATGGGCCGCTACCTGGAGCCCGACGAATTCTGCCGCTTCGCCGATTCGGGACTGCTCGATTTCCCGGCCCTCTACCTGGACATGTCGTCGGCGACCGTGCCGGCGGTCTACGTCCGCGCGCTGGAGCACCGGCCGCTGTGGCGGCGCCTGTTGTTTGGCACCGATCTGCCTTACGGACTGATCACGGGAATGGAAGCCTGGTCGAGGCGGGCGGGAGCGATCTTCGTCACCCGCGACACCTATCCGTGGAGCGACGCGGCGCTGCAACGGGCATCGCCGGTGCCGGTTGACCGGCTGACTTACAACACGTACCACGTGCTGGGTGCTTTCCAGACGGCTTTCGACTCGCTGGGGCTGCCGCCGGCCGAGGGGGCCGCCCTTAAGCGGGCCGTTTTCCAGACGAACGCCGAATCGCTGTTTGCGGCGGAGGAACAGCACGATGACCGGACGTGAGAGAATCGCGGCCGTGCTGGAGCATCGCCTGCCCCTTTTTTCTCAACGACCCAAAGGAATCCCGACCATGATTCGACAGCTCCTGCTTTCCTGCCTGCTGACCGCCAGCCTGGTTGCAGCATCCGGTTTCGCGGCCGATGTGTCGCTGACGGTGCATCCAGAGCGCACGCTCAACCGGATCGACGAAAAGGTCTACGGCCACTTCCTGGAACACATCTACCACTCCTGCAACGGCGGGCTGTGGGGCGATTTGATTTGGGACCGCAGCTTCGAGGGCGGCGGGGCCGGTGTCGCCTGGACGATGCAGGACGGCTGCCTCGCGCAGGAAGGCATGGCGGCCGATGTGCGGCTGACGTTCGGCGATCCGCAGTGGACGGATTACGAATTCACGGTCGAGGCCCGCAAGACGGGCGGCGAAGAAGGGTTCCTGGTTCTCGTGCGGGCGTTGAGCGGCAAGGAATTCTACTGGGCCAACTTCGGCGGCTGGGGCAACGTCGGACATGCGCTCGAACGCGGCATCCGGGGGCGGGACCGCTGGGGCATGGTCACTCGGCGCGTCGACGGTCAAATCGAAACCGGCCGCTGGTACCGCATTCGCGCCCGTTGCGAAGGGCCGCGCATTCGGTTCTGGCTGGACGACAAACAAGTCATCGACTATACCGACGACGGCCCGGGCCCAAGACGCGGCCGCGCCGGCGTGGGGACGTGGAGCACGCAGGCTCAGTACCGAAACTTCCAGGTCACGTCGCTGGAAGGGAAGCTGCTGCACGAGGGTCTCCCCGAACTGCCCAAGCCGGAAGCGAGCGTCGCACCAGGCTGGGCGCCGTTCGGCGGCGCGAAGGCGAGCGACTCGACCGAAAACGCGCTGAACGGGGTCCGTTGCCGGCGGATCGTGACCAGCGGCGAGTTCGGCGGCTTGATGCAGCAGCCGATGCGGATCCTCGCCGGCCAAGTGTACCGCGGGTCCGTCTGGGTGCGGGGCGAGGCCGCGGGCGGATTGGCCGTGCGGCTGGTCGCCGCCGGCCAGGTCGTGGCCGAGCAGACGCTGCCGGGGCCTGTGCCGGCGTGGCAGGAATTCCCGGTCGAGTTGAAGCCGACGGCCTCGTCGGATGCCGCGGCCTTGCAGGTCGGCGTGCGCGGCTCGGGCCAGATCTGGCTCGACCAGGTGAGCCTGATGTCCGGTTCGTGGCGGCAGGCCGGCGGCTGTCGGCCGGATCTGCTCCAGGCCATCGCGGACTTGCGCCCGCCGGTGATCCGCTGGCCCGGCGGCTGCTTTGCCTCGCCGTATCGCTGGAAGGACGGCATCGGACCGCAGCACCAACGCGGGCCGCACCCGAAGAACATGTGGGATGACAAGGAGGTGAATTCGTTCGGCACCGACGAGTTCGTCGCGATGTGCCGCCGCGTCGGCGCGGAGCCCCTGATCGTCATCAATATCGGCACGCCCAATTGGAACCGTGACGTATTGGACAACGACTTCCTCCGGGAAGCTCTCGATTGGATCGAGTACTGCAACGGGCCGGCCGATTCGAAATGGGGTAAGGTCCGCGCCGCCAACGGGCATCCCGAGCCGTACCACGTGAAATACTGGGAAATCGACAACGAGACTTGGCACATGGGAGCGGAGCCCTACGCCGAATGGGTCAACCGGTTCGCCCCGGCGATGCGCCAGGCCGATCCGACGATCAAGCTGGCCGCGTGCGGCAGCGCCGGCTATGGCGACGGCGGTCACGGTCTCGCCTGGAACCGCGTGTTGATCGAACGCTGCGCGGACAAGGTGGACTATCTCAGCATCCACCACTACGAAAACCCCGACCGCTACGCCGAAGGTCCGCGGGCCTACGAAACGTTCTTCCGCAAGACGGGCGACCTGATCGCGGCCTCGAAGAACCCCAACTTGAAGATCTACGTTTCCGAGTGGAACGCACAGAGCACCGATTGGCGGACGGGGTTGTATTGCGGCGGGCTGCTGAACGCTTTCGAGCGCTGCGGCGATGTGCTCGAGATCGGCGGCCCGGCGTTGTTCCTCCGCCACGTCTCGGCCAGCGGCTGGGACAATGCGTTCGTCAACTTCGACCATCGCACCTGGTTCCCGGCGCCCAATTACGTGGTCATGAAGCTGTGGCGCGAGCACTACGCCCCGCAGCGGATCGCCCTGGACGGTGAAACGGAACCGCTGAACGCCGCCGCGACCCGGTCCGAGGACGGCCGGACGCTGTACTTCAAGGCCGTGAACCCGACGGACGAGGCCGTGCACGTGGAATTGAGACTGGGCGAGTCTGGCGCCGGCCGGGCGACGCTGCAAGTGGTTGCTCCCGGCAGCCTCCACGCCCGCAACACCCTGGACGCTCGTGACGTGGTCCGGCCCGAATCTGCCAGCGTGCAGCAGCAAGGCTCGACGTTCCGTTTCACGCTGCCGCCCATTTCGTGCGGCGTCGTCGAGGTTCGACGCGAGTAGCCCAGACAGGCAGCTTCTGAAATCGTGCGAGTTTTCAGCAGCCGGGGATGGAGTCACGGGATCAGGTATCGCGCCATGTCTTGGCGAAGAACGCGGAGAAGCGGAAGCGATAATCCCACGCTCGGGAAGCTGCTGCCCACGCACCGGACGTTTGACGTGCCGCTGACGATCGGATCCACGGCGACTATGTGCGGATTCCCGACCACACGTTGATGCTGCTGGCGTACGACGAGAACCTGGGAGCGGTTTGGACGATGGAAGGGAATTTCGGTCGCTCGATCGAGATCGCCATCCGTTCCGTCGGTTCCGGCTGGCAGGTGGGGCACTTGGCCGAGGAGCACATCCGCTCGGATGCTTTCACCCCCGAGGAGCCGGGCGGAGAGGGCGAAACGTTGGTGCCTCAGGAGAGACCGGCGCAGGCGGCGATCGAGTAAGCCCGCGGCGGCTGAGGAAAAACAACAAAGGGCTGCCGCCTCGCTGGAGGCGGCAGCCCCGGCTCGTAAACGAAAAAACCTCCGGTCGATTGCGACGAGTGGAGTCGCTGCGAGAAAGGCGAGAGTCGGGCGTGCTTCTGCACTAGCCGTGGATTGACTCCGGCCAACGCTCTTATTTTGGTCCCTCTGCCGGAATGGCGACCGAAGGTTTTGATGCCGAAAGCAACGCAGGCGGCTCATTCCTCCGCCGTGCTGACCAAGATTATCGGCAATTCCCTGCCGCGTGCTGCATGGAATGTGCATGGTTTCCGAGGCCGACTAGCGACGTTTCCCGTTTCTGACTTCCCTGCTCGCGGCAAGTCAGAAGTAGGCGGGAACAAGTCCTCGCGGTTCCGGCAGCAACTCCTGCGGTCTTCGGGCGGCCAGCCGTGCCGGAACTGCGCGGACTTGTTCCCGCCTACCGGAACCAGGTCGGCAGCTTGGGAGGTTTCGGCACCATTTTCTTCAGCCAAGACGGCGAAGTGCCGGAACCGTCCGGAGCTTCGGTGGGCGTTCCGGCGGGTTTCGCGCGCTCGACCTCGGCGACCTCCAACGGCAGGTTTTCGTCGATTGGGACGTACCGCCGCAAGAACTCGGGCCAGTAGCCGCGGAGCACTTGTTCGCACTGGGCGACTTCGCCCTTGCCCAAGTAGAAATTCGCCAGGGCAATCTTCTTCAACAGCTCGTTGCACTCGGTCTTGTCGAACCACCGGTCGAAGACTTGCACGTCGTCGATCCAGACGTCGCCCGGTCCCATCAGGTCGATCGCGACGCGCAGATCGGTCAGGCCGTGCGTGGGCACATCGTCGATGCGCACCAAGTACCACCCCCACTCGGCGGTGAGCGGCGGTGGAGAACCCAGGCGGTCGTCACCGGCGCCGACCCGTGCCGGGCGATAGTAGGTTTGCCCGTCCAGCCGGCCTTCGATCGCCAGTTGCAGCGGCGGCTGCTTGTTCGGG
>CAYUFW010000026.1:37548-44203 GCA_964443915.1 uncultured Pirellulaceae bacterium
AGGCGGCCGGTGGACGGCGTCGGAAAGGAATTACTGCGGACCCAGGCCACGGGGCCCTCGCTGCGGAGACGCAGCGCGTGGCTGCCGGCGCGGCCTTGGCCGGCCACGATCTCCGCCGCGATGTCCGCACCTCGCGTGCTGTCCCAGCCGGGCAACAGCTCGCCCTGTGTGGGAAGCTCGAAATCCGGATTGCCCAGCACCCGCAACGGCTGAGGATCGCGGAGCTGATTGGCCCGCTTGCGCAAGTCGTCGATGCCCGCGCGCAGGTCCACCAGGACGTCACGGCCGACCTCAGCCTGCCAGTCGACGACGCGGACGTTCGGGACGGAAGCGACGGCTGCCACCAGATCATACGGCCGCAGCGGCACCGTCCAGACTTGCGTTTTTTCTCGCGGCACCGGCGGCGGGCAGGCACGTCCGCCAAGCACGCGGAATCCGCTGCCCTGGGGTGCGTCCAGCGTGAGGGTGACCGAGACGGGCCAAGGCGAGTCGTTGACGGCGTAGAAGTACGTGCGGTCGCCGCGGCTCAGGCGGCGGACCACGACCGGCTGCAGTTCGATACCGGCGTTGCTCGACGGCACGGTCTCGAAGCGGCTGGCAGGCAATTGCCGAAACACGTCGGCGACTTCACCCACCGCGTCTTGCTGGCCCATCACGGCCGTCCACCCGCCCTGGAACAGCACTTGGCTGTCCAGCGTGGCCAAACTGTGGATCAGGCCTTCCCGGTGGGCCGCCGCCGAAGGGGCGATCTGCGTCAGCAGCCAGGAGGCGGTCTTGTCCGCACCGAACGGACCGCTGGTCTGGAAGGCCGCCGTGGGAAACGTCTGCGGTTCGTGGTACAGCAAGCTGCCCGTCCACGCGCTGGATCGCGAGTTCGTGCCGGCGTCACTGGCCGCACGGGCCGGACGGGCGAACAACTGGTCCAATTCGGAAGAGCCGCGCAGCTGCAGGTTAACGGCTTGAGCCTGCAACGCGTTGAGCGGCGCCCAGCGATAAGGACGCAGCAAGACCACGCGCTCGTCATCGCGATAGCTCAGCGGATCGATCCCCACGCGCAGCAGCTGCCCTTTGACTTCCAGATGTTCGGGCAACGTGGGCCTCATCTCGGCCTCGATTTGCGGATCGGTGAGCAGTTCGGCGCCGGCCAGGTACAATTTGCTGCGGGGCGCCAGCTTGACCAACTCGGCGGCCGTGCCCTGGTAGAACCCGGCCAGCTTCCGAGCGCGCCAATTCAGCCAGCGTTCGCGCCCGTCGCCCGCCAGGAACATGGCTTGCACGCGGCGGTCCGCGCTGCCCAGACCCGCCATCTCGAGCCGCTCTTCGGCCGCGAACTGGCGGACGGTCGTATCGTCGTGGGCCCACTGGGCGTCGGGAAGCTGAGCGTAGGTCTGCGGGCCCAGCTGCACGGCGACGCCGCCGAACGACCGATGTTGTCCGTACCGTTGGCCCAGCTCGAGCATTACGCGCTGCATGGCCTTTTGCACGGGGGGCGACAACGGGTTGTAGATGGGGCCCACCGCGCGGTCGGCGGCAAACAATTGCCTCCACGTGCGGCCGTCCGCAGCGACCAGTTCGATGCCGGCGCTTTCCGGCGGCAAGACCTGCCGCCGGCGGAGGGTCTCCAATTCCGGCAACAGCGTGCTGAATTGCAGCGCGGGCACCAGCGTCAGGCCTTCGCGGTCAAACAGCCGGAACAACAATTCCAGGATGTCCTTGCGGACCGGATCCTGGCCCGTGCCAAAGAACAAGCCGCTGTCATACTTGGGAGTGGACTGCAACACGGCGCTCGGATAGATCGCCCCGCCCTCGTGCCAGACCGAGAGCATCGCCCCGTTGTGACCGGTGTGCTTCAGGTACTCGGCGAACCGCGTTCCGGCCTGGAGAAACGTCACCCAGTCGGTCAAGCTGCGGTCACTGCCCGCATCCAGCGTGTCGCCGGCCAGGAATGCGTCGGTCAGCAGCGGCCGGTCGAAATACAGAGCCATCAGCCGGGCGTCCTCGCCGTCAGCGGCCGGCCGCGCCGGCAACGCCTTGGGGCCGGTGAGGACACGGAGCGTTCCGAAGGCGGCCGGCACGTCGTCACGGCGATTGGCGATCAAGAGAAACGGCGTCGTCGAACGCGGCCAGAAGATCAGACGGTGCCGCTCCCAACCGGCGGCCCGCTGCCCTGTCCCGGCCGCGACATCCACGCCCGAATTCAGGCCGATTGGAGTGACGATGCCGGCCGCGTTGGGCTCCACCATACTGATGCCCAGCGTTTGCGCGGCCTGGGTCGGATACTCGACCTCCACCACGTGCGGCACGCCGACTGGTCCGACAGGCAACGGATAAGCCTGCCAGCCGCCCGGCAGCAACTCGATCCATTCCCGGCCGGCCTCCTTGCGGATGCGGCTCAGCCCGTTCCCGACCGGCCTTTCATGGCCGCTGGAATCCAGACCCGGCAGCCATTTCCAATGCGGCAGCTTGGGGAGCGATTTCCAGAGCCGGCTGGTCGAGCCGCCGACGTGCCCGCTGGCGATGCCGCCCTTGTTCGGCGGCGAACCGGTGTCGGCCTGGGGCTGGGTCTCGGCCACGACTTGCCAGGACGCGCCGGCTGGCGGAGCTGGCTGAGGTTGAACGACAACCAACTGGACGATCCGCTGGCACAAGTCCTTGGCCGGCGCAAAACGCGTCGGCAGCCGCCGCTTGCCGAGCGTGAAGTGCACATCATAGACGCCCTCTTGCCCGGGCAACGTGAGCGTGAAGGGACCGATTTCGGACGGCTTGCCGTCCGGCCCGGCTCGCGCGTCGCGGCTCTCCTCCCACAACTTGTCGTCGCCGCGGGCCGGCTGCAACCGGACCGTGCAGACCAGCGGATCGTCGGCCGCGATGCCGTTGACCGAATTGGGGACGACGCGAAAGTCGAACGTCTCTCCCGCGTTGAAGACCAGCGAGTCGCGATCGAAGCGGACCTGCAGTTCGTCCCCCGGATCGCGGCGAACCAACAGGCGGTTACCCCGCCCGTCCAGGATCGACGTGTACGGCTCCGTCAGAAGTCTGTCCAGCGGGATGAGCACGCGTTGACCGGCGTCGGACTGACCCTCGGCAGATAGGAAGACGGACAACTCGGCCGTGCGGGCCGCGGTGACTCGCATCCGTACGGCGTCGTACGTGCGCGGCACCCCAGGAACTACGACGACCGCATCGCCGTCAACGTGCATCGAGCCGGATTCGTCGGGCGACAGACCCACGGGCTCAAGCTCGCGAATGCAACTGGCCAGAACGGGCTGTGTAGGACCGTTCTCGACGCGGATCTCGCCGGACCAGCGACGCGCGGCGCCGCCACCCCAGGCCACCCAAATCCGCACGTCCAGGTCCTGGCCGGCAGCCGGCAGGACGAACAGCAACCCCGCGCAGAACAGAATCGCACGCGACCAACGGCTGCCAGACCCGCGGCGCTCGTATCCGATCCTTTGTATTGGCAGTCGTTCTGCCATGAACGGACGTCCTTGTCCGAACATCATGGTGTCGTTGGCGGAAAGAAGCGCGGGATTATAAACACGCCCGGCAAATCGAAACTACCCCAATTTAACCCGTCCCTTCCAGAAGCAGCGGCGATAACGGCGACAGCTGAGCAGGATGGGCTGACTGGGCTGCCCGCTGGAACTCATCAAGGGCGGCATCCAGCTGTTCGACGGCGTCCGGACAGCGGCTGGCGACCTCGTTGGCCTCCCAGCGGTCGTCCGGTTTGGCGAACAACTCCCGCCGCCCGTCGTGCCGTCGGATCAGCAGCCAAGCGGGCGTCCGCAGCGCCAGGGCCGCTGGCGCGATGGTCGCAACTCGATCGCGCCACGGCGGCGGTTCGGGGCTTGCTAGCGGCAACAGGCTTTGACCCCAACGCGGCTCTGCGTCCGCAGCTAGCTGAAAGGCGTCGGACAAGCTGGCACACAGATCAGGCGGTTGCACCAGTTCGTGACAGCGCACCGAGGCCGACCGGTCCTGCGGCAGACGGATCAGGCAGGGCACGTGGACCTGTTCCCCGTACACCACGTCGTCGCTGGCACCCACGCAATGATGCTCCCCTAGCGGATAGCCGCGCGGCGCCGTCAGTGCCAGCAACGTCCGCTGCCAGCCAGCCGTCGCCTGGGCCGTCTCCAAGAAAGCGCCCAAGCAATCGTCTAACAGGGCGACTTGCCCCGCATAGGCGTGCAGGTAACCCAGCACTTCGTCCGGGTCAAACGACGTGCCGAATCGTTTCACCGGCGGGGCGACGAGATCCGGCGGCAGCGGATCGTCTTCATCCGCGAACTGGTTGCGGAACTCCAGCGGCGCGTCCCAAGCGCCAGCCATGCCGCGGGCGTGGATCCAGAGCAAGAACGGTTCGGACGCGCCTTGCAGCCAGTGGGCCGCTGCCGCGAACAGTTGGGCCATCTGCGTCTGCACGACCTCGGCCGCCGGCTGTTCCACAAGCGGCGAAGTCAACACGACCTGATCCGCAAACCCCGTTGCCCCAGGCAGCTCGACCAGTTGCGGGTCGTCGGTCACCAGCGCGCCGTGAACTCCGCAGCCGGCCGCTATCTCCGGCAAGCTGCGGACCGGCTGGCCGGGCGACATGGCGTGCCGTCCTTGCCAGTAGGAACGGTACACCGTCGGCAGATCGACGGCGTCCGCCAGGGCAAACTCGAACAGCACCGACTGGGCCGCGAGGCGGTTGCAGTTGGGCGTCTCGATCCACGTATTCCCATACGGCCCCACGTAGCCCGCCCCGAGGCGGTCGACGACGATAACGATGGCATTATCCATGCGTGAGTGTTCCTGTGGCAGTAAGTACCCCGTCATGAGTTCCCACGTAGGACGGTTTCGCAAACCCTCCGGGAAGGAACGGCATTCCGTCCTACAAAGACTTGGAGACTCATGCACCGGTACTTCATAGACAACCTCCGCGGCGAAACCGCCCGGCCCACGCTGGAGTGACGCCTGGGGCGACGCCGCGGATGCGCGGGCTTGTCCCGCGGATCATTACGTTTGCCGCTACGGTTGCGGCGTCCCGATCACGAGGAAATTGGCTCCGTTGGCGGCGACGGTCGCGGGCAAGCGCAACGTGCCGTCGACGGCCACCGCGTGATTGGACTCGCTCGTCAGCCGCAGTTGCGACAGTTCCTTGACGCGCGCCACTTCGTCGGGAGTGTAGCACTGCTGGCCAGTCAGCATCCGGCGCCCCGCCCCCTCGATGGCGGTACGCACCTCGGCGTCTTGCGTCTTCTCGTGCAGTTGGAAAGTGGCGGCGATCAGATCTTGCGGCAATTCGCTGAACGTGGCCGCCCGGCGCACGGCCGCGAGCTGTGCCGCCCGGTCGCCGCCGGCCAGATCCGCGATCAGCCGCTCGACTTCGTCCGCGCGCGGCGCTCGCACCTTGCCGTCGCCCGCTGGCCGGTCGCGCAGCTCGCGGCCCAAGCGGAAATACGAGTTATGGTCCTGGTCGAAGCGGTACTGGCTGACGTGGACGTTCCGCCACGGCACCGCGGTCAAGTCCAGCGTCACGTCAAAGGCGGCCTGCGAGCGGGACTGGGTGTCCAGCGGCTGGTGTGAGTACAACAGCACGCACAGCGACTCGTCCGCCTTCGCGGCAAAACCGGACACGACGTGGCCGCCGACCGTTTGTTCGGACAATGCCCAGTAGCGGTCCCCCATCGTCGCGAGCAAGCCCAGGAAATTCAGGATCGGCATGGCTACCGCCTCGTCGCGGTCCTTCCGGCCGTCGCCGTTTTCATCCACGGTGATCATCCGCACATCGTTGTTGTGGCCGCCGAAATTGCTGTTGGGCCAGGGCCAAAGCGTGAGGATCGACTCGCCGTACGCGAACCGTGGATCCCGCGCCGCCTGGGCCAAGAGCCGCCGCGCCACGTCGGCGCACCAGGTGGGGAAATAGCCGTTGCCCAGGTAACTGTCGGCGGCGGCGACGTCCGGCGGCGGGGACCAGTCCGGACACGACTCAAAGCAATTCACCCACAGATCGGCGTAGAACTCGGCGTCCGTTTCCAGCGCGAGTTGCTTGGCGCGGATCAACTTGGCGGCCGTCACCGCCGCCGCGTTGTAACTGTGGACCGAAACGAAATCGCAGGGGCTGCCCTTGCCGCCGTGGGCGCGGCACAGTGTCTCGACACGCCGCGAGCGTTTGCCATCCAGTCGCGAATCCGCTACGGCCGCGTTCAGCGGCAGCTCGCCGGCACACTCGGCGGTCGGGGAGCAGTGGTTCAGGAAGATCTTCAGGATCGGACCCTCGATGTGCGTGCCGAAGATCGCGCCGATCTCCAGTCCGCCCACAAAGACCCGCTCGGAATCGTAGCCGTGATCTTCAAAGGCGCGGAGGATTCCGTCCACCGTGTAATCGTAAAATCTCTGCAGTTCGTTCCAGTCGCCGCTGCGCCAAAATGCGGCGGCCAGGTCGGGCTCGTTGAACACGCTCCAGACGAAGTCCAGGCACGCGTCGCCGTAACGCTCGATCAAGTGTGTGGTGTAAGTCCGTACCGCCTCGTGATATTCGGCATAGTCCTTGGGGTACGTCCAATTCTGGCCGTCGATCGCCAAGTCCCCCGGCGCGTCGGCAAAGTTGACCGCCAGACGGCGGCCGAAGCGGCGGTGGGCGATGTCGAATTCCTTGTCGATCCTGCCCCAA
>CAYUFW010000027.1:0-3320 GCA_964443915.1 uncultured Pirellulaceae bacterium
GCCACCCCGCTCGCCAAATGGGTTGCGGGCGTCGGCCCGCGTTAAGGGTCATTGGCGGTTGATCATGATGCCTTACCCGGCGGAGCGAAATCGGCCGGGCCGCCCAGGAAGCCGTCCTGCAAGAAAACCGGTTTGTAGCCGCGTTCGGTCAGGAACCCGATCACCCGGTCCAGGCGTTGGGCATGGTCCGGCAAATACACCTGGTAGAACGGCCAGAAGTACTGCTCGTGGGTGAGCAAATCGACGATTTCGCCCTGACAGGGATCAGCCACGACTGCTTCCAGCGTGGGCACGATCTTGTCCAGCGGCGTATTGTTGACCACCATGTCCACCCTGGAGAAGATCATTCCGCTGGCGAAGTCCTTGAGCAGGTCGTGCCGTGACAGCCACTCCGAGCGGACATCGTCCATGCGGTAGTTGACTTGCCACTCGCCCTGCGCCGACTTCCGGAAATAGCCGCCCAGCACCCGCGAGCCCCGGTCGTACAACGGCTTCCAGGCCTCGGGCCGCGTCATGCCCCAGTGGACGACTGCGACCGGGCTGAACGTCTTCGGCCCGGCAAAGCGGTGGATCTGGGCGTTGATCAGGTCCAGGTCGGCCAGCAGTTTTTCCACGGGCGCGTCCCGGTAAGGATTCGACGGCTCATTGGCATAGGCGTGAAAGGCCAATCGCAGCCAATCCGCATTCGCCTCCCACTCGCCGCGGTACTTGTCCGGAAACTGCGACAGGTTCCAGTCGTCGCCGGTCGTGTAGTAGATGTTCAGCGTGAAGCGCGCCCCGTACTTGGCGTTCAGGTCCTTGAGCATCTTCAAGTAAAAACAATCGAACAGCGACGGGTAGCCCTTCTGCGTGATGTCGCGCAAGAAGAAACTATTGTCGTCGATCACGAACCGATAGCGCTTCTGCGAGTGGCGGTCCCAGACCAGGCGGACCTTCGCCTCGTGGCGATCGCTGCCCGAACCGGCCGTGGCGACGACCTCCGTTTCCCGCTCGCGCAGCACCGCCGTGCCGCGAAACGTCTCGCCGTCGCGGCTGGCCGGCCGCCCTTGCACCAGCACCTCGGCGCCCTGCGGCGCGCGGCCGCGGATCTCCACTTCCAGCCCGCCGGGCACGGTGCGGCCCAAGCGGGCGTGCATCACGGCCCCGTCCATCGGCTCCAGAATCTGCAGGCCACCGGGCGCAGCGGCCCGCACCGGTCGCGCCGCCATCGCGCCCAACGCAGCGCAGGCCGAGGTGTGCAAGAAACTCCGGCGGGAAATGTTCGTCCAGGGACTCATGGGTACGCCTTTCGTGCAAGGTTTCGATGTTCGGGGTCGGGGCCTTCCCGCAGGGCCGCCGGGACCCCGCGACGGCAGCCTGATAAGGCTGAGTTTTGCCGCCCGACGAAGCCATGTCAATCGTGCCACGTGCCACGCGGAACGCATGGGCTCAGACGGCGTGGAGGCGCGAGGCGTGTTGCATCACCATCCGTGCCTGCGTGCCCAGGAAAAAATCCGTGAATAGCCCCATGCTGCGAACGACGATCGGGTGCACAATCGGGGCGAGATTTGCATTCGGGTCGCCAGGGTTTCGAACGTGCCTGCCCCGTTGGCGACCAGCGACTGGGGGCGACTGCAATAAGAAACCAATTCGTCAAAACGGAATTGGCTGGGAAAATGCGATCACTTCCTATCGTAGGCTGCGGGGTCAACGGCGATCCACTCCACGAGGGCAAACTCGATCTGCCCGAGTTGCTTGAAGCGCCTACCGCGGATGAATGCGCGTGGGCGAGGAAGTTCATCGCACGAAGGAGGTGGCGCGAGGCGATCACGTACCAGACGACGGCTCCGCACGAGTACACCGTCCGTGAGTGGGAAGTCGGCGGGCAGGCGAACCGAGACTTCGACCAGTTCACGATTTTTGTCCGACGATTTGGCTACGCCGACTTCTTCTACAGAGTGAGACACATCTACTGGGTAATCGACGAGTTCAAGTATTGGACGATGGGTTGGCCGGTTGCGGAGACCACCGTCATCAACCGGGCGCGCGTGGACGCTCCTCAGCCGTGGAAAGCCACATAAGGAATCGCAATGGAAACACTTCTGGGTCATCTCTCGCAGTTTGCCTCGTTTTCAAAACAGGGAGAGGTCCTGTGCACACAGGGCCTTGCCTACCTCCTCCGCGAGTATCGTGAGGCACAGTCGGCGTTGGCCGACCAAATCGCTGCCGCGACAGGCGTCAGGATCGGTGACAGCCTGACTTGGCGTGCCGAAGCGCATAACGAACTCGACGGAGGGAAGCCGGATCTGGAGGCATGCACGACCGATCGCGTCCCGATGGTGAAGATCGAGGCCAAGCTGGGGGCTGCCCTCGATCCAGGCCAACTCGAATCCTATGTCAGCGATCTTCAGAGTCGGTCGCCCGAGAGTGCGTTCCTGGTCCTGGTCCCGCGTCGCCGGACCAAGGAGGCGACGGACATCGTCGCTGAGGTATTCGAACCGTTCGGCCCCAGCCCGCGGCAGCCCAAGAAATACCCCAACGTATCCATCGCGGTTGTCTCTTGGGATGACGTCTTGGCCAAACTCGGAGGGATCGAGTCTGGACGATTTCGCAGTGAGTTCGAACAGTTCGAAGCGATGTACAGGGTTCTCAGCGGCGGTTACATCCAGCCGCGGGCGGGGCCTGAAGAACTCGCCGAGTGGCGCAAACGCGAAAAAGACTACGTAAGACTGGTCGAACAAGTCACCCGCCGCCTCACGACGCACCACAATGTCTTGCCCATGGGCGTCGCCCCACCGGAACAGGCTTCTCAGGGTCTGGAGCCGAAGGGTTACACCCGTCGCTATGTTTGCCAGCCGCCGGGAGAAACTGAGTCCTGCTTCAGCATCGGTGTGCGTGATCCGTTCGATGGAAACGTCAGTCCCATTTGGCTGCGATTCAACAAGACCACGGGCTACTTTCGTGACATCCGCGACCGGCTCGAGGCATCTCACCTCGCGCCGCGAATGGTCAGATATTTTCCGTTGGGCGTCCTTCTGGCAGATGGCACTTCAATTCTGCGAACCCCTTTGAGGTACTGCCCGGTGATGGAGTCCGGAGCGGCGGACATATCTGGATACCGCTCGATGTCCCAGTGGGGGTCGATGGTATTGAAATGGTGAATGCGCTGGTTGTGCAGGCCAAGGAAATCGTCCGAGTCGCCTACCAGCCGAACTTATGATTGGCCAGGGAAACGGGACAGGCCAGAGAATCGGTACACGCATGATCTGCGCAGGTCCAAGCACCGGATCGGGGAGCCAAGCCATCAACAATCGTATTGCCACGGCTCAGGCTGCGGCGTT
>CAYUFW010000027.1:3374-19221 GCA_964443915.1 uncultured Pirellulaceae bacterium
GTCGCTCTCGAAGCGCTGGTCTTGCTGGACGCGAAACGTGGCGTACTGTTCCTCCCCCAAGCGCCTGGCGACCTCGGCCGAGACGGACCCGGCGTTGGTCAGCACTTCGTATTCGTTGAACTGGAGGAACGCATCCAGCCTGGCGACCCAGTCGGCCATGCGCATCGGGATCTGCCGAGCCGCCTGGTTCTCGGCGTAGTCCAGGTACATGGTGACGATCCGTTCCAGTTCCTTGATCTCCTGTTCGATCAAGTAATTCTTGGCAATCGCCATGTCGCTCTTGAGAATCTTACCGTGAGGGGCGTTCTTCCATGTCGTCAAGCCCATCGTCGATTTCGTGGCGTCGGCCCGCGCGGCGATGATTTCGGCCCCCGTCCTGCCGGTCACGGCCCAATGGAGCTTGTTTTGGACGGTCTTGAAGAAGGTCTTGGTGATTTCTGCGGTCGGGTCGTAATCGATGCTGCACTGCTCGTAGATGTCGGTGATCTTCAGGTAGAATCGCCGCTCGCTGGCCCGGATTTCGCGGATCCGCTCCAGGAGTTCGTCGAAGTAGTCTTTGCCGAAGCGTTTGTTCAGCTTCAGCCGCTCGTCGTCGAGCACGAACCCCTTGATGACGAATTCCCGTAGGGTCTGCGTGGCCCAAATGCGGAACCGGGTCGCCTGGGTGCTGTTGACGCGGTAACCGACCGAAATGATCGCATCCAGGTTGTAGAAGTCGATCTCCCGGCTGACCTCGCGGTTGCCTTCCTTTTGAACTCTCCGGATTTTCCGGAGAGTTGCCCGTTGCGCCAGTTCTCCGGATGCGTAAATGTTTCGCAGGTGCTCACTTACGGTCCGTGGGTCGACGCCGAAAAGCTCGGCGATCTTCTTCTGGTTGAGCCAGAACGTTTCGGATTCATAGAGCACCTCGATCCAGACCGTTCCCTCCGGGGTCTGGTACAAGATGAGTTCGCCTTCGTGGGGTCTTTCTGAGTCGGTCATGCCCTTCTCCAGCACGCGTTTTCGTAGGTTGGCTGCGGTCCTCCTACACCGTCCTGAAACTGGTGACGCCCATGTTAGTGTGTTCGAAAGTCTCCGTCGCCCCGCTTCCCTGAGCGGCCCCTCACGGCACGAACTGGAACGAATAGAGGCGCGCGTCACGCATGACGAAGCGCAGCCGCACCGGGCGACCGGCCAGCGCGCTCGCCTCCGGGTCGCCTTCGGCACGGCGCAGCTTGCCCACCACCTCCGCCGGCCAGCGGGCCAGCACCCGGTTTGTCGCAACGGCCGTTACCAGTATCGGCGTTCAGGAATGGTTCTTCAAGACGCACAGCCGCAGGTCCAGGTTCACGGCCCGGATGCCCCGGTCGTCCCAGGGGTCGACTGTGTCCGCCCTCGGCGCGAACGCCGTCACGCCGCTGGTCTGGCTACGGCGATTGGGCGGGTAATAGCGCCGATTCCGCGGTGCAACGGTGTATCCGTTGTCTCTCGCCGACTTGCAGGAAGGCCGACGACGCGCACTGCGACCAAAATCGGTTGCGGACTCTTGCCCTTCTGCCGCAACTCCGGGCCGTTCAGCAGCAGCGTCTGGCCCACCGACAATTCGACGGTCGACTGGATCCTCGCCTCCCAGACCTCCGGGACTTCCAACGTCAATGGCTCGGCGCCGTCGGTGGCTGGCAACTTGCTCGCCGAAACGCGTTTGATTTCCGACACCGTCAGCTCCACATCCAGCCGCACTTTATCAGCGGACGTTCGCGGCCGCGTGACGCTCCTCAGTCGCCCCGCGGGAACGATTTGCCGTCACGGCGGCGCCGGCATTGGCGTCCTGCATCGGAATGTGGAAGGCTGCGGGGACTTAACCCCGGCGCTGACGGTTACTCGTGCCGCAACGAGTTCGCCAAATACCTGCCTCGTTCGCCTGGATCGACCATCGCCTCTGCAGCGAGGGATTCTTCGAACGGCTGGAACCGGCGGACATGGGCCTGTATCTGTTTCTGGCCTTGGCCGCCGATCGCCACGGCCTTTCCTGTTGGCGGCTCGACCGCATCGAACGCACCGTGCCGTGCTTCGAACGTGGCACGCTGTGGGTTGCCCGGACACGGCTGATCGCCCTTTCACCAAACGCCCGCCCAAGAGCACCGTCCGATCCTGCAAGCAACATCCCAACGCCTAATCCGCCGGGAGTCTCACGTTCCGAGGGCAAACCCCACCGCGCATCAAATCGAAATATGACCAATCTCAAAAACCTTCCGCATTCGCCCTTGACTGTCTATAGTCGGTCTTTTCCAGCACGGAGCTGCGCACAGCGCATTCGGCTCCCCGCTTTGCGTTTTCCGTTTGACTGGAGCAATGCTTGACTGTCCAATGGATTTCGCTTCATTATGCGCCTTGGCCACAAGGCACTAATCGCCAACCGAGGACTGCTGCCTGAGCCTGCATTCAGCGCCTAATTAGCTTTGGCCCCTACTCAGAAGAGAGACGCGATGAATCACCCCCGACGCAAATCCCGAAACTTGCCTTCCTCGCATCGGAAACACCGGCGCCGCCAGCAACCGGATAGTTGTCGCCGGCGTCTGGTGATGGAAAGCCTGGAGCCGCGTCTACTGCTCTCGTCGACGGTTTCGCTGTCCTCCGGCAAACTGCTTGTCGAAGCCGGCACGCTGAAGTCCGAATTGACGTTTTCCACTTCCAGCGACGGACAGTCGCTCGCGGTCACCGATTCGAACGGGATTGAAACCAAGGGAGGAGGGCTCACGAAGATCGACGACACGGTTTATGCGCGGTTGGCTGACATCAGCGACATGCTGGAGGTCAAAGGGGGCCCTAACCTTGACGATTCCGTAAGTTTCGCGACTCTCGATCTGAGCGGCGCGAAGATCAAGACGCGAGATATCGAAACCGTTAAGGTCGCGGGGCAGCTGACGGCCGCCAACGGTCTGGATGTCGAGTCGCATAGCTTTACGGTCAGTAGCCAGGCGACCTTGTCGACGCGCCACATTGCTTCCGGGGACCCGGCCGGGGCGGTTTCCACGGCTGATTCCGGCGACATCATCGTTTCCGCGTACCACATCAACATCGAGTCGGACAGCCGCCTGCTGGCCCACGTGGAGGAAGCCAGCCCGTTTCATCCGGGCCAGATCAGCCTGAAGGTCCACGGTCTGACGGTGGGCATGCCGGTGATCCCGCAGGTCAATTGGTGGAAAGACCTTTCCATCACGATCGGCAGCGTCTCCGCGGATGACGGCCAGGAACCGCAGGAAGCCGAGATCCGCGGCGGCGAGATCGAAATCGAAGGCTCGCTCAGGAACGACATCTCGTTTCCCAAACGCGTGTTTGGGTACACGGATTTCAGCGTTGACGTCTCCATCGGCCATGCCTCGCTCCAGGGCGAGTCGGTGTCGGTGGTGGCCGAATCCGAGGACAAGGGCGTGCTGGACGACCAGCCGGAATGGGTGACCGCGCTGAACGACAATCTGATCGAACCGCTCGTCCAACTCCTGGCCGACGAGGTCTTGCCGGTAATCCCCGTGGCCGTGATGATTCGCGGCGCGAAGGCCACCGTGACCCTGACGGATGTGGACGTGGAAAGCGAAGGCAACGTCACGCTGCGTTCCGCGACGGCCGTCGACGCTTCGACGGAAGCCGTGGCGGCCTATGCCGAGGCATTGGAGGTTCAGCATCACTTCAGCGCGGGATACAGCCAGGCTAGGAGCATCGCCAAGACCACGCTGCAGGGCGAGTCGGAGATCGTGGCAGGTGGCAGTGTGGAACTCAGCAGTGAAGTGAAGACCAAGGCAGAAGTCATCGCCCGCACCACCTCGAACATCCAAACGACGGGCATCTTGTCACCCAACCCCCAGGGGTCGCCAGCCAACCCGGACGACATCGTGATGTCCTTCGCGGCGACCTATTCCGATTCGACCTCGCGGACGACGATCGGCGAGCATGCCAGCGTCACCGCCGGAGGCAACGTGGCGATTTGCTCGCAGGGCGAGATCGAGAACCTGGCGGCGTCCGCGGCGACAACCTACCAGGACGGTTCCGGCGGCTTCAGCGCCTCCGTGGCGTACGACACGAGTGACATCCGTTCCCAGGTGGATGGCCGCATCCAGGCCGGAGGCGCCGAGGTCGCTCGCGACCTGGTCCTGGCCAACGTCAGCGGCAGCCAGATCAGGATCCCCCACCACGGTTTCCGCGACGGGCAGATCGTCCAGTACTTCGCACGCGACCCCGACGACAAGCAGCACACGCCGCTGGAACCCATAGGCGGCCTGGTCGACGGCGAGAAGCTGCGGGTGATGGTCCTCGACGCAAACACGATCCAGCTGGCCCGTGCGGAACCGCTGGACATCGACAGCGTGGGAGTCAGCTCCCAATCGACCCAGTCGTTCTCGCGCCGGCAGGCGGCCACCATCAATCCCCAGACCGACGTCGATCCGAGCACCAGCATGATCACCTTGCCCGGACACGGATTCACCGCCGGCCAGCAGCTGGACTATGCCGTTTGGGCCTTCCAGGACCAGGACGATGTCGACCACGACGGCGACCGTGACGAGGTGATCGGCGAGCCCATGGGTGGGCTGGCAGATCAGACCGCGTACTACGCCATCCCGATCGATCAGAATTCCTTCCAATTGGCGGCCAGCCGGGAGGCTGCGCTGGCCACGCCGCCGGTCCCCATCCAGCTGTGGCTGAAGGACTCGGTCACCGGACTGGATCTGGTTACCGGGACGTCTCACCTGCTGGCCTACAACGAGGCGACGAAACCCTTCTCGCCGAGTGCCGACTTCGACAGCCCCACCGATACCTTTACCATCCCCAGCCACGGCTTCTCGACGGGCGATCCGCTGGTCTACGGTACCGATCCGAATCAGCCGGCCGTTCAGAAGGCGATCAGCCGCACAACCGTTTTCAATCCGACGAGCGCGACCAAGACCATGGACCCCGCCGGGACCGTTGATCAGAACGAGCGGGTCGTCAATGTCTCCACGGACACGATCGCCCTGGTCAATCACGGCTTGTCGACCGGAGACGAGGTCATGTACCGGACGTCAGGAGGTTTGGCGATCGGCAACCTGGCGGACGGCAGTCATTACTTCGTGATCAAGGTCGACGATCGCTATCTTCAGCTGGCTCGAACCGCGGCGGATGCGGCCAACGCGGTGGCGATCAACTTCGAGGCGGGAGCCACGCTTGTCAACGGCGCCCACAGCCTGACGACGATCGCCACGCCGCGGGCGATCGCCTTTGATCCGACCGGGACGGTGGCCGAGCCGGCTGTGGATGTGGTCACCGACACGCTGGTTCTGGAAGGCCCGCACCATTTCGTGGCCGGCCAGCGCGTGGCGTACGCATCCGGCGGCGGAAGTCCCATTGGCGGGCTGCGCGACGGCACGGACTATTTTGCCATCCCGGTATCCGAAAACGCGTTTCAACTGGCCGCCTCGCGGGACGATGCCTTGGCGGGCGCAGCGCTCGACCTGAGGGAGGGCGCCAGCGGCGCCAGCCACCGGTTCACGACCAGCGCGCTCGATTTACTCGGTGACCTGATCACCTCGCCCAATCACGGCCTCGAAACGGGCGAAAAGATTACGTACCGTTCGAGAGGTGAGCAACCCGTCGAGCCGCTGGCAGACGGCCATGACTACTACGCCATTCGCCTGGACGGCCATACGATCCGGCTGGCCAACACGTTGCAGGATGCCTCTGCCGGCGTGTGGGTCGATCTGCGTTCGGCCGGCAGCGGAACCACGCACGGGCTGGAGCGCGACACGATCGTTTCCACGTTCGATCCCACGCGCACCGCCGCCGTGGTCGACGCGACGCTGCACACGCTCGAATTGCCGAATCACGGCCTCCAGACCGGGGATCCTGTCCGCTATCATGCCAGCAGCGGCACGCCGATCGGCGGCCTGAAGGACCGCACGGTGTTCTTCGCGATCCGCGTTGATGACAGCCACATTCAGTTGGCGACGGATCGGGAACGTGCGCAGAGCGGCACTGCGATTTTCCTGAGCGGCGGCGCCACGCTGGGCACGGGCTTGCACGTGCTGGAGGTGATCCCGGAGGTGGATCTCCCCGACTTCCCTAACCGGCTGATTTCGTTCGACCCGACGCTCGTGCCGGCACTCGACACGGCCGCGGATACGATTCGGCTGCCCAAGCATCATCTGGCAACGGGCGACAAGTTGACCTATCTCGCGGGCGGCGGAACGGAGTTGGGCGGGCTGTCTGACGGCCTGGAGTACATCGCGATCGTGGTGGACGAAGACACCATCCGGCTGGCGGGCACGGATGCCGACGCCCAGCAAGGCTTCGGCTTGGACCTGTCCGGCGGGGCGACGGGTGCCCGGCACGGCTTGCAGCGTGCCTCGACAGTGACGCTGCACGATCCGGCCCTCCGCGGCCTGCTCAATAGCGGCATCTACTTTGCAATCGTCCTCGATGCAGACCATTTTCGGCTGGCCGCTTCGCAACAGGACGCTTTCGCCGCGGCGCCGATTTCCTTGGATCCCAGCCTGGCCACGGGTACGCAGCAGGAGTTCAGGGGAGCCGACGAGGAATCGGGCATCCTGGTGCAGGCCGAGATGCAAGCCGACAACCGGGCCAATTCCGGCGCCGGGATCGGCGGCGAGCCGACCTGGACGGACCTGTTGACCAAGCCCGAGGTGCAGAGTGCTCTGCTCGGCAGGATCCCCGTGGTCCACCACTTCTTTGGAGGGCTGGCGAAGAAGTTCGAGCGTCCGGATCATTGGCTCCAAGGGAAGGGCGACGAGTTCTTTGATTTCACGGGCTCGACCTTGGACCTGTTCAGTGCTGCCGGAGGGGTGAGCGTGAATTGGTTCCGGCATACGGTCACCGCGCAGCTTGGCCCCACGGCAGACATCGATTCGGGCTGGGATTTCGTGCAGCGCAGCGAGGCGGACCAGAAGGCTCAAGTGTCGGCCCAGGGCAACGTCTATTTTGGCGGCACGACCAAGACGGGCGATGCCGCGAAAAACGCCACGCACGAGAATGCCAGGAAGTTCGGCTGCGGAGTCGCGGTGGCGTTAGGCTTCTACGGCAACGAGATCGAGTCGATCGTGGGCCAGGAAGGCGAGCCCGGCCCCTCGATCGACGCCGCGGAGCGACTCGAAGTCTCGACGGACCTGGAATACCCGCTGCTGGTCGAGCCGCTCGAGCTGGTGCCGTTCTACAGTTTCTGGGGCCACACCGACGAGCATGAGGTGGTCAAGAACCTGGCAGCGTTCCTGGACGGCTCGCTGGGCTTGACGAGGATCATGAACGTCTGGGCGGCCAGTTCCTCGCTGGCCGCAGAGGCGAAGCAACTTCCCACCACGAGTGTTTCCGCCTCCTTCGGTTTCACCCAGTACACGAATCACTCCCAGGCGATCGTGCATGGTGGTGCGAAGCTGAACCAGACGGAGGAGTTGCAGAACGATGAGCAAGAAGTGGCCGTGACGGCCAAGACGGGAATGGAGTTGGTCAGCGCCGCCGGGATCATGTATTTGTTCGTCACGTTCCACGGTTTGAAATCGGCCTGGACGGCGAAGGATCCGTGGACGTCCTTGTCGAAGTATGGCAATTTCTTCTCGTTGTTTGGCAACAAGTCGGCCGCCTATGGCGTGGGCGGATCTGCAATCCTGCAGCTCATGGACAACCAGACCACCGCCCTGGTCGACTCCGGTGCGTCGGTCCATAGCGGCCGCAATGGCGGCCTGAACGTCAAGGCGAAACAGGACATCTGGTCTCTGGAATTCGCCCAGGCGGGCGGCGACTCGGGCAAGATCGGCGTCAGCGGGAGCGTCGTGTGGGCCAACCAGACCAGCCACACGATCGCGCAATTGGCCGACGGCGTGCAGGTGACTGGGGGGCCGGTGGACGTCGAGGCCGTGGACCAGACGACGCACACGAGCATCGCAGGTTCCGCCCAGCTGGCCTCTCAGTTGGGACTCGGCGCGGGCGTCAGCTGGCTGGACGTCGACCGCACGACCTTGGCCCTGGTCGGCCGCCGGCGCGACGAGGATGGCGTTTCGAGCGGCCCTGCGGACACCGTGTTCGACGTCAGCTCGTTGACGCTCCATGCCAAATCGACGGGAAACCTCTGGGGCTTCGGCCTAGCCGGCTCCTGGGTCTCGAACGTTCCCGCCAGTTCGCCGCCCCCCGAACATGCAGATGCTGGCCCCGTGCAGGCGAATAGCGGCGTGGGCCTGGCGGGAGACGCCGCCGTAAACCGGGTCAAGGAGACCACCGCAGCCTATATCAACGTCCCTGACGATGGGCGGTCCAGCTGTCAAATCATCACCGGCGGCCTTGCCCTCGAAGCCCATGATGACACCCATATCAGCGCGATGACCGGGGCCGCGGCGATCTCGGGCAAGCTGAAGGACCCGCGCAAGGACGGCGCGGCTCTGGCGGGATCATTCAGCTGGAACGACCTGCAACTGACGACCGAAGCCTTCGTTGCCGGAGTGGACCTCGAACAAGCCGAGGATGTCACGCTGGAGGCGAAATTCACGGGTCTGGTCCTTGCGATTTCCGCTGGAGTCGCAGGGGCTCTGTCCCGCAGCGCCCCTCTGAACGGCAGTCCCATCGGCGGCAGCCTGGCGATTGCCGGCTCTTTTTCCTGGAACAGGATCGAGAACACCGTGCGGGCTTACGTGGACCGCTCGGTGCTGCAGAACCTGGCCAACTTGAAGCTGAGTGCCACGGACGCATCGACGGTTTCTGGCGACGGTGGCGGAGTGGGGATTGCCGGTTCGAGAGCCGAGGAGGACGCCGCCGATTATGCGGGGGCCGTGGCGTTCGGGGCCTCGGCTGCGATCAACGAGTTGACGCCCACGGTCCAGGCTTACCTCAACGATTCGGTGGTCGCCGGCGCCGCCCTGGTCCGTCTGAATGCCAAGTCGACGTCGAAAGTTTCCGCTCTCACCTGGGCCGGTGCCCTGGCATTCGCGGACGGCCAAGGTCGCGGCCTGGAGGGCAGCGGCGCCGGCGCAGGGTCGAATAACACGATCACGCCCACCGTCGCAGCGACCATCCGAAGCTGCACCGTCACCACTATCGGCGGCGGTGCCGTGGAGCTGACCGCCAGGGACACATCCCGCGTCGAAGCCAACGCCGGCGGAGTGGCCGCCAGCATTGAAAAGAAGCATGGCGATGGCGCCAACATCACCGTCGCCTGGGGGGCAGCCGCGGCGGTCAACACGATCAGCGGCGGCTCGATCGAGGCCGGCGTTCAGGGGTCGGCGGTGACGGCGAGCGGCAACGTGACGCTCGATGCCAAGTCGGAACCGACGATCGAATCGCAAGCCATCTCGCTGAGCGTCGGCGCCGCCATGACTGCCAAAGACCAATTCGGCGGCTTGTTCGCCGGCGCGGGAGCGGGCTCGGCCAACGAGATCGGTAACGACATCCAGGCCTCGATTAGCGGCGGCAGCCAGGTCGCCACGACCGGGGCCGGAGACATCCACGTGACGGCGACGGACGAGTCCCAGATCACCGCCGTGACGCCGGCGATCAGCCTGTCCGTGACATATCCCGGCGCCGAGGCTTCCCTGGAGGTTGGCATTGCGGTCAGCAACAACGAGATCGCGAACACGCTGACGGCGACCGTCAGCGGGGCCGCGGCGACTGCGGCTGGCGAACTCGAAATCCAGGCCGGATCCACGGCCACGAGCGAATCGTCTGCGGTCGCGGCCACGCCAGCCGTCAACATTGCTACTGAGGGCGTCTCCGTGTCGCTGTCCGGTATCGGAGCCCACGCATTCAACACGATCAGCAACGAGATCGAAGCCTCGGTGCCCGCCAACGGTCGTGTCACGGCGGGGGCAGGCCTGACCCTCGCGGCCAGCGACCGATCCACGACGACCGCTGCTGCCGGCGGCGGCTCGCTCGCCGTCGCCGTCGCGGGGGCAACCCATGTCGGCGTTTCGGCCACGATCGGAGCGTCGCTGGCAAGGAATACGATCGACACCACGACCGCAGCCTTTGTCCAAAAGGCTGCGGTCGCCTCGCATGATGAGGGCCCCGTGGACGTCAGCATCACGGCCGACTCCGCGGCTACGGACGAAGCCAAATCGGTGGCCCTGACCGTCTCGTACGCCGGCGGCGGGCCCGCGATCTCGCTGAGCGGCTGCGGGGCCGAGTCCCTGAACGTCATCCTGACCAAAACGAACGCCTACCTCGCGGACAGCACCATCGCCGGCGGCGACCACGTGGATGATCTCAGGATCGCAGCGACCAACACGTCCACCATCGACGCCAAGGTCGCAGGCATTTCCGGCTCGGCCAGCGTCGGGAAGTCGGGGGGCGCGGCGGCCGTCGGCGCGGCGGTAGCCCGGAACTACATCGGCTTCGATGAGGATGGCAAGTGCCAGGCGTCCGAGGTCCAGGCTTACCTGTCCAATGGCAACGTCGAGCTCGGCGGCGAGTTGTTGCTGAGCGCCCAGGCCAGCGAGTCGATCGCAGCCGGCGTCGGCGCGGGCTCCGTCGCGTTGTCGTGGACCAGCGGCCTGGGGATCGACCTGGGCGGCGCCGGGGCCACCGCCGAGAACAAGATCGCAAGTTTGATCAAAGCCTTCGTCGACGCCGACGCCGCGCGGAACGTCGCGGTCACGGCCGCTGCGGTCACGATCACCGCCGATGATAGCTCCGGAATTTCCGCCACGGTGGGCTCGGCGTCGTTGGGCGCCGTGTTCTCGGAGAGCGAGACCGGTGCGGCGCTGGCCATCGGCGTGGCGCTGGCCCGCAATGAGGTCCGCAACGAGGTGGAGGCTTTCATCCGCCAGGCGGACAATGTCGTCACCGCCGACGGCGGGGATGTCCGCGTTTCGGCGACATCCAGCGGCCAGAAACTGTTCTCCCTGGGTGCCGGGATCACGGCCGCGCAGCTGGACGCCGCGGCTACGAAGCCTGATGATTCGGGCACGGTGAGCTTCCTGGGCACGTTGCGCGCCGAGTTCGCCCGGCATGGGATCGACCTGGCGGAAACAGACTACGACTTCGACGCCAAAACGTCCGACGCCACCCATCTGCTGGAGACCCTGAATCCAGGAGCGCGCGTGAGATCGCTGGCGGACTTCGTGTACGAGTACATCGGCCACAGCAGCCGCAAGAACGTCAATCTGAGCACTGAGAACTACGGCGATGCGCGCCAGTGGAGACAGGTCGACGACGTTACGATCCAGCTCCTGCAAGAGGGTCAGCGCTGGTCCGTGAACGACCGCACGACGACCTATGTGATCGGCCAGACCGACCGCGGGCTGGAGGTTTTCAAGACTTCGATCGAGGCCCTCTCGGTGGCGGTCGCCCTGGGCGCAGCCCTGGGTGGGCAAGCCGGCTTTGCGCTCAGCGGCGCGGGCGCCGAGGCGCGCAACGTCGTGCTCACCAAGACCAACGCCTTCCTCGAAGACAGCCAGGTGGCCGGCACAGGGAACGTCGATCTGGACGCCGTCAACGCCTCCTCCGTGATCGCGATGGTGGTCTCCGCGTCGGGCGCGCTAGGGGGCGGTCTTCAAGGCGGCGGGGTGGGCGCCTCCGCAGGCTGGGCCGTGTCGCGCAACCAGATCGGCTACACGGTGGAGGAACAATCTGCAGACTACACGACGGACGACGGCAACGTGGCGTTGAAGAAGGGCGATACCGTCAAGATCCTGCACGGAGTCCGCGACGGCGATATGTTCCAGTACCTCGGCAAGGATCTGACGTACGGCGTGCTGCTCAGCACGGTTGACTACACCGACAGTCGCCTCTGGAAGCAGATCAACTTGTCTCACGACACACCGCTGGAAGTGCAAGCCTACACCGTTAACACCAGCATCGCAGCCACAGAAGATCTGACCTTGACGGCGCTCTCGGACGCCACGATCGAGTCGGGGGTCGGCTCCGGCGCAATGGCCCTGACGGGCGGCGAGACGGCCGGGGTGGGGTTGAGCGGCGTGGGCGTGAGCGCGGAGAACCAGGTCGCCGCCCGGGTACGGGCTTTTATCGACGGAGACGGAGACAGCGGGATTACCGCCGGCAGCATCACGCTGTCGGCCGGCGATACGTCCACGGTGGATGTGAATGCCGGTGCCGCCTCCCTGGCGGCCTCGTTTTCCGGAGGAGGCACAATCTCGGTCACCGTCGGCGTCTCGCTGGCTCGCAACACCATCGCCAACCAAATCGCCGCGTTCATCGATAACGCGGGCCCAGTCAAGGCGGAAAGGGGGGCGATCACGATCGAGACGAATGAGCGTGCGGACATCGACGCCACGTCGGTGGCGGCTTCGCTAGGAGTGGCCATTGCGGACATCGGCGTGGGGCTGAGCGGAGGCGGCGCCGAGGGCACGAATGCGATCAATAACTCGGTGCAAGCCTACGTCGCGAAAAGCAATCTGACCGCGACGGCCCTGACTCCGGGCCCCATGCCCAGCGTGGTGGTCCAGGCCGGGAATACCTCGTCGATCCGCGCGCTGGTCGGCGCCGCGACCGGCGCGATCAGCGGCGGCGAGATCGCTGCGGCGGGCGCGATCGGCTGGTCGCTGGCCCGCAACCTGATCGGCTACGGGGCCGACGGCAGCGGCCCCGGACTGGAAAATCAAGTCCTGGCCTATGTCGAGGAATCGACGATCGAGTCGGCCGGAGACGTCGTGGTCGAAAGCACGTCGGCCGAAACCGTCGACACCGTCGCCTTTTCCGGCGCCGTGGCGATTGCAGTGGGCATCGGCGGCGCGCTGGCGGCTGCCGGTGCCGAGTCGAGAAGCAGATTCGGCAGCCGCGTCAAGTCTTACCTCTTGGGAACGGCCGTGACCGCAGAAGGCGACGTCACCGTCCGGGCCGAGGCCGATTCGCAGGTGACCCGGGCGGAGGCGATCGGGGTCGCGGTCGCGGCCAGCGTGGGCGGCCTGTCGGCCGGCGTCTCCGATGTGGAGAACACGATGGAGAATGAGGTGAATGCCTCGATCTCCAGCGAGAACATCCTGGCCATCACGGCCCACGGCGGAATTACTATCGAGACGCACTCGCTGGCCACGATCGAGGACGTGACGGCCGTGACGGCCTCGGTGACCGGCGCGATCGGACTGGCCGGAGGCGGGATCGGGATTGCCAATACGGTCGACAACGCCGTGACTTCGGCGGTAACCGGCGCCATCTCGCTGGCGGCCGCTGGCGACGTGCAGATCCTGGCGGGAGAGGACGCCAAGTTGAGCGGCGAAGCGGTCGGCGGGCAGGTGTCGCTGGCGGCGGCCCTGGGCGTGGCCGTAGTCCAGAACGAGGTCAGCAGCCAGATTGAGGCGTACTTGGACAGCGATGCTGGCCAGACCTGGACGGAGGGCAGCCCGCGCTCGGTGTGCGTGACGGCGGAGAACATTCTGATCCGGGCCGAGTCGACGGCTGACCTGGACAAAACCTTGTCGATCGGCGTCTCCGCCGCCATGGTGGGAGGCGGCCAAGGCAACGCGGCGACTGCCAAGATCGACAACCAGGTCCGGGCCTCGGCCGAGGGCGCCAGGCTGCAGGCCCGGGGGGACGTCGAGGTCACGGCAACGGCGGACAACCAGGCCCGAGCCGACGCGGACGGCGGCGCGCTGGGCCTGTATGGAGCCGCCGCCAATGCGATGGTCTCGTCGATCTCGCTCGGTCGAGGCGACCACGTCAACGAGGTCGTGGCCGACCTGGGCAATGGCGTCCAGCTGACGGCGCACGACTTGCGGATCGAAGCAACCAGCCACGACGATGCCCTGGCGGAGAGCATCGCGGCCGGCGCGGGTACCATCAACGCGACCGGCGCAGTGGCGACAGTGACCAGCGACCAGGCTACCCAGGCGAGCATCGGTGACGGGGCCCAGGTTACCGTGACGACGCTCGTCCTGAATTCCGACCATCCGCAGCACCTGGACGCCGGTGCGGACAGCTTTACCGTGGCCGGAGCTGCGGGCACCGGCGCCGGCACCGGCACCACCGCGACGAGCCAGGCCAACGTGGCGATCGGCCGCAACGCCGCGGTCACGGCCGACACCATCTACGTCACAGCCCGCAATCAACTGGTCAAGAACGCGTTTGCCGATACCCATACGGCGGACGACATCGAGAACATCGGGCTCAAGCCCAACTACCTCGCCAACAACCTGCTCAGCGGCTCCGCCTCGGGCGCGGCCCTCGACTTGCTTGTGAGCCATACTGCCATCGGCAAGGGCAAGACTCCGTTCCAGGCCGCCGTAGACATCGGTTCCGGGAGCCAAGTAATCGCGGTGGGCAGCTTTGCCCAACCCGGCAGCATCCAGATCGCCGTCCACAACGAGATTACGGCCGTGGACAACGTGCGGATCACCGGCGTGTCCGGCTTCGGCCTCTCCACCGGGACTTCCCAGATCGACACGCAGTCGCTGGCGAAAGTGCACATCGACGGAGCCACGCTGGAGAACCAGTCGGGCGACGTGCTGATCACCACCCGCACCGACACGGGGAACCGGGCGGGAGCGAACTTGTTCAGCGCGGTGCTGGGCGTTGCCCTGGCTGGAGCCAACGCCGTGGCAAAAACGGATGCTACGAACCAGATCGAACTCAACGACGCCACCGTCAAAGGCAGCCAGGTCAGCCTCCAGGCGGGACGCGACGCGCAGGGTGTCTCGAACCAGCTGGACAGCTACGCCGACGCTGAAATCACGACCGTCGCGATGCTCGGCGTCAGCGTTCCGGCGCCCATCGCTCACATCCAGGAAACGAACACGATCGACCTCCAGGGCAGCTCCAAGCTGCAAGCCTTGAAAGACGTCAACCTGCTGGCCCCGGAAGGGTTGGGCGGGAAGAAACGAGCCAAGACCAACGGACTGGTCTTGAACATCTCGCTGATCCCCTACGGCGCCCCGGCGGTGGACGGAAGTAAGGTCACCAGCAAGAACCAGGTGAACGTGAGCCCGGACGTCGTGGTCGAGGCCGGCGTCAACAGCCAGATCCTGGTCCACATCGAGCCGCTGGTGCTGGACGGCCAGGCGACGCTGGACCCGGCGCGGCTGGGCACGCAGCTGACCGACGCGGAAAAGCAGGATCCCGATCTGAACCTGCCCCCCGAACTGGCCTATGAGTACGCGGCCCTTGATCCGCAGACCATGACCATGTCCGTCACCAACGCGACCATCGTCCAAGTGGTCACGGGTGCCAATCAGGGCGGAACGGTGGGGCACTACTACCAGTACCAGCAGGCCGAGTTGGCCGCGGATTCGCTGATCCTGGATTTGGAGAACTATGGCGACTCCGCGCGCTGGCAGGACTTGGGTGATACGCTAACGGCAGACCAACAGGCCCAGTGGCCGGTCTACTCCAGCGATGTAACCCGGCAACTCTGCCAGGAGCTCCAAGGCAAATTCTACGTCATCAAGCCCGTGGCGCTGGAGATGCCCACCTTGTCCTACGTCAGCGTGACCAACGCCCTGTTCGACCAGCGACAAGACGTGTTGGATTGGGTTGCCAGTCACGCCAGCGATGACGATGCGATCGATCGCTATGAGGCCCGGTTGCACGAGATCGATGGCATTTTGGGCTCACTGGGCCTGGTGGAATCCGACACCAACGTGGTGCAGCGCGAGCTGTCCACCCTGCTGGTGGGGCTGCCCAGCCTGTACGCGATGCCGGGGTCGGTGTTCCTCGAGGCCGATGGGGCCGACGAGACCCCGTTCCGGCCGATGGTCGGCAAGCAACTGCTCACCCACGGAGGGGCACGGATCGAGGTCACCAACCGTTCGCCCTTCGCGCTGCAGGTTCACGACGCCATCGTGCAGGACAACCGCCGCGTGGCGGTCATCGACGATGTGTACACGGTCTTCGAGCCGGGCAACGTCTACGTGAACAACACCCTGGTCAGCGAAGAGGACGGGAAGTTCAT
>CAYUFW010000027.1:19231-19871 GCA_964443915.1 uncultured Pirellulaceae bacterium
CAGCGACACGACCAGCATTCCCCCCAGTGAGGTCTCTGTACTGCAAGACGCCTACTCGGCCGACCAGTACGACTTGGGCGACCTGCAGTTGCCGCCGCTGGGCCAGGACCTATACCTCGTGGGCGACGTGATCAACGAGTCGGGCGACGTGACGATCGACAATCAAGATGGAAGCATTATTGCCTCCGGAGAGATCCGGGGGAAAAACGTGGTGCTGACCGCGGCCCGCGATTTCAATCTGACCAGCGACGACTGGCTCCACACCAACGCCGACCCACGGCAATACATTACGTACGACAGCCTGGTCCAGCAGAATGGCACGCCCCAGACGAAAACCTACCCCAACGCCGCGGACGTGCCGGGCCTGGACGCGGCCATTCACCAGGAGCGATCGGCAATCCTGGCCCAAGGCAACATCACGCTCGCGGCCCGCTTCTTGAACATCGACGGGCGTGTCCAGAGCGGGGTCCAGACGGTGACGCTGCATATCGACGGCAGTTTCCATGGCGGCACGACGAGGCACAGCCTGCTGGACGACAACGGCCATCCGCTGACCGGGGTCAGCTTCGGAGACGAAGGCGTGCCGGTCAACGCCTATTTCGATCCCCAGCAGCAGGCCATCATCGTGGAAGACATCCTC
>CAYUFW010000027.1:19881-26890 GCA_964443915.1 uncultured Pirellulaceae bacterium
CAGCGGCGGAAACATCAAGCTGTCCGGCCAGATCCTCAGCACGGGCAACGGCTTGCTGCGGGCCGCCAACGGTTACGCCGGCGTCGAGATCCAGAACGATAGCGCCTACCGCCTGATTCTCAACCACATCGATACCACCACGAACCGTGAAGGCAGGATCACGATCGACGACACGATGCTCCTGAAAAGGACCGAGTACACGCTGAGCGCAGGCCGGATCGCCGAGAAGCAGTATGACGGCAGGAAGGTGCCCGCGGACCATCTGGGCGGCATCTCTCACATCGTCTGGGGCGACCATTCCCTGGAGCTGACGCACGAGTCCGGCCAGACGGTGCAATACCAGCCCCAGCCGGGCTTGGTTTACATCTGGACCGAGGGCCAGGAGTTCACGGAAGTCGAAGTCCGCGAGTACGAGAAGAACAGCTTCAACCTCCTGGGCTTCGATTGGGACGTCCTGGCCAAGGACAAGAGCTATAAATACGACGAGATCACAGCCCTGGACGCGTCACCTCTGCTGGAATCGGAATCGCTGCTGCCGGATGACACCAACGTGGTGCCCGTCTACGCGGCGGGGCAGGCGTACACGATCCAATATGTACGGCGTGTCAACACCAGCACTTCCGTCATCCCCGGAGTCACCGAAGTTCGGGACGTGGATCAGGGCCACAAGGTCTATCGGTACAAGAGCGGCGCCCCGGCAGCGGAACTGTATCTGCCCGCCATCGATTACGCGACGGATCAGAATTGGGAGTACCTCCGCGTCGACAACTCCAGCGATTTCCAGAACCCCGCCGCGAGGCACTACGACAGCACGTTCGAGAACTACTCGTTCAAATACGAAACCTGGACCACGGGCGGCGGCTGGCTGCGGAAGAAGACGTACCACGAGAAGACCACCACCACGACGGGCCAGAAGGACTTTTACACGCACACGCTCAAGGCCGACTATCCGATCGGCATCGATCTGGTGCCCGCCGCCGGGCAGCCACGCATCTCCATCAGCAGCGGCCCTTCCGTGTACGTGGGAGGAGACATCCGGCCGCCCGACGCGGACGGCAACGAGATTACACTCGTGTCGACCGCGGGTTCGGTCACCTCTTCGGAGACGGTCGCCATCTTCGGCGTCTCGCCGACGATCGGCGCCGGACCGGCCCCGGGCGACGTGGTCCAGTTGCGCGTGGAGGGCAAAAAGGGGACGTTGAACGTGACAGGCGGCGGGGACATCCAGGTGACCGCGATCTCGGTGGACAATAGCTCCAGTTCGTTCATGCTCGGACAGATCGCGTCGGCCCATGGCGGCGTGCGGATTACGGCACCGAACGGGCTGGTCGCCGCGGACCAAGACACGCTGGTCTCGGGCGGCCTGGTGGAACTGGATGCCAGCCGGGACTCGATCGGGAGTTCTGCTTTCCCGCTGCGTGTGGACAGCTACCTGGGCCGCGTGGGTGGTCTGGCGGCGCGGGCCAAGGGCGACGTGTTCCTGGTCGAGACGGAGGGCGACCTGTACCTGCCCTCGCCCCAGGCCTGGGACGGCGCGGCAGCGGTCGACTCGACGCAGGGCAGCGTGTACCTGACGGCGGCGGCCGGCTCGATCTACGACGGGATTGTTGAGCTCGCCTCGGCCGGCATCGGCGACGCACCGCTGGATCCCCAACAGGCGGCCCTCGTCCAGGCGGGCAGCGTGATCGGAGTCACGATCGCCAACGGCGGCAGCGGTTACCTTTACCCCCCGGAAGTGACCTTTGCGGCGGCGCCGCCGGCTACCGCCAGCGCTACGCTCGACGCGGGGGCCGTGGCTTCTGTCCAGATCACCGATCCCGGCGCCGGCTACCTGTCCGCGCCGGACGTCACGTTCTCCGCACCTCCAACCGGTGGCCGCCGAGCGACCGGTACCGCGACGATCCTCAACGGTGTCGTGACGGGCGTGACCGTGCAGGACCGCGGCAGCGGCTACGTAACGCCGCCCACGATCACGATTGCGCCGCCGCCTCCGGCCAGCGGCAGGGCCATCATCACCAAGGGGGTGGTCACGAGCGTGAGCATCGACAACGGCGGTCAGGGTTACACGTCGGCTCCGGCGCTGACCTTCTCCGCTCCGGGCGCGACGGCTGCCGGAACCGCTACGCTGGTCAACGGAACCGTGACGAGCGTGAGCATCGTCTCCGGCGGCTCTCGATACACGTCGCCCCCGACGGTCACCTTTGCGGCGCCCGGGACGGGCGCCGCCGCTGGTGCAGCGATCACCGGTGGGGCCGTGTCCGGCGTGAGTGTGACCGACGGTGGCAGCGGCTATACCGTGCCGCCGGAGGTTACCTTTGATGCACCTCCAGCCGGCGGGACCCGGGCGATGGGCACGGCCAGAATCGTCAACGGGGTTGTGACGAGCGTGATCGTCGATGATCCCGGCAGCGGCTACCTGTCCGCGCCGATGTTGAGGATTGCGGCTCCGGGGAAAGCGGCAGTGGGCTTCGCCAACATCGATGACCAAGGCGCGGTAATCAGCGTCACGGTGACAGATGGCGGCAGCGGCTATGGGTTGCCCCCGACGGTGACCATCGCCGCTCCAGGGAAAACGGCCAGCGGCGTGGCGACGGTAGTCAACGGTGTGGTGACGGGCGTGACGCTGATCGACGGGGGCAGCAATTACCAGTCTCCACCCAGCATCACCTTTGCCGCGGCCCCGGCGGGTGGCATCACGGCAACGGGGCGGGCTGCGATTACGGACGGAATGGTGACCGGCGTATTGATGGTGAACTACGGCGGGCACTATTCCCGTTCCGAGCCGCCCGCGGTGACCTTTGCGGCGCCGCCTTCGGGAACGGCGGCGAGGGGCGCCGCCGTGATTGGCGACGGCGTCATTTCCGAAGACGACCTGCGCTACCCGCTCTCGCCCGGCCTGTGTGCCTATCTATATCCGCGGGCCGACTTCGCGGGCCTGCAGCCGGCGGCGTCCGGGGGCGAACTGCCGAATGTCCGCGGCCTTCAAGGGGTCTTGGACGCGTACCACCAGATCGGCCGCGTCGAGGAGCCCGTGTCGCTGCAGTTGGAGCACGGCTACGAGGGCTTGACCCAGGCGCAGAAGCAATTGCTTGCGTCGGCTGCGGCCGACGATGTTCGAGCCGTCGCCTACGCGATCTACGAGTTTCTCGGCGGCGCTCAGCAGGACGTCGACTTGTGGATGGAGGACTTCAGCTTGCCGGCACGCTGGCGGCGCGTGGTCAGCGACTACGCCGTTATCCGGCGCGACGAGACGCAGGAGGCCGACCTGCAGGGCGGCGAAATCGTCCTGGTGGCGTACGCGAACGGCTACGAGCGGTACAAGTATCTGGGCGCACCCGACCAAGTTGCCCTGAACACGGAGGACTACTTCAATACCAGCCGATGGCAACGGCTCGTGGCTCAAGCCGCCAACGACAGCCATGCTCCGCGGGATCTGAGCCCCGGACAACTCGTTTCGGACAAGGACGTGATCGAGCGGCTGAAGCTGGAGCCGCTGGACAGCGTGGATGTTCAGGTCACCGGCGCGCTGACCGCCGATGCCCAGGGCGCGATCTTTGTCAACGGCGTGAACGGCCTGCGCGTCGATCGGATCACGTCGAACGATGCGTCGGTCCGTCTCAGCACCACGGCCGGGGACCTGGTCGCCGCCAGCCCCGGCGGAGCGGCCGAGGCGACGGGGAGGAGCGTGACGCTCGTATCCGCGGCCGGCATCGGCTCGGCCGCGGAGCCGTTCCAGGTGGACACGGGCGCGGGCAGTCCCGACACATTGACAGTGCAAGCTACGGGTGATGCCAACGTGGCCGAAGTTTCGGGACCGCTGACAGTCGCCGGCGCGACCTCGATCACGGGCCTGCTTTCGTTAAGCGTCGTCCCTACGACGGCGAGCATTGACGGTTTGACCGTGCCGTCCGGGGCGACGATCAGCGGGAAGACCGGCGTCACGCTGGCCGCGGACCACGTGAGAACGAATTCGGGTAGCGAGATCACCACCAGCGGCGATGGCAGCCGGATCGACATCGGCACCGTGTTCAACATGGACCTGGCGGGACGGATCGAGGTCGGCGGCCGCGGGTCGGTGGTCGATCTGCAGCCGTCCGGCACGTTGACGCTCCAGTCGTTTGGGGTGGTGTCCGGCCAGGGGCTGGGCAGCCAAGTTGCGATTGCTTCGGGCCACGAATTGATCATCCTGGGCACGGTGACGGCCAGCGATCGGTTGAACTTGACGGCCGGCGATCCGGCGGCTGACAACGGCAGCTACTTCCTGCAGCTGCCCCCCGGTCACTACCTGACCGGCACCAGCCAGTTCAGCCTGCTCCTGCAGGGTACGCTGACCACGCTGGGTGACGCCGGCCTGCTGGAACTGGCGGCACCCGGCGCCGTGCTCCTGCGGGGGAATATGGAGGCACGGGGGACCGGCTCGGACTTGCGGATCCGCTCGGACCAGATGGTGTATGTCGAAGGGCAGCTGACGGCGCAGGACCAGTTGGAGATCTACGGCGGGTTCGACGCGGCACTACAGAGCACGGGTCGAGCGGACGACAAGGGTTCGAGCGTTTATCTCGACAAGGTGACCATCCTCGAGACTCAAGCCGCAGGCAGCGACATCCAACTCCAGGGGGCCCAAGACGTGGACGTGCTGGGTTCGGTGATCGCGGGCGGCCAAATCGTCCCCTGCGGTGGCCAAGCCAATCCCGGCGACGGCCAGATCTGCCAGGTGGCGTTCGTCAACGATGCCACCATTGCCGTCACGGCCGGCCAGCAAGTCTACCTGTCCGGCGGGCTGCAGACTTCGCAGACTGTGACCGCCGCCGGCGGCGTGCCAGGTGCGGACGACGGCGGACGGAGCGTGCTAGTCGACACGGCCGGTGGGGTCTACGCCACTGGCCAGACGTCCTCTCGCTCAGGCGCCCACGTGGAACTCCACGCCGTCGGGGATATCGAGGTCATGGGATACCTCGTGTCTGGCGCCAACGTGCAGCTCTCGTACGGCCCGCAGCAGGAAGTTGTGGGTCGGACCTTCATCTGGTCGACCGAACCCTCGGACCTGCTGATCCAGGCCGGAGGCCAAGCGCAGATCGGCGGCACAACCACCAACACCTCCGGCGAGACGATCCAGACGGGCGGCTACGTATACGCCGGCGACCGGATCCGAATCGAGGGCGGCATGCACTCGTCGGGCAAGGGCCTGTTCGTCCAGCCGGCCAGCGAAGTGGTCACGCATGGCGCGAACAGCGCGATCGAAATCACGTCGCAACAAGATGCGGACCTACAGGGGACGCTGTTGGCCGGGGGCGAAGTCCCGGCGGGACCGGAATTGGCCAACTTCGGCGGCCGGTCCACGCTGACGGCCCAGGCGCAGCAGCAACTTGCGGTGGGCACCAACGTCCTGGCCGGAGCTGCCATTACGCTCACGGGCGGCGTCGATCCCGTGGAGCAGGACAACGATTATTCTGGCACAGGCCTGCTGCTGTACGGGTCGGCGCGGGTCCAGACCTGGGCCGCCAACAGCACGATCAGCCTGAGCGCTCCGGGCCGGATGGACATCCTGGCGAGTCCTGCCGACTCCGTCTCGGTGCAGGCCAGCGGAACGGGCTCGGTAGTCAACCTGGGCACGGCGGCGGGCCCCAACCAGAAACTTTACCTGGCCGGCAACGTACTGGCTGATGCGGCCCTCAACGTGTACAGCGGCGTGTCCAGCGACGGCATCGACCTGGACCTGCGGACGACGGCTCGGCTGGCGACAACCAACGGCCCCATCACGTTCCACGTGGGCCAGTTCGGCGACCTGCATGGCGCGGTCATCGCGGGCGGGGCGACGGGAGATATCCTGTTGACGGCGGCCAACGGCCTGCTGGTCCGCGGCGCGCTCCAGGCTCAGCGGCACATCGAGGTTGCGACGACCGCAGCCGGCCTGGTGCATACCGACTTCGCCACCCGGATGCAGCAGGGCAGCGGCGTCGTCGATCCCCACTCGATCAACAAGATGGTCGACGGCCAGCTGGCAGACGCGGACCGCGTGAGCGTGTTGCTCGACGACGGAGGGTCGTTGACCGTCGCCGCGGCCGAATCGCACCTCTGGGTGAACGGCTACGAGACGGTAATCGTGAACGCGTCGCTTGGCTCGGACGAGGCTCCCTTGCACGATCTCCAACTGCAGATGCAGCTGGCCACGGCCGATCTGTATCTGGCGAAGGAAGCCGGACGCCTGGCAACCAGCTCGCCGCTGATCCTGAACGGAGACCTGGTGGACCTGGCGGGCGTGGTCCATAACACGGCGGCGGCAACGGCTGGAGACTGGGCAATCGACGTGACGGCGGCCAATGCTCGCGTGCGCGGCGGTCTCAGCAGCGTGGATTCGGTCCGGGTTACGGCGGCCAGCCGCCTTGAGGCCTACAACACGGTGACGGTGACGGGGCCGGGCGAGACGCTGAAACTGGATTCCCGGGGCGTGCTGGCGCTGGGATGCGTCGGGCAGGTGAACAACAAGCTGACGAACATCGGCGGCGTGCTTCAGGCCCCGCATCAAGTGCTGCTGTTGTCGGCGGGCCTGACCCAGATCCTGCCGGGAATCTCCGTGGCGGCCACGCAGAACGACTCGCTGGTACGCATCGAAGCGGGCCAACTGCAACTGGTCGGCGGGCTGTACGCAGGTGGCGTTCCCGAGGGCGATACGGTCGCCTGGAAAGGTGCCTCGGCCGAGCTTCAGATTCAAGTCAGCGGCCCGCTGTTGCTGGACGGCACCGGCTACGACGACCAGGGCCGGGAGGTCGCCCGGGCAAGCACGCTGGACGCGACCGGCACGATTGAAATCACGACTACCGGCCCGGCGGGCGATATCACCACCGCGGGCGGCGACCAAGCGGCCAGTCCCTCGGCGCTGAGCCTGATCCGCACGGACGCCAGCCGCGGCGGCACACTGACGGGCGGTCCCAGTTCCATCACGATCCAGGCGTCGGGCAATGTGGACCTGTTTGGCGTGGTCACGGCGGAGGACTGGGGCTCGACGACC
>CAYUFW010000027.1:26900-32395 GCA_964443915.1 uncultured Pirellulaceae bacterium
GGCGCCGGCGGGCTGCTCCGCATGAACGGCATCGTCAAGGCCGGCGCGACAGTGACGCTGACCGGCGGTTCAAACGCGGGCCTGGGCGTGGACGTCACGCCCCTCCCGCTCGGCGCCAGTACCTACCGTCACTTCGTCCCCTTGGCGGGCGGGGCAAAGAGAGCCAGCGACGAATTCGGTTACCTGATCGATCCCCAGAACCTGCGCCAGTTCGTCGACCAGTGGGGCAATCCGGTCGCTGCTGCGAGCAGAGTGTACGGCGGGCAGCCCGTGGCGGTCAGCGGTGGCAGCGTCCAGACGGGAGACCGGGGCCGGATCGACATCCAGGCCGCGGGGGACGTCAGGGTGCAAGGCCAGGTGGGCAACCCGGAAGGGAGCGAGCCAGCAGAGGTTTCGTCGGCCGTGAACATTGCCTCCGCGGCCGGCACGGTGCTGGTTTCGGGTGCGGTCAATGCTCGCGGCACCATCGATTTGGCGGGCCTGGCGGTGGAGGTCGTCCAGGACGGGCTGGTCCAGGCGTGCGACGCCGGCTCAGACGTGTACTTCCGGGCCAGCGGCCTGATCGACGTCGAGCGGAGCGCGACCACGCAACATCGGGCCTGGGTGGGAGCCGGCCGCCTGATCCACTTCTACGGCGGCCAGATCCTGGTGGGCGGGGAACTCGTGACCGGCGATCCCGACGGACGGATCGTGCTAAACTCCAGCGGCGACCTGACGATCACGGGTCAAGTGAGGTCCACCCAGGGCGCCGTCGAGACCAACGCCGGAGTGCCGGTCGGGCTGACGGAGGCGCAATCCCTGGCCGCGGGTTTCACCGCCGCGACGCTATCCGCCGGGCGGATCTCAATTACCGGCCAAACCGACGAAGATCAGCGCCAGGAACCGGCCCCCCAGATCCAGGTAAGCTCCACCACCGAACCGCAGCTGATAGGCTACCACCTGGAGGAAGACGGCTCTACGACGGTGACCGAAACGATTTACGTGGACACGGTCGTGCAGGAATTGGTTGGATACGAGGAAGTGGTCGTCGGTTCGACCTGGCACACGATGAACTTGTCTCTCGAGCAGGACGGCTATTGGAATGAAGAGCTGCACAAGCAGCGGGATTACTTCATCGCCGGCAACTACTGCTCGCCCTACCACGACAGCTGCGACTACAGCAACCAACAGGTTTTCGGCGATCCTAACATGAGCACGCCGTTCGAGGATCTAACGGATCAACAGCGGGCGGACGTGCTGGCGACTTTGAACTACAGACCGCTGTACGACGTCACGATCAGCAACCCGCAGGAATATACGCGGATCAGCGGCGTGACGACGTCCCGGACCTGGACCGAGGCTCAGAACTGGGACATGACCGATACGACAGTCATCTACGTGCCCGTCCCCGGCCTGGACGACAAGTACCTGCGCGTGCCGGCGGCGGGGGCTGCCACGATCCGGGATACGATCCTGAACGTCGTCTCGCAAGGGGACCCGTCGCCTTTCGAACCACTGGTGGGCCAGTATTGGGACCAGGGGGAAGTGTATTTCCACCAGGCTACGTCGGTATACACCCAAGAGTGCAAGAGCAATCAGTCTGCTGCAGACCCCTATTTAGGAACTGTGTATGCCCCTGAGTACTGCACCATTGACTTCGACAACACGGACTACGCCAGTTGGGGCATCGCAACGAGTGTTACCAATGGCGAACGCAGGTACGAACTGACGGACGGCGCAAAGGGCGAGCAAAATCAAACACCCGCTTGGGTCAGCGCCTCCGACGACACTTACGTCTTAATGGAGCAGACGGATGACCTCGGCGCGGTACGCAAGATCTACGCGCCTTCGAGCTACTTCGACACCACTGCGAAGCTCGAATTCGCTTGGGAGAAGCCCCGGAGCGAGAAGGTGGGCTTGGACCCGATGGGCTCATATCGGGATACGAGCTACGAGTACGTGAAAGTGTCGGGGACTGACGGCGGTTACACCTGGATCCAGGCGGTCCAAGAGGCCTACAAGGCTCCCGATCCCTCAACCTGGCCCGGCGGGAGCAAAATCGCCAGTCCGCGAAATCAAACGCAAAACGACGGAATCCGTGCTGTTATCCCCAAGAAGAGCAGCAACGATACGGGGGGTGCCTGGATCGGAGGCGTCCTCGTGGACGTTGGAAGCGGCGACACACCCCAAGTCGACGTGATCCCCAAGAACGGAGACAAGACGAACGGTCTCGAGTGGATCTGGGTCGATAACGTCACCCAAGTGCAAAAGATCGGAAACAGCGATTACGACCGTACGCTCACGGTCACCGGACGCGACCCGTTCGCCAAGGGAAACGGGAAATCGTGTGCGACGGGCGTCACGAACTGCTATGCGAACTGGAGTAGCGGCCAGCCTGATAACCTGGCCGACCACGAAGACTACCTGGAAATGTATGGGAAGGACGTTGGCAAGGACAAGCCGGAAGGTACCTGGAACAACTTGGACATTACCAAGAAGCGAGGTTACGTAAAACAGAACACGGGCTATTTCTATCCACGTGATGTGTGGGAGACGATGACGGACTATTGGCACAATTGGACCTCGACCTCGACGGAAATCTTCGACCATTGGTACAGGGCTGGCTACGCCTGGACCAGCCAGGCCTCGGACATCACGGAAGCGCGGCCCATCTACCACGAGAAGATCGTCCCGGTACCGCAGACGGTCACCAAGCAGATCACGACCTGGAAATTGGTGCCGGACTACCGGGACGAGACCGTCGTAACCTACGAGAGAGTGTACCAGGACGACGCGGCGCAGCAGGCGGCCGGGGCGTTTTCGACCGAGTCGATCTGGGCCCACGGGGCGATCGTGATGGCTGCCGGCGGAGATGTTACGATCGGCGGCGTGGTCAGAAACGATCCACTCGGGACGGGCTCGATTGCCATCGACGCCGGCGGCAGCGTCACGGTCCAAGGCGTCGTGCCCGCTGACGCCAGCGCCGATACGCTGCCGGCTGTCGCAGAACTCGACGCGCTGAGTTCCCTGAACATCCAGGCCGCCCACGATATCTCCGTGGCCTCGTCGGGCCGGCTGGCGGCGGTGGGCGCCCCCGGTGACATCTTGCTGCAGGCCGGCGGAAACGTGGTGCTGCGAGGCGAGTTGTCCGCCGCCGATGCCGTAACCATCACCGCCGGCGGCGATATCACGCTCGGCGGCCCCATCACCACGGGGACGCGGATCGACGCGACCGCCGGCACGGACGGCAGCGGCAGCATCACGGGCGACATCGGCGCGGACCTGACGGTCAGCGGCGGCGCCACTGCGGGCGGCAACGACGGGATCGGGTTGACCGCCGGCGCCAGCAGCGGCAACATCACGCTGGAGGATTCGGGCTTGACAACCCAGGGAGCCGTCACGCTGACGGCCCCGGGCGGGGCGATCTCGCAGAGCCGCGCGCCGCTGACTGCGGCCAGCCTGGTCGCCCGCGCCAAATCCGGACTTACGGCCTATACCCGCATCTCCACGCTGGACGCACAGCTGAGCGGCAGCGGGAATATCAAGCTGGACAACGCGGGCACGATCGGCGGCGCACTGGGACTGACGCTCTCATCGGTGATGGCCAAGGACGGGGCAATCGACATCGGCGCATTTGACCACATTACCGCCGTCGACGTTCGCACCCAAGGCACTTCGGACAGCAACGACATCGCCCTGCGCACCCATTCGGTCAACGGGGTCTATCCGGACCTGTCTTTCACGAACCTCCAGGCGGGCGGCGACGGCGACGTGACGCTGACGGCCGGCGGTCTGATCGCGGCAGCCACGGCCCAAGTCCCGGACCCGCGGGTCCGAGCCGATCACTTGACCGTTCAGGCAGGCGCCGCCGTCAAGATCTCGACCGCAGTCAAGTCGTTGGCCCTCTCTACGTCCGCCCAGGGAGACGTGGTGATCGATGAGACCGACGGGCTCGACTTGGCGAACGTGACCGTCCAGGACGGCTCGCTGCACGTGACCACGCACGGCGGCGATCTGATCGCCACGAAAGTCCGTGTTCCCAACAGCCCGCAAGCCCGGATCCAGCTGACCAGCGGCGGGAACCTGGTCCTCGGCGAGCTGGACGCTGGCGTCTATGCGGCCGATGCCAACGCTGCGGCGGAACTCCGACTGGCCTACTTGAACGGCGCCCTGCGGACCATCGATTTCCTCAAACCGGGCGATCCGGATTGGACGCTGGCCGAGGCCCAGGCTTTCAACAGCAGCCATCCCTCGTATGCCACGATCCGCAACCGACTGATCGCCGAGTTGCAGCGCGACAGCTTCAGCGCCCAGCAGGCCCCGATCGAAGCGGACGCGATCCTTACGCTCCACGGCCACCTCAGTTCACACGGCAGCGTGAACTTGACCGCAAGCGGCGGCGCAATCTCCAAACTGGCGACGGCGGCCGTCGCCCCGAATGTGATTGCAGACCAGGCAAGCTTCGCTGCAGCCGGCCCGATTGACGGATTCCAGATCGCCGCCAATACGCTGAGCAAGGCCCACGCCCAGAGCGGCTCGATCAGCATCACCGATCTGGATGGATTTGAGGACGAGTCGCCCGGTCTGGCCGTGTTGTCGGCCGTAGGGCAGAGTTCGAGCGCGATCGCGGTGGAGATCACGTCGCAGAGCCATTTGACGATCGGTCGCCTGGAGCCGGATAATCGCACCGTGACGCCGGGCACCGTCGATGCAGGCAGCGGCGCTTCCTCGACCATCCAGCTCACGTCGACCCTGGGCAACCTCCTGGTCTACGATTCCAGCGCGGTCAACGTCCACGGCGGCATCACCATGGCGGCGGGCATTTCCATTTCCGCCGCCCGTCTGCCCACCGTCTCGGACCTGATCGAAATCCAGGCCGGCGGATCGCTCGACATCGACGCCTTGCAGACTCCCACGCTCAACGCCAGCACGATCAGGATCACGGCTGGGGACACGCTGTATCTCGATGGCACGCTCACGGCCAAGGAGCTGGTGCACCTGGCTACCACGCACGGCAACACGATCGTCGGGGGCACGATCAACGGCGGCCCGGAGCCCTTGCAGGAGGCGGAGTTCACCGCCTCTGCCGCGCAGGAAGATGAATACGAACTGCAACCGGAGGACGGCTTGGGCCTAGTCCGATACACCAGTCCGAGCGGCATCGCGTACCTGGCCGACCTGCAGCACCAGCAGTACTACCAATGGCAGAGTCCGTCTTCCCAACGCTACCGGTTCTCCGGATTCAACGCGGACCCTGCAGCTCTATCGGTCCAGACTTACTGGGGCGCCAGCGAGGATCCCGCCGGAACGCTGTACACGGCGGAAACGGGCGGCACCGCACTGACGGCGGAGCAGCAGGCCAAGATCAGCCACCTGGGCCCGGAGCTTACCTTGCTGAGCGACGAGGCTGTGATTGCGAGTCTCACTCCCGTGCGAACCAAGGTTGCGGCAGGACGCGTGATCGTCAACTCCCAGGCGAGCATCACCTCGATCCAGGTTACCTGGGAGGCCCGGAA
>CAYUFW010000027.1:32405-43048 GCA_964443915.1 uncultured Pirellulaceae bacterium
GACGGCAGCCAGGTTCACGCCACGGCAGTCACAGTACAAACCGGCTGGACGGACACGAGCGGCAGCAGTTCGAGCAGCCTGACCACGCTGGCCGGTTTGCTGGATGCCTCGTCGATCCTGATCCGTGGCGGCAACGGCGACGATACCGTGTGGCTGGGCTCGGACGGGACCGTCCCAGGCTCGTTGGAGAAGTTCCGCGGGCTCGTCGAATTCCAGGGCGGCGGCGGGGCGGACGAATTGGACCTGGACGATCGCGCGGCGCAGGACGGCGCCGGCCAGCCGCTGCGGACCGGATATGCCATCACGCCTACTCAAGTCGGTAACAACCCGGGTGCAGACTTCCCGGAGCGAGTGTTTGCAGGCTTGAAATACAATTCGAGCAACGGAAGCGATCCGAGCGTGGTCCGCTTGCACCTGCTGGGTTCTGCCGGCTCGGGCGTGTTCCATGTCCAGCCGAGCATGGTCGCGGACATCGTCCTGGACGGCAGTATCGGGGCAGCAAATCTGCTCGTCCTGGACCCCACCGGCACGAAGAACGCCACGCTGCAGAATGTCGTGCCGGGCGAGCAAGGCGTGCCCGTCGCCGGAATCTGGAGATTCACCGAACCGCACAATCCGGTCCAGTTCAGCGGCATGCAGGGCAATCGCACCCTGTCGCTGGGCGCCAGAGTGGAGGCCTCCGTGTTGCTCCAGCCGCCGCCCGGGGAGGCCACGTTTACGGTCATCTATGACAGCGTCACGGCGCTGGACGTGGGGTATATCATCGGCAATGACTTCGCGCTCCACGTCACAGGCCCCGCAGGCTACAGCGCGCAGGCGCACTTCCTGAGCGTGACGCCCTCCGCGGACGGCACAGCCCAAGTGGCAACTTACGGCCTGTCGGCGCCTGGCGGTACGTGGGACAAGACGGACAACGGGGAATACGTCGTTCACCTCGTTCCCAGCGAGATTGAGGGCAGGTTGGGCGGCACTCTGCCGCCGGGGCCCATCGGTTCGTATTGGGCGAGTATCGGCTGCATTTGGCTGACCAGCACACTGGCCGGACCAGACCAGTACCGGCTGGATGTGAGCAACGCCATCCCAGGCGGCGTGGTCGTGTTCGCCTACGGCACACAGCCGGGCCAGTATCCGTTGAGCAACGCCGGCGTGATGCTGGCGATCGCCGATCCGGTGTTCGTGGCGATGGTCGTCACCCCGTTGAGCGGCCACGTGCAAATGCTGCTGCAGGCGCCGATGTCGCTGGCTGGCCAGATGTTGACCTTCCAGGCGTTCCAGCAGGCGCCGGACCCGCACACCAGCCGGCTTGTGCCGGTCGGCGTGAGCCAGTCGGTAAGTTCGCTGGCCCTGCCATCGCTGGTCTCGTCGATCGTGCCGGTCGGCGCCGACTTGCAGAAGTCGGGCACGGTCGAGTTCACGGTGACGTTCCGGGAGGCGGTCGGCGGCCTTTCGGCAAGCGATTTCGAACTCGTGACGGGACCCGGCGTGTCGGGGGCGCGGATAACCGGGTTGAGCGGCGCCGGCACGGCGTACATCGTGACGGCCCAGACGGGCACAGGCGACGGGCGCGTGTCCCTGGATTTGAAGGACGACACACCCTTGGCGTCGGCGTTAGGGTTGGATCCGACTCGCACGCGGAATGGACGGTTCGCGGGGGAGGCGTTGACGCTGCACAATACGGTCCAGGATGTGAACCTGGACTTCGCGGTGACGGCGCAGGATGCGCTGGCCTTGATCAACGCGATCAACGTGCAGGGGGGCAGCCGTGCGGTCGGCGGCGCGGGCGGGCTGATTCCGACAACCTACGATGTCAATGCCGATCGCTGGCTCTCGCCACAGGACGTGTTGCTGGTGATCAACTATCTGAACCAGCGATCATCCGCGGCGGGCGAGGGCGAAGCCCTACCGGCTTCCGTCATCGTCCCTTGGGCCGCCCGCCTACCACAACCGCCAGCACCGCCAAGCAGGGGGTCATGCTCGCTCGCCGGCAGATCTTCAGGGGAATTTCCGCTGTACGTGCCGCAGGTGAGTTCGGAGCACGTGTCCGGCCTGTCGCTGGTTGCGGCCGCCGCGGACTCCAGGCCCTGCCAGCTGAGGGTGGGTGTGGACTGCGGACCGCTTGGCTCCTCGACGTCGGCTGCGGAGGAGTTCGATTTACTCTCGATGAAGTTGGAGGCCATCTTGGCCGAGATCGCGGGAGACGTCGGCCGGAACTGGCGCTAGCACCCGTCGTCTCTTCGACGCGACCGTGTTGCCATGAGCGAAGCACGCCTTTCCGTGCACGCACGAAGTGGCGGCCGTCAGTAGGCGTACTGCAAACCTGCAAAGGCTCCGTGGTAGAAGGCGTCTCCGCTGGAGTTGAGGCCGCGGTCGAAAACGAAATCGCTGACCGCTACCTGATCGGAGGCCAGGGCGACACCGGCGACCCAAAGCAGGCGATATCCGGCGCGAACCGACAACCGCTCGGTGAGGCAGTAGTTGGCCGACAGCCCGGCCTCGCCGATGAAGGCCGTGGCCGTTCTTGCGTCGTGAGCCGGCAACGTGACAATGCCAGTACTGAAGCGACTGTCCTGGGCACTGGCGTTGCCGTAAATCCCCGCCTTGCCCAAACCCTCGATGCTCAGGGGGCCGCCCGCGTTCCAGAGGCAGGCTCGGGCGCCCAGTTGCACCCCATAGAGGCGATTTCGCGTGGCGGCCTCGTAAGCGAAGGGCACGTCTGCACCGGGCAATGCGGCAGCGAACCGTTCGTCCAGTTCCAGATAACGAAACCCGCCCAACATGGTCAGCCAGTCGCGAGCCGCGAGCTGCGTGTTGATCTCCAGGTTGTTTAGATCGGAACGGTATCGAGCTTGGATCGCATCGCCCGCCGGCGTGAGCAACAGGGGGACGGTATTGATACGCAGCGGATCTCCGGCCGTGGTCGCCACGTTCGTGGCCTCGTTCCACGCGTCCATACCGAAGTAGCGGACTTCGAGTCCCAGCCGATCGCTGAACTGGCGAGCCACAGATAGATCGACGCCAGGGTCGAAGCCGAAGTCAAAGTCCGAGGCGTTCAAGTTCTGGGCCGGGGCATTGGTATTGAACATCAACTCCGCCGCTGCTGGCTGGCGGCGCTGCAGGAAGAGAATATCCAGTGTTGCCGTCCAAGAAGGGCCGCAGTCGCAACTCCCTCGTCCGCCGCTTTCACCGCACCACAACTCAGGTTTCGAATCCGGCGTGTCGGCAAGATCAGACGCGCTGCCCTGCGTCCCCTCATCCGAAATCAGCGTCGAGATGGAAATGACGTCCCGGGACGGCGATCCCTCAGAACCGTTCACCCTTCCGTCGTCTTCCTCGCCTCTGGCTGTACCGGAAGACAGCAGAGTCAGCGCTGCAATGATCGTGATGAGGTGCTTGTCGTACATGGCGGCGTCCCTAGAGAACTCGTTGCCGTTACAATGCATAAAATCATCATCGTCCTCAAAACCAGCGCGCCGCATCTTTTCGGGACCGCGCGCCAGACTCGACACAATCCGCACAGCTTGCCGTAGACGACGGGAACAATCTATCCGAAAGAGCTAACTGGCGAGCCTCGAAATACTCTGTCTCACCCGCAAATCGACGCCGATTCGTGCCCCCGTGGGGTCAAAAAACTCGGCCGACTTGAAAACGCGGAGAACTGCGGGGCCACGTGGCCAATTGGCCTCGCAAGCGGTGGACTATTTGGAGGCCTTCCCGCCCCCGCGTCCCGCCGTTCGCCCGTCACGGGCAGGCCGGAACAAGTCCGCGCAGTTCCGGCACGGCCAACTGCCCGAAAACACCGAGGGTTTCTGCCGGAACCGCGCGGACTTGTTCCGGACTTGTAGATCGGCGACCTGTTGCACGCCTTGCTGGCGCGCGGGACAATCCCGCGTAGACTGCTGGCCCCACTCAAACAATCGGCTCTATGCCATGACTCAACTCGACCGTTCCTGGCGTTCGTTCTTGATCACTGCCGTCGCCCTGTTGGGGACGACCCCGCTCATCACCGGTTTCGTCCCGGCGGAAGCGAATGGAGGCGATGGTCCGCTAGTGGCCTACGTCGGCACCTTCAGCTCCCCGCTGCGTGATGTGTTGCCGACGCAGGTGGATCTGCCGCCCGGAAATGGTCACGGCATCCACATTTTTCGCGTGAATCGCGACACCGGGGCGATGACGCCCGCCGGCATTTACGAGTTGGGAACAAGCCCCAGTTGCCTGACTTTGAATGCGACCGGAACGCGACTGTATTCCACCAATGAAACGGATCGCGTGGGGAAGGACCGAGAAGGCACCCTCAGCGCCTTCTCCGTCGATCGGGCAAACGGGCAATTGACGTTGCTCAACACGGTCCCTTCCGGCGGCGCCGGCCCGACCTACGTCAGCATCCATCCGTCAGGACGGTTCCTGTTGGTGGCCAACTATTTTGGCGGCTCCGTCGCGGTGCTGCAGATTCTGCCCGACGGCCGGTTGGGCGGCGCCACGGACATCAAAAACGATGCCGGCAAGATTGGCCCCACCAAGGCGACCAGTGCTCCGCCGGGCAGCTTTGCCTTCAGCGGGCACGATCGGACCCACGCGCACATGATTCAGGCCGATCGCTCCGGGCGTTTCGTGCTGCACGTCGACTTGGGCTTGGATCAGGTCTTCGTCTGGAAGTTCGACGAGCAGCAGGGCGTCCTGACTCCGAATGAACCGCCCGTCGTTTCGCTCCCACCTGGAGACGGGCCGCGGCATTTCCATTTTCACCCCAACGGCCGGTGGTTGTACTCGATCCAGGAAGAAGGCTCGACCATCGTTCTGTTCGACTACGATCCTGCCACGGGGCGGTTGGCCGCACGCCAAACGATCTCGACGCTGCCGCCAGGGTTTGCCGGCAGCAATTTCTGCTCCGAGATCCTGGTGTCCGCCGATGGGCAGTTCGTCTATGCCGGCAACCGGCTGCACGACAGCATTGGGATCTTCTCCGTCGGCCCCAACGGCGACCTCGCCTACATCGGGGAACAGTGGACCCGAGGGAACTACCCGCGGAGCTTCAATTTCGACCCCACGGGCCAGTTCCTCTACTGCTGCAATCAGCGTAGCGACAACATCACCGCCTTCCAGGTGAATCGGAAGACCGGCAGGCTCCAATTCACCGGCCATTACACTCCAGTTGGCAACCCTTCGATCATCGTGTTCCTCGATCTCGCGGCGGGGAGAAAGCCATGACAACGACCGCTGTCCATTCATGTTGCGGCCTGGGGCTGGCAACGGCCTTCGCGTTGATCCTGAGCATGAATGCCGTGGCTGCCGAACGTCCCAGCACCGAAACCCGCGGCGGGTGGGTCAAGCACCCCGGCAACCCCGTCCTGGGCGGCATGCTCGGAACCTGCTTCGACGTCTCCATGCTCCGCGTTGACGACACCTACCGCATGTACTTTTCCTGGCGGCCGAAGAAGAGCCTCGCACTCACGGAGAGCCGGGATGGCGTGACGTGGTCCGAGCCGCAGATCGTCCTCGAACCAGATCAGACGACCGGTTGGGAGGACAACCTGAACCGGCCGGGGGTCGTCCGGCGCGACGACGGCTATCACCTGTGGTACACCGGCCAGGCGAAGGGCAAGTCGTGGATCGGGTACGCGACGAGTGCCGACGGGAAATCCTGGAAGCGGATGAGCGACAAGCCGGTCCTGAGCGCCGACGCGCCCTGGGAGAAGGTCGCGGTGATGTGCCCGCACGTGATCTGGGACACCGGGATGAAGTGTTTCAAGATGTGGTACTCGGGCGGCGAACAATACGAGCCGGACGCCATTGGCTACGCCACCCGCCCCGACGGTTTGGCGTGGACGAAGCACGCCGCGAATCCGGTCTTCGCCGCCGATCCGAAATCGCCCTGGGAACAGCACAAGGTCACGGCCTGCCAGGTCGTACGGCATGGCGAGTGGTACTTGATGTTCTACATCGGCTTCTTCGACGTACATCGGGCCCAGATCGGCATCGCCCGCTCGCGGGACGGCATCGGCGGTTGGGAGCGGCACCCGGCCAACCCCATTATCTCGCCCGGTGCCAATCAATGGGATCACGACGCCTGCTACAAGCCGTACGCCATTTTTGACGGGAAGAAATGGCTCCTCTGGTACAACGGCCGCCACGGCCGTGTCGAGCAGATCGGTTTGGCGACGCACGTGGGCGAAGACCTGGGGTTCGATGCGGCCGCAAAGCGTGCTTCCGGCGCGGTACTGAAGGCCGACGACTTCCGGCACTACGTGGTCGGATTCAACCAGACCGACAACGAACTCTACAAGCAGTACGTACCCAACTCGGCCGCCTGGGAGTTTCTGAAGGAAAACATTCCGCTGCTGGATTGTCCGGACACGGAGATCGAGCAGACGTACTACTTCCGCTGGTGGACGTACCGCAAGCACATCAAGCAGACGCCGGACGGTTTTGTCATCACGGAGTTCCTGCCGCCGGTCGGCTGGGCCGGCAAACACAACACGATCAACTGCCCGGCCGGGCACCACTTCCGCGAGGGACGTTGGCTGCACGATCCGCAATACCTGGACGACTATGCCACCTTCTGGCTGCGCAAAGGCGGCGCGGTGCGGAGCTACTCGTTCTGGATCGCCGATTCGCTCGTTCAGCGAGCCGCGGTCACGGGCGATATGCGGCTGGCGTTGGACCTCCTGCCGGACTTGATCGCCAATTACGAGGGCTGGGAGAAGGAGCGACTCGACGCCAGCGGACTGTTCTGGCAAGTCGACGATCGCGACGGCATGGAGGTGTCCATCAGCGGCGCCTTGCATCCACGGCATCAGGGTCTCCGCGCCACGATCAACAGCTACCAGTACGGAGACGCGCTGGCCATTGCGCAGATCGCCGATCTCGCAGGCCAAGCCGATGTGGCGCGCGAGTATCGCGACAAGGCCGCCAAGCTGAAGCAGCTCGTGCTGACTAGGCTGTGGGACGCCGACGCGCGGTTCTTCAAAGTCCTCCCGCGCGGCAAGGAGGCGCTGTCCGATGCCCGCGAACTGCATGGCTTCACGCCGTGGTACTTCAACCTCCCCGACGCCGAGCAATCGGTCGCCTGGAAGCAGCTGATGGACCCGCAGGGCTTCTTCTCGTCGTTCGGGCCGGCGACCGCCGAGCAGCGCCACTCCAAGTTCGCCGTGTCCTACCAGGGACATGAATGCCAGTGGAACGGGCCGAGTTGGCCGTTTGCGACGTCGATTACCTTGACGGCCATGGCCAATCTTCTGAACCACTACCGGCAGGACGCGGTGACGCGCCAGGATTACTTCGATCTGTTCCGGATTTACGCGGCCTCACACCGCTTGAAACGCGACGACGGCACGGTCGTTCCGTGGATCGACGAAAACCTGAACCCGTTTATCGGCGACTGGATCTCGCGAACGCGACTGAAGAGCTGGAAGAACGGAACGTGGGACGCCGGCAAGGGCGGCCCGGAGCGTGGGAAGGACTACAACCACTCGACGTTCTGCGATCTGGTGATTTCCGGTCTGATCGGCTTGCGTCCGCGCGCCGACCAGACCGTCGAAGTCAACCCTCTGGTGCCGGAAGACAAGTGGGACTGGTTCTGTCTGGACAACGTGGCCTACCACGGCCGGACGCTGACGATCTTGTACGACCGTACAGGCGCAAAATACGGCCGCGGCCAAGGCCTGCGCGTCCTCGCGGACGGAAAAGAGATCGCCGCGTCGGCGAAACTCGAACACTTGGTCGGCGAACTTCCTCAGGTCAGGCCCTGATCCGGCAGCCGGACGCTCACACGATAGGCACCGCCTGTGAGCATCGGCCGCTTGCCCGCGATCCGGCAGGTGCTGTCGGACGGTTGCATCACGCGGGCAACTGGGTCAGAATGCCTGTCGGTATGTGCAACTCGGCAACTGAACGCGGGCCTCTTACGAGTGGGAGTCTGGCAGTGAGAAACAATTTGCGGACAGTCGTTTGGGCACTCCTGACAAGCGTGCCGGCCGGTCTGTGTCTGGCGGCGGACGCCGACATTTTACCGTTGGCTGAGGACTCACGGACCCAGTATGTCATTACGTTGGCATCGGACGCCTCGGCGCCGGAGAAGAACGCCGCCGCGGAGTTGTCGACCTACCTCAAGAAAATCACGGGTGCGGATTTCGAAATGGTGACTCCAGACCAGGCGGCAGGCAGAGCCATGCTCGCCGTCGGGTCGGGCGCGGCAACGCGCACGCTGGGGTTGGACGCCCGTTCGTTGAACGCTGAGGAGTGGATCGTGCGCAGTTCCGGCCGCAACGTCCTCCTGGTCGGCGGGAGTCCGCGCGGCACGCTGTATGCTGTTTATCATTTCCTGGAAGACGTACTGGGCGTGCATTGGTGGACCCCCTGGGAGGAAACGGTTCCCAGCCGGCCCTCCCTGAAACTTGGCGCACTCAATCTGCAGGGCAGGCCGACCTTCCGCTATCGCGACATTTACATGCTCTACGGGCACGATGGCGGGCGGTTTGCGGCCCGCAACCGGCTGAACCGCGACGGCGATAGCGAGATCGACAGCCAGTACGGAGGCACCCTGGCGTACGGCCCACCGTATCATGTGCATACCTTCAACCTCTACTTCCCGCCGCAGGAATACTTTGCCGCGCATCCGGAGTGGTTCTCGTTGATCGATGGCCGGCGCGTCGGCGAGGGGACCCAACTCTGCCTCACCAACACCGAGTTGCGCCGTGCTTTCTTGGCCAGGCTCCGCAACTATATCGCCACCTCCTGGGACGCGGCCAAGGCGGCCCACCTGCCGCCACCGCTGGTCTTCAGTGTCTCTCAGAATGACTGGGCCAACCCGTGCCAGTGTGGGCCCTGCCAGGCGATCGCGCGCGCCGAGGGCTCCGAGGCTGGGCCGCTCGTGGACTTCGTGAACTTCATGGCCGACGGAATCAAGGACCAGTACCCCGAGGTCTTTATTGACACGCTGGCCTACCAGTATACCCAGCAGGCTCCGAAGTCCCTGAGGTGCCGCGGCAATGTGATCGTCCGGCTGTGCGACACCCAGAGCGACATGCTCAAGCCCATCACCGCGCCGGAGAACAAGGCCTTCCATGACCACCTGCTAACCTGGGCCGGCGTGAGTCGCAATCTGCGGATCTGGGATTACGCGGTCACCTACGGCAGTCCCAACGGCATGCCCCTGCCCACCGCGCACACCTACGGGCCGGACTACCGCTTTTACGCCGCCCACAACGTCGAGGGCGTTTTCACCGAGTTGGAGTATCCGCTGATCGCCGACCTGCGCGATTTCAAAGTGTGGATGATGATGAAGACTCTTGAGAACGCCAATGCCGACTACGACCGCCTCACCGACACGTTCATGAACGGCCATTACGGGCCGGCGGGCAAGTCGATCAAGGCTTACCTGAGGGCCCTGGAAGAGGAAGCCCGAATACGCAAGAGCAGCACCACCTGCTGGCACGGCTCGCCCCTCCGGCTCACGTATCTCCATCTCGACTTCGTCACCCGGGCGCAGACGCTGTTTGACGACGCCGAACAGGCGGTGAGAACCGACGCGGAGATGTTGCGGCGGGTACGCTTCGCGCGGCTGCCGTTGGACCGAGCTACGATCGCCGCCTATGCGAAACTGATGAGCGAGTGGTTGGCGAACCACGGCGGGCCCGAGAACTTTCTACTGGACCGCGAGGCCGTCGGCGCGCGGGCCCTCGCAACCTGGTATGCCCAGATTGATCAGCGGGTGCCCGAAACGCAGCGAGCCAAGGAGAAGCTCCTTGCCGAGGGCGAGATCCGGCGATTTGCCATGGTGCCGGGCACGGTGAACCTGCCGGAGAAGTTCCGTGACCTGCCCCGCGGCACCGTCTATGACTACACGGCGATCATGACGCGGAATTACGCGGACGTCGTCAAAGTGGTCAAGGATCCCGAGGCCGAGAGCGGCATCACCAACCGCCTCGACCTGACTGCCACGGATGTGACCAATCCGGAGAAGTACGTCCTTCCTATGCCCTGGGGACTGTACGGAACGGTCGACCAGAAGGCCGCAGGCTTCGCGTCCATCCAGGCGAAAGAGATCGCCGGTCCGGGCTATCACTGGTATCGGATGGGCACGTTCCCGGTGCAACCCGGCTACTATGTGTATTTTTTCTGGAGCTGGATCATCCAACTCGACGTGGACAACGTGTTCGACCCGGCCAAACCCGACCAGAAGTTCGAGTTCTGGGCGAGGATCAAGTTCGAGGGGCCGCGGTTTCCCCATGCCAGGCCGGGGGAGAAGGATGCCATCTGCGTCGAGCGGATTGTCCTGGTGAAGACGGCGCACAAACCAGGGGCCCTGCCATCACGCAAAGGCTGAATGGACCCGATGGCCACGGAGGACGCCTGTGACTATCAGCCCCTACAGCGCCCAGCGCCGCCCGTCTCCGGGGCGGCCACGGGTGGAGCAGAAGATCGTCGCTTTGGTCCTGCGGTTCGCCCGCCAGAATCTCTCCTGGGGATACGACCGGATACAGGGCGCGTTGGCCAATCTCGGTCACCGCGTGTCCGACCAGACCGTCGGCAACATTCTCAAGGAACACGGCCTCGAGCCCGCTCCGGAGCGGAAGCGACAGAGCACCTGGAAAACCTTCCTCCAGTCGCATTGGGACGTGCTGGCGGCGATCGACTTCACGACCCTC
>CAYUFW010000028.1:0-434 GCA_964443915.1 uncultured Pirellulaceae bacterium
ATGTGGACTTGCGGCTGTACGGGATGATGTTCCTGCAGTACGCCGTGTACGGTCTGTGGCTGCCGATTGCCGCGCGGTTCTTGTCAGCCGACCGCGCCGTGGGCGGGCTGGGGTTCAGCGATCTGCAGATTGGGATGATCATCGCCGTGGCCGGGGCGATCGGCGCGCTCAGCGCGCCGTTTATCGCCGGTCAGATCGCCGACCGCTACGTTGCCCCCGCCCGCTGCCTGGCCGTGCTGCTGGCGGTCGGCGGCGTGGTCAAATTCGTCACGGCGTCCCAGACCAGCTACGCGGCTTGGCTGTGGCTGTCGATCGCCTATGCCGTTCTCTTCATGCCCACGCTGTCGCTGACCAACTCGCTGGCCCTGGCCCACTTGCCGGACCCCAAGCGGCAGTTTCCGGGCGTGCGGGCGGTGGGCACGATCGCCTGGATC
>CAYUFW010000028.1:444-2150 GCA_964443915.1 uncultured Pirellulaceae bacterium
GCCTGGGCGTTTCCCATGATCTGGCTGCAATCCGACCTGCAATTCCGCTGGCTGCCACCCTTTTTCACCGGCCAGAACTTGCCCAACGCGCCGGCGAGGATGATCGATTCGGTGCGGGTCGCCGGCGCGGTGTCGATTGGCTACGCCCTGTTCTGCTGGTTTGTCCTGCCGCGGACGCCGCCGCAACGCGAGGCGGCCAAGACGCTCGCCTTCGCCAAAGCCTTTGCCTTGGTGCGGCGGCCGTCGTTCGCGGTCCTGGTGGCCGCGACGCTGGTGGTGAGCATCATCCACTGCTTCTATTTCGTGCAGATGAGCAAGTTCCTGGCGGCGATCGGGTTGGCCGACGCCTACATCATGCCCGCCATGTCGCTGGGCCAATTCGCCGAGATCCTGGCGCTGGCGGTGCTCGGCCCGGTGCTGGCCCGATTGGGTTTTCGGACCGTGATCACGCTGGGCGCGATGTGCTACTTTCTCAAGTATGCCTTCTTCGGCACGACACAGTTGCCGGTGGAGGTGATCGTCGCCGCCCAGTTGATCCATGGATTCTCGTTCGCCTTCTTCTTTGCGGCCAGTTTCATCTACGTGGACCGCATCGCGCCGCCCGACACGCGTTACTCGGCGCAGACCGTCTTTATGCTGGTGATCCTGGGCATCGGCCCGCTGGTGGCCGGCCCGTTGAACGGATGGCTGTCCGGCTGGTGTACGCCCGCGGGAGGAAGGCTGGACTATTCGATGTTCTGGTACATCGCCGCGGCTGCCGGCCTGACCGCGACCGTGCTGGTGGCGGCGTTCTTCCGCGACGAGACGACGGCGGCGAAGCCACCGTAGACCGCCCGCTCCGCGGGCGGTTTTTTTCCGCTCGCGGAGCGAGCGGTCTACGATGACGCCCCCAACCTGTGAGGAGACCATGACCAAGACTTATCGCATCGGCGTGGCCGGACTGACGCACGACCACGTGTGGGGCAATCTGGAGAACGTGGCGGCGTCGGAACAGGGACAGTTGGCGGCCGTGGCGGATCCGAATCCACCGCTGCGGGATCGCGTCACGCAGCAATATGGCTGCGCGGCCTACGCGGACTATCGGGAAATGGTTGACCGCGAGTCGCTCGATGCGTTGTACGTGTTTTGCGACAACGCGCAAGGCGCGGAGGTCGGCGCGTGGGCGGCCCAGCAAGGTCTGCACGTGCTGGTGGAAAAACCGATGGCGGCCACGCTGGCCGGCGCCGAGCGTTTGCTGGCGGCGGCCCAGTCGGCCGGCGTGCGGCTGATGGTCAACTGGCCGGTCGTCTGGCGGCCCCAAGTGCAGGCGGCGTTGGAGATCGCCACGCGGCCCGAGTTTGGCCGGATCTGGCAATTGACGCACCGGGCGGGACACGGCGGGCCGGAAGCGGAGTGTTCGCCCTATTTCAGCGAGTGGATCCTGGATCCGCAGCGCAACGGCGCCGGCGCCCTGGTGGACTTGTGTTGCTACGGAGTCAACATGGCCCAGGTGCTGCTGGGCCGTCCGGAGCAGGTGACGGCCGTGGCCGGACAATGGTACGATCCGCCGCTGCCGGTGGAAGACAATGCGATCGTGATCATGAGTTATCCGCGCGCCATGGCGACGGTCGAGGGCGCGTGGGGCCAGGTCGGCCAGCCCACGACCGGCTATCTGGCGACGATTTGGGGCCTGCGCGGTTCCGTCACCTTGGGCCCCGGCCGCGGCG
>CAYUFW010000028.1:2160-30647 GCA_964443915.1 uncultured Pirellulaceae bacterium
CCCGGAATCGTTGTGCACGTGGATGCCCAGCCCCGCGCGGAAGCGGGCGCGCACCTCCGCGCAGATCCGGGCGATCTCCCAGGGCAGGACACCCCCGTTGGTGTCGCAGAGCACGATGCACGAGGCCCCGGCCGCGGCGGCCGCTTGTGGACCACTCTCGCCGGGCAACCGGCCAACGTCGAAATCACGCCGCCCGTCCCGGCTTCGCACATGGCCAACGGCACGGCCCACTTCCTCTGGGCCTTGGAGACCGGCAGTGAATTCTACCCCTTGTGCCGTCCCGCCGTATGCCGCGACACGCAAGAGGTGCTGGATGCCGCGATCCGTTCAGCCAGGGAAGGCGCCAGCGTGCCGTTGCCGTCGGGTTCGGCCGGTCCTCGTTGCACGCCCGACTGCTTCCGGCGGTAAGGCGAGACAATGGTAACATGTCAAGCGGACTGATTACCCATATCCAGCGTTTCTCGGTCCACGATGGGCCGGGAATTCGCACCACGGTGTTCTTGAAGGGCTGCCAGATGCACTGCCCGTGGTGCCACAATCCCGAGACCTATCGCCGCTCCGCGGAAATCCAGGTGTTTCCCGAACGGTGCATCGGGTGCCAGTCTTGCGCCGCAGTCTGCCGACACGCCGCTCATGAATTCACCGGTCCGGATCACGTGTATCACCGCGAGCGTTGTGTGGCCTGCGGCGAGTGCGTCGAGACCTGTTATGCCAAGTCGCTGGTCCGAGTGGGCGAGATGTGCACGGCGGAATCGGTCGTGGCCGAGGTGCTCGCCGACCGTCCCTTCTATCAGCGGACGGGCGGCGTGACGATTTCCGGCGGCGAGCCGCTGCTGCAGGCCGAGTTCACCCGCGGGATCCTGGAATTGTGCCGCCGGGAAGGAATCCACACGGCGATCGAAACCAATCTGGCGTGGCCCTGGCAGACCGTCGAACCGCTGGTTCCGCTGGTGGACCTGTTCCTGGTCGACATCAAGATGATGGACGACGCGGCGCATCGGGCCTGGACCAACGCGTCGAACGAACACATACTGGACAACCTGCGGCGGCTCGACGCGCTGAACAAGAAACTGGTGATCCGGACCCCGGTCGTCGTCGGCGTCAACGATCGGCCGGAGCAGATCGGGGCGATCGCCGATTTCCTGGCCACGTTGCGCAGGGTGCGGCGGTACGAGCTTCTCCCGTACCATCCTTTGGGCAGAGGAAAGTACGAAGCCCTCGGACTGGCCGGCCCGCCGCCGGAATTCCAGACACCGACGGCGGCACAGCTCGAAACGCTGGCGGCGGTCGCCGCGCGAGCCAACTTCGTCGTCCGCGTGGCCGGTGCGGTCTCGTCCGGTTCCCGCGCCGTCCAGCCCGATCCTGAGGAAGCAGACCGCAATCAGCCGTAACACACTAATCAGAATCAGCAGCAACACACTTGAACCTGAAGACGGGAATTCTGCCTATGGTTCGCCTGGTGCAAACCGAACTCGACTACGCCACGCGTCTGGAGCATCTCCGCCGGCGAAAAGAGGCTCAAACGGCCGAAAAGCTCCGCCGCCTCGGATACATGAACGAGGACGATTACGGCATGGTGCTGCCGCCGGAGGGTTTTGAGTGGCGGCCCAAGCCCAACCATCCCAACGGTTCGTTCTACGGCCTGCAAGGCTGGGCGGACAATTTCTGCGACCTCATGGATTGCCATCCGATCTACGTCGATCCGATGGATGCGCTGGCCGGGCGGTACATGGTGCTGCTCAACCGCTTGCGGCCGTGCAAGTGGCCGCCGGAATTCGCTTACCCGGAGCTGGAGCCGGACCAGGAACGTTACGGGATCATCTCGGGCATCGGCAACGACGCCCATTTCGCTCCCGACTATCGCATCGGACTGGAGCTGGGCTGGGGCGGACTGCTGGCCAAGGTCCAGCGGTGCCGCGCCGAACACGGACCCGACAAGGCGGAGTTTTACGAGGCCGAAGAACGGGTGGTCCGCGCCGTGCAAGGCTGGATCCGCCGCACGGTCGCAGCGATCGAAGCGGCTGCGGAGCGCGAGACCAAGCCGGCGTTGCTGGCCAATCTCCGCGAGATGGCCGAGGCAAACCGCTGGCTGATCGAAGGCCCCCCGCGCACGCTGCGCGAGGCCTGCCAGTGGATCGCCTGGTTCAACATGGTCTCGCGGACCTACAACCGCGACGGCGCCGGCGGGCAACTCGACGAGTTGCTGCGGCCCTACTACGAGCGGGACCGCCGCGCGGGCCGGATCGACGACGAGGACGCGATCTTCCTGCTGGCCTGCCTGCTGCTGAACGATCCCCACTACTATCAACTGGGCGGCCCGGCTCCCGACGGGCACGATCAGACCAGCCACGTGTCGTTTCTGATTCTGGAGGCGGCCCACCGGCTGAAGGCGACCTGCAACCTGACGATCCGCGTCCACGACGGACTCGATCCCCGGCTGTTGCGCAAGGGCGTCGAGTACCTGCTGGAGGACCGCAAAGCCTGGCCGCGATTCTCCGGCGACAAGGCCCTGGTCGAGGGCTTCATGCGCAACGGCTACTCGGCCGAACTGGCCCGCCAGCGGATCGCCGTGGGCTGCAACTGGATGGCCCTGCCGGGGCTGGAATACACGATGAACGACACGGTCAAAATCAACGTGGCCAAGGTCTTCATGGTGGCCTTCGACGAGATGCTGCTGGAAGACCCCGCCCCGTCCGTCGCTTCGTTGTGGCGGCGGTTCGAGGAGCACCTGCGGCGGGCCGTCCTGTGTACGGCCCGCGGCATCGACGTGCAACTCGATCACCAGCACCTGAACGAGCCGGAGCTGCTGCTGAACCTGCTCACGCACGGTCCCATCGAGCGGGGATTGAACGTCACCAACGGCGGCGTGGACTTGTACAACATGTGCGTCGACGGCGCCGGACTGGCCGACGTGGCGGACTCGCTGGCCGCGCTGCAGCAGCGGGTGGAACAGCAGCAGCGGATCACGTGGGCGGAACTCGCCGAGCACCTCCGCAGCAACTACCAAGGCCCCGCCGGCGAGCGGGTGCGGCTGATAATGCTCACGGCCCCGCGTTACGGCCAGGGCGATTCGCTGGGCGACCGCTGGGCGCTGCGGGTCTCGCAACTGCTGACGCGGCTGGTCACCCAGCAGCCGACGCCGGGCGGGCGGCGGATGATCCCCGGCTGGTTCTCCTGGGCCGACACGCTACGGCTGGGCAAACAGGTCGGCGCGATGCCCGACGGCCGCCGCGCCGGCGAGCCCATTTCGCACGGCGCCAATCCTCGGCCCGGGTTCCGCGACGACGGCGCCGCCACGGCGCTGGTCAAGGCGATCGCCGCCATCCAGCCGGGCTTCGGCAACACGGCCCCCGTGCAACTGGAACTCGATCCCTGCATCGCTCAATCCGACGAGGCGGTGGACGCCGTCACCAGCCTGATCCAAGGCCATTTCGATTTGGGCGGGACGCTGTTCAATATCAACATCGTCGACGCCCAACAGGTGCTGGCCGCGCACAAGGACCCGTCGTTGTATCCAGACCTGGTGGTGCGGGTGACCGGATTCACGGCCTACTTCGCCAATCTCTCGCCCGAATTCCGCCAGTTGGTCGTCGACCGACTGATTCGCGCCGGCTAGAGGAAGGCAGTTCGTTCTTCAGCCAAAAGGGACAGACCGAAAATGAGACTGACGAAAAGAGCCCCGTCCACCCCGATTCGAGTTCTGCTTGTTTTTCTGGCCCTCGGCACGGCGGCTGCCAGCCGGGCGGGCGATGAGCCGCTGGATTACCGGATCGAACTGACCGCGGCGGCTGGCGGCTTCGACGGCCAGACCTGCTGGGTTCACGCCCGCGCCGGGGCGATCCCGGCAGGACGGCCGGGCAATCCGGGCACGACTCCCCTGGTCGTGATGACCATGCAAAAGCTCCTGCTGACCGGCTCCGACGTGTTCTATGCCCTGCACAACCTGTGGACCGGCGATCTGGGCAAGACTTGGACGCAGCCGAAGCTCCAGGCTGTTTTCGAGCGGCAGAAGATGGGCGACGAGATCGAGATGACCGTCTGCGACTTCTGGCCCAAGTGGCACGCCGCCAGCGGAAAACTGCTGGGCACCGGACATACCGTCTGGTACCAGAACAACCGCGTGATGTCGGTCCGCAAGCGGCATACGGCCTATGCCGTCTACGATCCGGCCGCGCGGGCGTGGCTGCCGTGGAAAGAACTGGAAATGCCCGACGATCCACGGTTCGCCAACGCCGGCGCGGGCTGTACGCAACGCGTTGACTTGCCCGGCGGCGAGATCCTGCTGCCGATCTACTTCAAGCGGCCGGAGGACAAGGTGTCCAGCACGACCGTCGTCCGCTGCCGGTTTGACGGAGAGACGCTCCGGTATGTGGACCACGGGAGCGAGCTGACGACCGACGTTCCCCGCGGGTTCGGCGAGCCTTCGCTGGCGAAATTCGGCGAGCGTTACTTCCTGACAATCCGCAACGATCAGAAGGGCTACGTGGCCTCGGGCCCCGACGGCCTTCGCTACGGCGAGCCGCGGCCGTGGACGTTCGACGACGGGACCGAGTTGGGCAGCTACAACACCCAGCAGCATTGGGCCGCGCACAGCGACGGCCTGTTTCTGGTGTACACGCGCCGCGGGGCGAACAACGACCATGTGTTCCGCCACCGGGCGCCGCTGTTCATGGCCCGCGTGGATCCCGAGCGGCTGTGTGTGATCCGCGCGACGGAGCGAGTGCTGGTTCCCGAACGCGGCGCCCGGCTGGGCAATTTCGGCGTCACGAAGGTCAGCCCGGACGAGACCTGGGTCACGGCCGCGGAGTGGATGCAGCCGCAGGGCGCCGAGAAACGGGGCAGCGACAACCGTGTCTGGGTGGCGAAGATCAAGTGGAACAGGCCGAACCGGGCCGGCGACTGACGGGCGCCGGAACCGCTGGCGCGGAGCGGGCCTCAGCGGGCGACCGCTCGCGAGGCGCGTTCGACGCCGCTATCATAGTTTGCTCGAAACCGTCCTTGCCATCGAACCTCCTGCTTCCGAAGGAATCCGCCATGCCCCGACTGCTTTCCGCCGTTCGTGTCTGGGTGCTGTTTTGCGTGCTGTCGGCCAGTGCCGCGCTGGCCGCCGAAGCCGACGCATGGCGGACGGTGTTCGCCACGCCCCAGGAGCTGGCGGCCATCGGCGAACCGATCGTCTGCATTCTGACCATCCAGCATCCGGAGATCATCCGCACGGCCGCGTGATCCTGGAGAACTTCTTCCGCGTGGCGGCGCTGGGGCCAAAGCCTGCCGCGGGCGATTGAGTTCAGGTCTTGCCCGAGACAGTCCCGGGCTAGCAGCGCAAACGTCGCCCGCCGCGGATCTCAGACGTTGTAGCTCTTCAGCATTTCCGGCGGAGCGGGGGCGTAGGCCAGGGGCTCGATCGAGCAGCCGGCGCGGCCTTGGCTGAGGCTCCGCATGGCGCTCGAATAGCCGAACAGTTCCTTCAGCGGCGCGTGCGCTTCGATCGCGGCCATGCCCCCGCGGTGATCGGTCTTGGCGATGATCGCCCGCCGCTGCTGCAGGTCGCCCACGAAGTCGCCCAAATAGGCATCGGGCGTGAGGATGTCGAGCTTCATGATCGGCTCGAGCAGTACCGGTCCGCCCTGTTCCAGCCCCTTGTCAAAGGCGTCATTGGCGGCGATGCGGAAGGCCATTTCGTTGGAGTGCTCCGCACTGGCTTTGCCGCCCAGAATCGAGACCTTGAGCTTCATCAAGGGATAGCCCGCGATTCGGCCTCCGCCTTCGCCGCAGGTCTTGAGTTCCTCGATGGCAGCCGTCAGGAAGGCCTCGGGCAAAGTCTCCGGCGGACAGAAATTCAGCACGGTCACAGGCTGCAAGGCGGCGGGAAAGGGCTCCATGCGAATCCGCAACTCCGCAAACAACTGCTGACCGGCAATCTGACGGTGGCAAACGCCGGTGACTTCGACGGCGCGTTGGACCGTCTCGCGGTAACTCACCTGCGGTTTGTGGAACTTGACTTTGAGGTTGAAATCGCGGAGCAGGCGGTTCTTGATCACCTCCAAGTGCAATTCCCCCATGCCGTTGATCAACGTCTGTCCCGTTTCGCCGCTGGTCACCTGCAGCGTGGGATCCTGACGTTTGAGCATCTCCAGGGTACTGCTCAGCTTTTCGCGTTCCGTGGCCGAGTCAGGCTCGATGGCCATCGAGATGACCGTCTCTGGGAACTTGATCGCTTCCAGCAGAATCGGGTGCCGGGTGTCGCACAACGTGTCGCCGGTGATGGAATGCCGCAAGCCGATCAGGCCCACGATGTCGCCGGCCAGTGCGTGTTCGACTTGTTGCTCGCGTTTTGTCGCGTGAATCCGCCACAACTGCGAAATGTTCTCCTTCTTGTCCTTACCGGGATTGAGCGCGCGGGTGTTGGGTTTCAAATCGCCGGAATAAATCCGCACCCAGGACAAGTCGCCGGTCTTGGCCGGCAGGACTTTGAACACCAATCCGCAAAACGGTTCGCTGGCGTCCGGCTTGCGACGTTCCAATTTGTCCTTCTTGGCCGGGTTGGTCCCTTCTACGGGCGGCGTTTCCGAGGGGTTGGGCAGGAACCAGGCGACCGCATCCAGGATCGGCTGCACGCCGATGCCGTGCAACGCGGAGCCGCACAGAACGGGCTGGATCTGGAGTTGGATCGTCGCCTGACGGACTACCTTGCGGATCAGTCCGGAAGGGATCGGTTGCTCGTGGAGAGCCAGTTCCATGAGTTCATCGCTGAGCGCGTACAGTCTTTCCAGCATCGTGTCCCGCCACAACTCGGCGGCGGCAAGCTTGTCTTCCGGGATCGCCAACTCCCGGATGACCCGGCCATCGGTGTGGGGATCGAAGACCAGCATCTTCATTTCGATCAGGTCGATCACGCCACGAAAGGGGTCGCTGGTGTGCGCGGGGCCGACCCCGACCGGGATCTGCAGAGCCACGGGATGCGCGCTCAGACGCTGGGCAATCTCGTCAAACGTGCGTTCGAAGTCGGCGCCTTCACGATCCATCTTATTGATGAACGCCAAACGCGGCACTTTGTAACGGTCCGCCTGCCGCCAGACCGTTTCGCTCTGAGCCTCGACGCCCTCGCGCGCGCTGAAGACGACCACGGCGCCGTCCAGCACGCGCAGGCAGCGTTCGACCTCGGCCGTGAAATCGACGTGCCCCGGCGTGTCGAGCAGGTTGACGTGCACGTCCAGCCAGTCGAACGTGACGCAGGCCGAGTAGATCGTGATTCCGCGTTCCTGCTCCTCCGGATCGCAATCCGTTTCCGTCGTACCGGAATCGACTTCTCCCACCCGATGCTTGGCGCCACTGTAGAACAGCATGTGTTCCGTGACCGTGGTCTTGCCCGCGTCGATGTGGGCGATGATGCCGATGTTGCGGATTCGTTCGATGTCGCGTGCCATGTTCGTGAGCGCATAAAGAACGCCGCACGGGCACGCGGCGTCAACCGTCGGACTCAAACTACCAGGCAAAATGGGCGAAGGCCTTGTTCGCTTCGGCCATGCGGTGCGTGTTCTCCCGCTTGGTCATCGCCGCGCCTTCCTTGCGGTAGGCGGCGTGCAACTCTTCAGCCAACTTGAGGTACGTCGGCCGGCCCTTCTTCTCGCGGACCGCCCCCAGCAACCAACGGATCGCCAGGGACTGCTGCCGCGATTTGCTCACCTGCATCGGCACCTGGTACGAGGCACCGCCCACGCGCTTGGAACGTACCTCGATGTAGGGTTTCACGTTTTCCAGGGCCGTGTGAAAGACCTCGATCGGCTCCTGGTCCGGCACCTTCTTCTTCAATTCGTCCAAGGCGCCGTAGAAGACCTGTTGAGCTACGGTCTTCTTGCCGTTCCACATCAGGCAATTGATAAACTTGCTGGCCAGGATGGAGTTGTACCTGGGATCCGGCTTGAGCTGAGACTGACTTGCGGTAAAACGACCCATAAGCTAACTCGAAGTAAATCGCCTTGTAATGCTGGGACTGGGGTATCAGTGTTTCTCGGGATTCGTAAACTGTTATTCCGCAAGCGGTTAGCGCTGCGGTTAAACGATCCGTTAGCGCCCGGTCTATGACTTCTTCGCGCCGTAGCGGCTGCGCGCCTGCTTTCGGCCGTTGACGCCCAAACAATCCATGGCCCCGCGGATCACTTGATAACGGACACCCGGCAGGTCGTGGATACGCCCGCCGCGCACCAGAACGATCGAGTGCTCCTGCAGATTGTGGCCTTCGCCGGGAATATAAACCGTCACTTCCTTACCGTTGGAGAGACGCACACGGGTAATCTTCCGCAAGGCGGAATTCGGCTTTTTCGGCGTCATCGTCCGGACCAAAAGACACACCCCTTGTCGTTGGGGGCATTGATCGAGGACCGGGGCTTTCGTGGCGACCCGTTGCGGCCGACGTTTCTTGCGGACAAGTTGGCTGATGGTTGGCATAATTCCCTATTTTCGCAGGCTCAGTGAAGTCAGGGCCAATTCGCAAACGTATCAGGTTATCGTCTTGCAGGCGGCTGTCAAGCCATGCGAATTGCAGACCAGCGCCCGCCGCGGTGGTTTGGGGCACATCTTGCCGCTTCAGAAGCCCGACTTTTCTCCAAAAAGCCGGCGTTTTCCCTCGCAAGACTTGTCAGCGGGTGCCTACTCGTCATCCATATCGGCGTCCGCACTAAAAAGATCATCAAACGGAATGTATGTCTCCTGGGGCGTAATATCTTCTTCGATCTCCACGGGCGCAGATGGCACTGCCGCCGCCACTGCGGTTGGGGCACCCGCCCCGGTTTCCTGCAGCAACGGGAAGCTGGTCTCCAGCGTCGTCGCCGCCTCGGCTGCCATGGCTTGCAGGGCTTCGGGGCGATATCGGACTTCAGAGTCCTGATACTGGCGGAAACCGGTGCCAGCCGGAATCAGATGGCCGAGGATAACGTTTTCCTTCAACCCCACCAGATAGTCTGCTTTTCCCGCCAATGCCGCTTCCGTCAGTACCTTGGTCGTCTCCTGGAAACTGGCCGCAGAGATGAAGCTCGAACTTTGCACGGACGCCTTGGTAATGCCAAGCAACTGGGTGCTGGCGGTCGCGGGTTTGGGACGCGTGCCCTTGGCCGGGTCCCCGCCCAAGGCACGGATCTGCGAGTTGACCTGCTCGAAAGCCTCCTTGGGCACCAACGTGCCCGGCTCGAATTCGCTGTCCCCCTTCTCCGTGATCTTGAGACACTTGGCCAAGTCCTGGTTGATCTTGCGGAAATCGAAGCGGTCCAAGACGAGGCCGGGGAGCAAATTCGAGTCTCCCGCATTTTCGACGCGCACTTTGCGGAGCATGCGGGCGATGATGATTTCGACGTGCTTGTCGTTGATGTCCACCCGCTGGCTGCGATAGACGCTCTGGATCTCGTGCAACAGGTACTGCTGCACGGCTTCCTCACCCGACACGCGCAGGATATCGTGCGGGACCAGCGGACCATCCACCAGGGCCTGGCCGGCCCGGACCATGTCGCCGGCGTGGACCAAGAAGCGTTTGCCGTGCGGCACCAAGTGCTCGCGTTCGATGCCGGTTTCGCTGCGCACGATGATGGAACGTTTGCCGCGGCGTTTCTCGCCGAGGATTTCTACGATGCCATCGACCTCGGCGATCACGGCGGGGTCCTTGGGCTTGCGGGCCTCAAAGATCTCGGTCACGCGCGGCAGACCGCCGGTGATGTCGGTGATGCCCGTTGCTTCGCGCGGAGTCTTGGCCAGCACCGACCCGGCCGACACCAGTGCGCCCTCAGGCGCTTCGATATGTGCCCGTTCCGGCAGGTAGTAGACGTCCAGGGGCTTCCCATCGGCGTCCTCGAGCACGATCTGCGGGTGCAATTCGCCTTTGTGATCGCTGATCATACGACGGATAGTGCCGCCCGGATCCTTTTCCAGACGCATCGTCTCGCCTTCGACCACGTCCTCGAAACGCACCTTGCCGCTGACTTCGGCCAGAATCGGGATACTGTGCGGGTCCCACTGGCAGACCACGCCGCCCGGCTTCACCTCCTGATTCTCGTGCACCATCAGTTCGGCGCCCGTCGGCACTTCGTACTTCTCCAACTCCCGGCCCTTGGGGTCCATGATCGCGACTTCGCTGTTCCGCGAGAGGACGATTTCCTTGCCCTCCTCGTTCCGCACGGAGCGGATGCGGATGAATTTCACGATCCCGCCACGTTTGGCGCGGGTCTCGCTCTCTTCGACGCTCGTATTCACCGTGCCGCCGATATGGAAGGTGCGCATGGTCAGCTGCGTGCCGGGCTCGCCGATACTCTGAGCCGCGATGATGCCGACAGCCATGCCCTCCTCGACGAGGGTGCCGGTGGACAGATCCATCCCGTAGCACAACCGGCACACGCCTAAGGAGGCTTCGCACGTCATCCCGCTGCGGACTTGAATTTTCTCGAGACCCAGTTCCTCAATCTTGCGGCCGATCTCGGGCGTAATCAGCTCGTTCTCGCGGACGATGACTTCGTCTGTGACCGGATTGACGATGTTCTGGCGGCTGACGCGGCCGTTGATGGCTTCCGCCAATCGTACTTCGACCTTTTCGCCTCGGTAGATGACACCCTTGGTGACACCCTGCGTGGTGCCGCAGTCCTGCACCGTGACCACGACGTTCTGGGCGACGTCCGCCAGTTTTCTGGTCAGGTATCCCGAATCGGCGGTCTTCAACGCGGTGTCTGCCAGTCCTTTGCGGGCGCCGTGGGTGGAACTGAAGTACTCCAGCACGGTGAGGCCTTCCCGGAAGTTGGCCTTAATCGGCGTTTCGATGATCTCGCCCGTCGGCTTGGCCATCAGTCCGCGCATGCCCGCCAACTGGCGGATCTGCTCGATGCCGCCACGAGCGCCGGAGTGGGCCATCAGATAGACCGGATTGACGTATCCTTCGACGCGCTCGTCAGACTTCATCGCGTCCATCATCTCCGCCGTGATCCGCTCGCGGGCGTGGGTCCACGTGTCCAGCACCTGGTTGTATCGCTCTTGTTCGGTAATGACGCCGCGATCGTACAGCTTCTTGTATTTCAGCACCTGCTTGTCGGCGTCGGCGATACGCTTGGTCTTGCTCGCCGGCGTCACCAGATCATCGGTGGCGAAGGACAGCCCGCTCAGCGTGCTCTGCTGAAACCCGACTTTGTTCATGTCGTCCAGCAAGGCGATCGTGGCTTTGCGTCCCAAGCGTTGGTAACAGTCCGAGATCACGGTGGCCAGTTCGGCGGACCGCAAGGGGACGTTGTAAAAGTCCAGACCTGGCGGCAGGATCATGTTGTACATGATGCGGCCGTAGGTGGTTTCGATCATCGCTCCCGGTTTGGCCGACTCGTCCTCGCTCTTGACTTTGCGGTGGGCCGGCAGCCGCACCTTGATTCTGGCGTGCAGATCGATCACCCCCAGGGCATACGCCAAGTCCGCCTCCTGCAGATTGGCGAACGTCATGCCATCGCCTTTGCGATTGGACAAGTCCAGCGTGATATAGAAGCACCCCATCACGATGTCCTGCGAGGGGCTCATGATCGGCTTGCCGTTGGCCGGACCGAAGATATTGTTCGTAGACATCATCAAGGTGTGCGCTTCGACCTGGGCCTCGATCGACAACGGCAAGTGGACCGCCATCTGGTCGCCGTCGAAGTCGGCATTGAAGCCCTTGCACACCAGGGGGTGCAAATGGATGGCGTTGCCCTCGACCAGCACGGGCTCGAACGCCTGGATCCCCATGCGGTGCAGCGTGGGCGCCCGGTTCAGCAACACCGGGTGGTTCTGGATCACCGATTCGAGGATGTCCCAGACCTCCTCGTCCTTCCGTTCCAGCATCTTCTTGGCGCTCTTGATCGTGTCCGCGTGCCCCAATTCTTTGAGCTTGCGAATGATGAACGGCTGGTACAACTCCAGCGCGATCTTCTTCGGCAAACCGCACTGGTGCAACTTGAGCGCGGGGCCGACCACGATCACGCTCCGGGCGGAATAGTCGACTCGCTTGCCGAGCAAGTTCTCGCGGAACCGGCCCTGCTTGCCCTTGATCATGTCGGTGAGCGACTTTAACGGACGGTTGCTGCTGCCCAACACGGGCCGCTTGCAGCGGTTGTTGTCGAAGAGCGCGTCGACGGACTGCTGCAGCATCCGCTTCTCGTTGCGGATGATGACCTCCGGAGCGTTCAAATCCACAAGCTTGCGGAGCCGATTGTTGCGATTGATGATTCGCCGGTACAGGTCGTTCAGGTCGCTGGTCGCAAAATTGCCCGAATCCAACAACACCAGCGGGCGCAAATCCGGCGGGATGACGGGGATCACGTCCAGCACCATCCATTCTGGACGGTTGTCGCTGTCGCGGATCGATTCCACGATCTTCAGGCGGTTGACCAAGTCCTTTTTCTTTTGCTTGGAGTTGGTTTCGATCAACTCCTTGCGCAGGTCTTGCGACAATTGGACAAGGTCCAGTCCGGTGAGCAGTTTGCGAATCGCCTCCGCCCCCATGTCGGCTTCGAACTTGCCATCGCCCCACTGATCGCGTGCCGCCCGGAACTCTTCCTCCGTCAGCAGTTGCTGCTTCTCCAAGTCCGTGGCGCCGGGATCGATCACGACGTAATCCTGGAAGTAGATCACCTTTTCCAGGCTCGTCGTCTTCATGTCCAGGAGGTTGCCCAGTCGGCTGGGCATGGCTTTGAAGAACCAGATATGCACGACCGGGGCCGCCAGTTCGATGTGGCCCATCCGTTTCCTGCGGACGCGGGAGTGAGTGACCTTGACGCCGCAGCGGTCGCAGATCATGCCTTTGTACTTCATGCCGCGGTACTTGCCGCAAGCGCATTCCCAATCCTTTTCAGGACCGAAGATCCGCTCGCAGAACAGCCCGTCTTTTTCCGGCCGGTACGTGCGGTAGTTGATCGTTTCGGGCTTCTTCACCTCCCCGAACGACCAACTACGGATGTCGTGCGGTCGCGCCAAGCTGATCTTGACGGACGCATAGTCGTTGATGCGATCGTAGGAACCTTCGCCGGTGGTCATGTGCCCCTGCTCCTCGGAAGGATCGAAAGTCAGATCCGCCGCTTTTCCAACTGCATGTTCAATGCCAAACCACGGATTTCGTTCGTCAACACGTCGAAACTGGCGGGCGTCCCCGCCTCCAGCGTGTTTTCGCCTTTCACCATCGACTCGTAGATCTTGGTGCGGCCTTCCACGTCGTCGCTCTTGACGGTCAACAACTCCTGCAGAATGTACGCGGCACCGTACGCTTCCAGCGCCCAGACCTCCATCTCGCCAAAACGCTGCCCGCCGAAGCGCGCCTTGCCGCCCAGCGGTTGCTGAGTGATCAACGAATACGGGCCGGTGCTCCGGGCATGGACCTTGTCGTCCACCAGATGGTGCAGCTTGAGCATGTAGATGTAGCCGACCGTCGTCTCCTGCGACATCGGTTCGCCCGTGCGGCCGTCGCACAAGCGGATCTTGCCGTGGGACGGCAGACCGGCGTCCGCCAAAGCCCGATTGATGTCCTGCTCGGTGGCCCCGTCAAACACGGGCGTGACGGCCTGAAAACCCAACAACGCTCCGGCCCAGCCCAGGTGAGTCTCCAGAATCTGGCCGACATTCATCCGGCTCGGCACACCCAGCGGATTCAACAGAATCTGCAACGGCGTGCCGTCGGGCAGAAACGGCATGTCGCCAATGGGCAGGATCTTGGCGATCACGCCCTTGTTGCCGTGCCGGCCGGCCATCTTGTCGCCGACCGAAATCACGCGCTTGGTCGCGATGTACACCTTGACCATCTGCAACACGCCGCTTCGCAACTCGTCGCCGCGCTTCAGGCTATTCAACTTGCGGTCGCGGGCGTCGATGGCGTTCTCGACGTCGGCCCAGAGATTCTTGTGGAGTTTCTGCAATTCGCCGATCCGCTCTTCGCTCCGCATCTTGTCCGTTACCCAGCCCAAGCGGAAATTCTGGGCTTTTTCGGCCACGAACTTGGGATCCTGGTCGCGGACCAGCGGCGTGCCGTCCTCGTCCGTCAGCACCCGCCCCACGACCTTCTCCATCTCTTCGATCATGGCCCCAAAAGCCTTGGCGATCGCCAAGTTGCCTTCCGTTTCGACCGACCGCAAGTCCTTTTCGAATGCCTTGCGTTCGTCCTCGGAAAGGCTCATGCGCCGCGAGAACTTCTGGGTGTCGATAACGATGCCTTCGATGCCCGAGGGGACTTCCAGCGAATCGTTCTTGACGTCCTCGCCCGCGCGGCCGAAGATCGCGTGCAGCAGCTTCTCCTCCGGCGTCAGTTCCGTCTTCGATTTGGGCGAGACTTTGCCCACCAGAACGTCGCCCGGTTTGACGTACGTGCCGATGCGGACGATCCCATTCTCGTCCAGATTCCGCAGGGCCTTCTCGCTGACGTTGGGGATGTCGCGCGTGAACTCCTCGCGCCCGAGTTTGGTCTCGCGGATTTCCACGTCGAATTCCTCGATGTGGAGCGAAGTATAGGTGTCGTTGCGCACGAGTTCTTCACTGATGACGATCGCGTCCTCGAAATTGAAACCGTCGTAGGACATGAAACCCGCCAGCACGTTCCGCCCCAACGAAAGCTCGCCCAGGAAGGTCGCCGCGCCGTCGGCGATGACCTGCCCCTTTTCCACTTTCTCACCGAGCTTAATGATGGGTTTCTGATTCAGGCACGTGCGTTCGTTCAGCCCGCGGAACTTCCGTAACTCGTACACATCCGTGCCGATTTCAATCCGGCTCGCATCGACGTACGTCACTTTGCCCGCCCGCCGCGCCTTGACCACCATGCTCGAGTTGCCGGCCACGTGCTTCTCCATGCCCGTGGCGACGATCGGCGGTTCCGTGACCAGCAACGGCACCGCTTGCCGCTGCATATTGGAGCCCATCAACGCCCGGTTGGCGTCGTCGTGCTCCAGGAAGGGGATCAAGCCCGCGGATACCCCGACCATTTGGTTGGGCGCGACGTCGATGTAGCTGACCTGCTCCGGCAACACGATTTCGAAGTCGGACCGGTGCCGCGCGATCAAGTTGGCACCGCCGACCAGCTTGCCTTCGGCAACCGTGGTGTCCGCCGGCGCCACGTAGGCGTCGGACTCCTCGTCCGCACGCAGCCAGGCGATATCCTCCGACACTCTCCCCTTCTTGACCTGGCGATAAGGCGTGATGAGAAAGCCGTATTCGTCCACGCCGGAGTAAATGGCCAAACTGGAGATCAGGCCGATATTGGTGCCTTCCGGCGTCTCGATCGGGCAAATCCGCCCGTAGTGCGAAATATGCACGTCGCGGACTTCAAAGCCGGCACGCTTGCGGTTCAGACCGCCCGGCCCCAGCGCCGACAAGCGGCGCTCGTGGGTCAATTGCGATAGCGGGTTGGTCTGGTCCACGACCTGCGACAATTCGCCGCGGCCGAAAAAGTACTCGATCGCGGCCGAGACGCTCTTGGGGTTGATCAAGCTGCGGGGCGTCATGTCCTGGACGTCCTTCAGGCTCATCCGCTCCTGGACGGTGCGGCGGAGTTTGAGAAAACCTTTGCGCAGCTCGTCGCTCGCCAGTTCGTCGATCGTCCGCAGACGGCGATTTCCCAAGTGATCGATGTCGTCGATTTGCGCACGCTCGTCGCCAGCGTGCAGCGCGATGATGTACGAGATCGACGCGATCAGGTCCTCCGGGCGCAGCGTCATCACGTCTTCGGACACGTCCAGCTTCAGCTTGCGGTTGATCCGAAAACGGCCGACGCGGCCCAGTCGATATCGGTTGACATCGAAGAATTTCTCCTGGAACAGCGTCTTGGCTTTCTCCAGCTGCGGCGGATTGCCGGGACGCAGTCGCTGGTAGATCCGCAACAACGCCTCTTCGTGGCTGGAGGTCGAATCTTCGGCGAGGCTCGTGAAAACCAACGGCGACTTAACCGGCGGAATGACTTCCACCTCAGTCACGCCGGACGTGCAGATCGTCTCCGCCGCGTTCTTGGTGATCTTCTGGCCCGCTTCCACGATCAACTCGCCGACCCGTTCGCTGGACGGCGGATACACCACGTCATCGACGGCGATCTTGCCCTCGATCTTGCTCACGCTGCGGCCGTCGACGATGCTCTCCACCGACGTCGTATAGAAGGCTCGGATCAGGTCGGCGTCCGTGCTGTATTTGGGGCTCATCGCACGCAGCAAGGTCATGGCCGAGAACTTGCCGCTCTGATCGATGCGGACGTTGAGCGCCTCCTTCCGCGTGACGTTGATTTCGATCCAACTGCCCCGCTCCGGGATGATCCGACAACTCGGGAGCCTGCGGTCCGTGGTGCCTTCCTGCTCAAACACGAAATCCACACCGGGGCTGCGATGCAACTGACTCACCACGACGCGCTCGGCCCCGTTGATGATGAATTCGCCCCCGCCCAGCATGACGGGCAAATCGCCCAAGTAGACCTCTTCCTCAATTGGCTCTTCCTTGTTGAGCCGCAGCCAAATCCGGAAGGGGCGGCCATACGTCAAACGCAATTGCCGGCACTCGTCGGGCGTGTAGCGAGGTTTGCCCAGTTCGTAGCGGAGGTAGTCGAGCTTGATTTGCTTGTCGTAACTCTCGATGGGGAAAATCTCGCGCAACACCGCCTCCAGACCCTGGTTCTTGCGCTTCTCTGGAAGGACTTCATCCTGGAGAAACGCCGCGTAGCTGCGGGTCTGAATTTCGGTCAGATCGGGGATAAAGGGAGCCTTATTCCCGCTGCCAAAATGACGTACTTCCTTGGGCCTAAGACGTCTTTCGACTGGGGTTGCCATAGGGCGAATGCTCCAGGGTAAGAGAGGCCGGCGCAGCGCACCGCCGAGCGTGGGTGGTTCGACGAAAACAAGAAGACGGGGCGGGCGCGCACCGCCACCTGGGAACGATGACGCCAAAAAACGCAGCTGGACTCTGTGTCATCAGAAGCAATCATCTACTACCTACACCGCCCGGAACGAACCGATCCGGACGGTGGTCAGTCGTATGCAGGAAGCGACGAAGGCCTACTTGAGTTCGATCGAAGCACCTGCCTCTTCCAACTCCGCCTTCATCTTCTCCGCCTCGGCCTTCGGCACACCTTGCTTCAAGGTCGCCGGAGCGCCTTCCACCAACTTCTTGGCGTCCATGAGGGATGCGCCCGTAATATTCTTGACCACTTTCACGACATTCAACTTCTTGTCGCCGAAACCGGTCAACACCACATCGAATTCCGTCTTTTCCGCGGCCGGGGCGGCGGCGCCGCCGCCCATCCCAGGCATGGGACCCGCCATCATCACGGCCCCGCCGGTGGCCGGTTCGATGCCGTATTTCTCCTTCAGGCAATCACTGAGTTCCTTGGCTTGCTTCAAAGTCAGCCCGGCAATCTTGTCGGCGAATTCGACGATCTCAGCAGAAAAATTGAGCGTTGCAGTCTCGGACATCGCGGTACAGGCCCTTTCTCACAATGCGCACCGAACGGCTCGATATTCAGTGCAAAACTGTTACAGAAATCAACTCGTTGTATTCGCCGTCGGAATCGCCTCCGACAGACTGTGAATCCCTTTCTCGCGCCCAGGGAAAACGGTCCCTCATGCTTCTTCCCGACGCCATCGGAATCGCCCTGACACTGTTCAGGATTCCTCGGTTTTCTCTTCCGTGCCCTCTTTCTCTTTGCCCTCTTCCTCTTTCGATTTCTCCGCCACCTGGCTGGCCAAAGCCCGTCCTGGCCCCAGCAGCTGCGATGACAACCGCGCCCCCGGCGAGAGTATCTGCCCCACGAGAATTCGGATTTGTTCCTGACGGCTGGGCCAGCGGCTCACTTCCTTGACCCGCTCCGCGGTCAGATGTTCGCCGTCCATCACTCCGCCGCGTGCCTGGAATGCGGGAAACTCCGGACTTCCATCCAGCGCAGCGATCTCCTTCGCCAAGCTGACGAAATCCTCGCCACCCCAAACCATCGCCAACGTGCCTTCGGCGCTCTGGAACGCTGCCGCCAACGGGGTCCCCTCGGTCGCTCGTTTGGCTAGGCTGTTCTTGACGACCAGCAAGTGGATATGCTTGTCCCGCAACTGCTTTCGCAACACGTACGTCTTGCCCGCATCCAAGCCGACGACGTTCACCAGCAATACCTCGCCAACACCATCCAACCGGCGGGCAATGTCTTTGCTCAACAGATCTTTGACGTATTTACTCATGGTCTATTCGTATCCTGCAAACGCTCTTCTGCCGGGGCCGATCAGAGGCCGGCATGGCCGGCCTCGGGGTGATGCACATGTCGGGCTTCTCACCGCGACTAAGCTGCCACACGGACAGAGGGGCTCATGGTCGCTGCCAAGGCGATGCCCCGTACGTAAGTTCCCTTCACGCTGGCCGGCTTCAACGACACGATGTGGTCGATAAAGGTGCGGACATTTTCCAGCAGTTTTTCCTTCTCAAAGCTCAATCTTCCGACCACCGCGTGTACGTTGCCTCCTGAGTCATTTCGAAACTCGACCTTGCCCGCCTTGTATTCACGTACCACGCGGGCGACATCGGGGGTGACGGTGCCGGCGCGAGGCGATGGCATCAAGCCGCGCGGACCGAGCACCTTGCCCAACGGCCCAACCAGTCCCATCATATCGGGAGCGGCAATACAAACGTCAAAGTCCGTCCAGCCGTCCTTGATCTTCTGCGACAAATCCTCCTGGCCGACCAAGTCGGCGCCGGCCTGCCGCGCTGCGTCCGCCAGATCGCCTTTGGCGAAGACGACGACGCGTTGGGATTTGCCGATCCCGTGCGGCAGGACGATGGAACCGCGGACGATCTGATCCGCCTGCTTGGGATCGACTCCCAAACGAATGTGAACTTCAACCGCCTGATCGAACTTGGTCGTCGCAAACTCCTTCAACTTCGCGACGGCCGATTCCAGAGGCAAGGCGTCCTTGCCGGACACCTTCTCCAGGAGCGCTCGAAAACGTTTGGATTGCTTCGCCATGGGTCCCTTGCACAATCTGCTGAAAAAATCTGTTTCCAAGACGGCGTTCCGCGTCGGAGCTCGCAGGCGATCGCCGCGCCGTCAGTCAATCACATCCAGTCCCATGCTGCGGGCCGTGCCCTCAATCAAGCGGCAAGCCGCGTCGAGACTGCCGGCATTCAGGTCGGGCATCTTCTTCTCCGCAATCTGCCGAACCTGATCGCGAGTTACCTTGCCGACCTTTTCCTTGTTGGGAGCCCCCGAGCCCTTGGCGATGCCGACCGCTTGTTTCAATAACGAAGACGCGGGGGGGCACTTGGTGATGAAATCAAACGTGCGATCGCTGTACACGCTGACAATCACCGGAATCGGAGTTCCGTTGTACTCTCGCGTCCGATCGTTGAACTGCTGGACAAACTGCCCCAAGTTGATCCCGAACTTGCCCAGCGAAGTGCCGACAGGGGGCGCAGGGGTCGCCTGCCCTCCGGGAACCTGAAACTTTGCCTGACCAACTAACTGCTTCGCCATCTGCCAAACCCTTCCGGCCACAACGGCCTGCCTCAGACCGATTCTACCTGCCAGTGCTCCAACTCGACAGGCGTCGATCGGTTGAAAATATTGATCATCACCGTGACGCGGCCGTTGGCCTCGTCGATCGCATCGACCTCGCCCTCGAAATTCTGGAAGTGACCGTCCTTCACGCGAACTCGATCCCCGGACTTGAACGGGATCGCGGTCTTGATCGGCCCACCGCGTTCCTCGTGTGCCGCGCCCAACCGCAAAATCCGCTCGACATCCCGAGCCTCCATGGGCGTCGGCTTGCCCGCCGACCCGGTGAAATCTCCGACCCCCGGCGTTTCCCGCACGACAAACCACGTGTCGTCGTTGATTGCCATGTGAACGAGGATGTAGCCGGGATACAGCTTGCGGCGCACGACCCGCCGCTTGCCGCTCTTGTTGAATTCGGCCACCTCCTCGGTTGGGACGATGATGTCGCCAAAATGCGGCTCCAAGCCTTCAATCTTGACCCGCCGGAGCAACGCCTCGCGAATCGAATCCTCGCGATTCACCTGAACCTTGAGAATGTACCACTCTTTCTTCAATTCCTCCGCGACTGCCGTTTCGCCGGCCTCCTCGATCACCTCGCCAACCTCCGGCTGGTCCTCGCTGGCTTCCTGGATCGCCCGGCCGACTTCCTCCTGCCCCTCGCCGGCTTCGTGCGGCGCTTCGCCAGTTCCTGCAGCCGGCTGGACCTCATCCTTCACGACCTTGGCGGCATCCTTTACGACCTCGGGCGTATCAGGCGCTGCTCCCCCACCACCGCCCACGGGCTGGGTGGTCGCCTCCGCCGCTTGAACCTCTGCCGGCACGATACTTGACTCCACGCCAAGTGCCGGAGCCGCTGACTCCGAACCTCCCGGACGTCCTTCCAACTCGCTGGGAACCGGCGAAGGCGACGGGACGGAGACCTCGTCGCCGGCCGCGTCTGGAAGCGGCGCGGCCGGTTCGCTCGGCAGGGCGAGATCTGTCGTGTCGTTTTCCGTCGGATGATCCGAGACCATCGCTTCCGCCTCTCACGAAGACTTCTTGAGGATTCCAATCTGCTCGAACAGGAATCCCCACACCAAGTCGAACCCAAACAACACGACTGCCAGAAAAAACAAGACGAAGATCACCACCAAGGAACTGCGAATCAGTTCCGCCTTCGAGGGCCAGGAGACTTTGTTCATCTCCGCCTCGACCGCGATCAAGAAATCAGCAAACCGCGGCATGTTGACAATCCGGAAACTGATCCACATGCCACCCACCAACAAGACCGCGGACAGCACCAAAGCCACGTTGCTGCTGAGCCACAGCCGGTGATTGGACAGCTGCCAAGCGGCCAGGGCAAAGCCGATCGCCAGCGCAGCAAAGGTCACCTGCCGGGCGATCCTGCCTTGGCTCCGTTTGTAAACGCCGACTTGAAATAACTCGCCAAACCACATAACCGCCGAGGCAACCTTTTCTTTCGACATTGTGTCTGGCATCCTTGCACTGACAGGAATTCCCGCACCGGCGGCGGACGCTAAGTGCGCGTCGCCGCCGGTGCAGGAGTCATGGCAGGGGCGGCGGGAATCGAACTCGCAACCCCCGGTTTTGGAGACCGGTGCTCTGCCAATTGAGCTACACCCCTGAATCCGCTCCACCACGGAGCAGTTGCACTACTCGAGGATCTTCGTGACGACGCCCGAGCCGACGGTACGGCCGCCTTCACGAATCGCAAATCGAACGCCGTCGTCCATTGCGATCGGCTTGTGCAACTCCACCGACAACCGCACGTTGTCGCCGGGCATACACATTTCGGCGTCGACCAGATTCGACGTACCCGTGACATCGGTCGTGCGGAAGTAAAACTGCGGGCGATAACCGCTGAAGAACGGCGTGTGCCGGCCACCTTCTTCCTTCGACAAGCAATACACCTCCGCCTCGAACTTCGTGTGCGGCGTGATGCTGCCGGGCTTGGCCAAAACCTGACCGCGTTCCACCTCGTCTCGCTTGACGCCGCGCAACAAACAGCCCACGTTGTCACCCGCCTGACCCTGATCCAGCAACTTGCGGAACATCTCGACTCCCGTCACGATGGTCTTCCGGGATTCGGTCAAGCCGATGATTTCGATTTCGTCACCTACCTTGACAATCCCCCGCTCGACGCGGCCCGTGGCCACCGTGCCGCGGCCTTCGATCGAGAAAACATCTTCAACCGCCATCAAAAACGGCTTGTCGATGGCCCGTTGCGGCTCCGGAATGAACGCGTCGATGGCATCCATCAGTTCCTGAATGCACTTCGTCGCTTCCGGATCGTCCGGGTTCTGGTAGGCCGGCAGCGCGGAGCCCTTGATCACGGGCGTGTCGTCGCCCGGGAAACCGTACTTGTTAGGCAGTTCTCGGACCTCCAGCTCCACCAACTCCAGCAACTCGGGGTCATCCACCAAATCGCACTTATTGAGGAACACGACCAAGGCTGGCACCGCCACCTGGCGAGCCAGCAGCACGTGCTCGCGGGTCTGCGGCATGGGACCATCCGCTGCCGACACGACCAGGATCGCCCCGTCCATCTGAGCAGCACCGGTGATCATGTTCTTAATGAAGTCGGCATGACCGGGGCAGTCGATGTGAGCGTAATGCCGTTTGTCGCTCTCATATTCGACGTGGGCAACCGCAATGGTCACCGTTTTGGTCTCGTCGCGAACCGTACCGCCCTTGGCGATGTCCGCATACGACTTGAACTGGGCAAAGCCCTTTTTCGATTGAGCCGACAGAATCGCTCCAGTGAGCGTCGTCTTGCCATGGTCGATGTGACCGATCGTGCCCACGTTAACGTGCGGCTTTTTTCGTTGAAATTGCTCCTTAGCCATCGCTTGTTACACCTGCGTTTCAAAGTGCGACATGACGTTTCACAACACAACCCACAGTGGTTTTTCCATTCGCGCCGTGGAGGCGGTTTTGCCGAGAGCTGCTGACGGGAGTCGGACCCGTGACCTCGTCCTTACCAAGGACGCGCTCTACCGACTGAGCTACAGCAGCCAACATAATAGCGTTTGTCATCCCGGTTTGCTACCGACCCACCCGGCTGCCCACGAGAGCGGGTGAAGGGAATCGAACCCTCGTCTTCAGCTTGGAAGGCTATTGCTCTACCATTGAGCTACACCCGCCCGGCCATCTGGAGGACCAACTCCTCTGCACCAGACGCCCGGCGCGCCTGCAATGGGGGGTGCAGGATTCGAACCTGCGAAGGCTGAGCCAACGGATTTACAGTCCGTCCCCTTTGACCACTCGGGAAACCCCCCGCACCCAAGTTCTACCTAGCCAAGGGGGCCCGCCCCAGGCTCCAGCTTTGATTTGAGTCCTCCAACCTGCGTTTCACCCGTTCCGCTTCCCGCGCTCCTTCCGTTCCCTTCCCACGATCTAGCTCAAACCGGCCCATCAAAACCACGTCCGCGGAGCCAGCGGAGGGAATCGAACCCACGACCAGCTGATTACAAATCAGCTGCTCTACCGACTGAGCTACGCTGGCATTTTACACCGCAAAGGCAAAGCCCCCGCTGCGAAAACCAGCTAATATACTGTCCCCACGGATTCACGCAAGACGACCAGAGCCAAAAAAGCTCACCGCCAGATCGTGAGCGCAACTCCCTTCCGGGTCAAGACCTAGGACGCGAAACGGGCCGCCAGACCCACTGACGGTCCTATTCGGGCACTTCGATCTTTTCCTGCTCGGCCGCCGCCCGCAGCTTGTGCAACGCCCGGGCTTCGATCTGGCGAATCCGCTCTTTGGTTACTCCCAGCTGGCTTCCGACTTCCTGGAGTGTTTTCGGCTCTTGGGCACGGTTCAAGCCGAAACGGCTGATGATGATCCGCTGCTCTCGTTCATCGAGCCGGGATAGGATACGTTCGATTTGCTGTTCTCGCAAGTGCTGAGCGCTTTCCATTTCCAGAAGCCCTCCGCGCTCGTCCTGTTGGGTATCGAACATTTCGTCATGGCTGGTCCGGAACCGCTCGCGGTGCTTAAACTCGTCTGGAATCGTGCGGGCAAAGTTACGCATGATCGCCCAACTGGCGTAAGTGCTGAACTTGTTGCCTCGCGCGTAGTCGAACTTGTCGACGGCCCGCATCAGCGAAATGTTTCCGTCGCTGACCAGGCTGAAGAAATCGTCGCAGGCCCCCACGTGACGCTTGGCGATCGACACCACCAGCCGCAGATTCGCCTGAACGATCCGGTTCTTCGTCTTGACGGCCTGCTCGTACAGTTGTTCGATCCGATCCATCAAGGCGGTGGACGCTCGGCTGGGACTCAGCTTTTCACGCAGTTGACTGGCGCGGTACTTCAGGAAGTTGTACTTGCGGAATAGGTGCCACTCTTGTTCGCGGGACAGCAGCGGCACATCGTACAGCGAAGCCAGGTACGACGGAAGGCCCGCCGGAACGCGGGGCTTTTTCGCCGTTTCCTCGCCGACGGGCAGCGGTCCCAGAATCTCTGCCTCCGCATCGACTTGATCGAACTGCTCGTTGTAGATGTAGTCCAACGGCAGTTCCAACAGTCGCCGAGCACGCGCTTCGTTGACGATCCGGTAGATGGACGTGCGAGTTCGGCCAAAGCGATCGGCCAATTCGCCGACAGAAGCGCCTCGGCGGTACTCCTGATAGATGTCCTCTTTCGACTCTTCGCTCAGCGGAGCGGTATGGTTCGGAAACAACGCCAGTGCAGGAAACTTCTCATCGAACGTTCGCAGCGTGTAGCGCACCGTCTCGACGCTGCGGTTCAACCGCCGGGCAATCCGCCGGGCAACCTCCGATTGTCCGGCTCCGGCCCTGGCAAGCCGCCGAGCCCGCTCGATGATTTCGCCGTGTTCCTGCCGGCTGAGTTGGCTGAAACGCTCCCCGCGCCGCACCCGCTCCAGATGGCTGCCGACAAACCGCTCGACGCTGCTGTGCAGAAATCCGACTCGCTTCTTGCCGCCCGCGAAGACAAACCGGCGGCTGACCAGCCCCATCTCGCGCCACCGCGAAATCGTCTTGGTCGAGACGTTGAACATCCGACTCAGGTCCTCGACCGTGTGGACTGCCTCCGGCAAATCGTTCGCGCGAATGTTGGCGGCATCCGAGACGTCTTCCACAAACAGCCGGACGTCGTGGCGGGCCTCTTCCCCGGACACGACCAACTGAGGAGAGGCATCCGGACGATACTCCGTGATTCGATAGCACAGATATTCGTAGCTGTACGTCTTGCTGGGGTCCAATTCCCCCAACAGTCGCTCGGCACGATCGATCTGCTCCATCTTCTTCGCGCGCGGAGCGAACCGGACTTGCTGGTCCCGTAATTGTTTGATGATGGAACTGCGATACGCGGAATGCATGACTGCCTCTTCGATTTCTGGGACCAGCGGTGTTCCCTGCGGCTTCCGCCGCTCCGCCAAGTCCCACCCGCTCGGACAGGCATCCCGGTCATGGGATGCAGCCGTGCGACGAACATCCTGGTTCAGGAGTTCGACCCTGAAAAACTACGCAACGAGCGTGCCAGCGGTTCATTTCGCCGGGGCGTCTTGCGTTTGCGAACCTAGTGAAACATCTCTAACTTGTTACTGCATAGACAGTTGATCTATCTCAGTGGCTACAGTGAAAGCCGCTGTCTTTTAGGACGAACGAGCCACTCCGAAGTTCGCGCCGTGGGCGGGTGAATTCTTTCCGGCGCACCGCGCGCCTCCATTCTGCGCCAAACCGTGCCAAAACGACTCATCCGAACCGCCGGAACCGGCCGATCTACCGATTGCGCAAAGTTTTCCGACTGAGCCGGAGACGCCCTGTCCATGAATACTGACGAGTCCCGCCAACTGTTAGTCGAAGGAATTGCAGAAGAATTGTCAAGAAATACTGGATTTCTGGTCCGGCAACGCTGGCTTGCGTTTGGCATCCTGTCCGCCTACGCGTCTTTCGTTTCTGTCGTAACGTGCTTTGCGGCAGAGACTTGCGATCTGACGGCTGACTTGAAGAGCGGGCAAGTACAGCAGGTGCAAGCAGTTCTCGAAGTTCGCGGAGACTTGCTGGTCAAAGCGGAGGAGGGCGGACAACAGAAACTGCCAATCGTGGTCACGGGCAAGGTCTGTTACGACGAACGGCTCCTCACCGTCTCCGCATCCAAGAACGTGCGCCGCGCGGTGCGTCACTACAGCGAGGCGAAGGCCGAAGTGAAAGTCGGCCAGGGGCTGGCAAAGCCTGCGCTGAATCCGGAACGTCGTATCATCGTGTCCCAGACAGACGACGATGGGGCCGTCCTGTTTTCTCCCTTGGGACCGTTGAGCCGAGATGATCTGGAGCTTGTCGACATCCCAGGAAACAGCCTTGCCGTGCCGGGTGTATTGCCCAGTCGCTCGATCCAGGTGGGAGACCGCTGGATGTTGGATCGTGAACCGTTGGCCGTGCTGCTGGGATTGGATGTCATCACGCAGAGCGACGTCCAGGGGACGCTGGAGAAACTGGATGGTTCAACCGCGATTTTGGTGATCGACGGTGCAGCCGAGGGTGCGGTCGAAGGCGTTGTTTCCAAGATCGAAATCCGGGCCAAAGCCAATTTCGACGTGACGCGTCGCGCCGTGACCTGGCTGGCTGCCAACATCCGCGAGCGGCGGGAGATCGGCCAGGCAGAGCCTGGGTTCGACGTCGTCGCCCGCATCCGCTTGGCTCTTTCACCCCAGAGTCAGTCGGACGCTTTGGACGATCAAAAGCTGGGTGAATTGGCTTTGACGCCCGACGCCGGGTCAACGCTGCTTGAGTTTCATCCGCTGAAAAGCGGCTTTCGACTGATCCACGATCGCCGCTGGCGTGTGATGGTGGACCGCCACGACGTGTGCGTGCTGCGTTGCGTAGACCGAGGGGACTTGATCGCGCAGTGCAACATCTCGGAACTCGCGGACGCCGAACCGGGCAAAAGAATGGCTTTGGAGACCTTCCAGCAACAGGTGCGGCAGTCGCTAACTGGCAGTGCAGGAGAAATCTCGGAAGCCTCTCAGAACACGACGGACGAGGGCCAGCGCGTCTTGCGGGTTCAAGCCGCAGGCGTGACTTCCGAGGTCCCGATCGTATGGGTGTTTTACCACATTTCCAACGAGCAAGGCCGGCAGACCGCTTTCTCGTTCACTTTGGAGTCCAAGATGCTGGAGCGGTTTGCCGAGGGTGACCGCACGCTGGTCGAGTCCTTCCTGTTCACTCCGCGTGCCCAGCCACAAGAAGCCCAGAACAGGCAGTCGTCGGTGACAACTCGATGACCAACGGCTGAGATCCCCTTCGAAGACCGGTTCTTCCGTGGACGACGGCTCTTCAAGACCCTGTCAGGAATGCAGGAGTTGCCTTTCACGGACGAAGTGCGATGAACGGACGCGGGCATCGCGACTCCTCCCTCCGCGGATGCGAAATCCATGGTACTACGAAGACGCCGTCGCTAAATCCCGCGGCGCGGCAGCATCTGCTTGACACCGCCGGAGGCGGTGGAGAACAATGGCGTTCTTCCCCGCCTGGAACCGTTCCAGCAACAGAAGAAGTCCTCCATTCCTACTGAAAGGCGAACGATTATGACGCAAGAAACGAAATCGGCACAACAGCAAACAGGCCTGACGCCACGCCGCGAATTCCTGGCACGTAGCGGGAAACTGTTGGCTGGCTCCGCGCTGGCCGGGATGGCCCTCCCGCACCTTCACGCAGCGGAGGACAACACGATCCGCTTGGCCCTGATCGGCACCGGCGGCCGGGGCAGCGGCGCCGTGATCAATGCCTTCGACTCGCCCAACGGCCCCTGCAAGCTGGTTGCCATGGCCGACATCTTCCCCGAGCGATTGGAGGGGTCGCACAAGGCGCTGAGCGTACAGCATGCCGACAAGGTCGACGTGCCGCCGGAGCGCCGCTTCGTAGGCTTCGACGCCTACAAGAAGGCCATCGACTGCCTGCGCCCCGGCATCGACATCGCCCTGCTGACCACCTATCCGGCGTTTCGCCCGGTACACCTCGACTATGCGGTCTCCAAGGGCGTCAACGTGTTCATGGAGAAGTCGTTTGCCGTCGATCCGGTCGGCGTGCGGCGCGTGGTCAAGGCCGGCGAGGAGGCGAAGAAGAAGAACTTGAAGATCGCCGCCGGCCTGATGTGCCGCCACTCGGTGAACCGGCAGGAGCTGATCAAGCGGATCCGCGACGGCGAACTGGGGCCGGTCCAGCTGATCCGCGCCTACCGGATGGAGCCGTGCGGGGGCATGTCGCCCAATCGCCCGGCCGGGATGAAGGAACTGATCTGGCAGATCCGCAACCGGACGCACGTCCTGTGGGTCTCCGGCGGTCTGTGGGCGGAGATGGACATTCACCAGATCGACGAGATCTGCTGGCTGATGGACGACCACTATCCCGTCACCGCCCACGGCATCTGCGGCCGGGCGGCCAACAGCAAGGACGCCGGCCAGGGCTTGGATTCCTTCTCCGTGGAGTACACCTTCGCCGACGGCGCCAAGGCCTACGACGTGGTCCGCTATATTCCCAACTGCTACAACGAATTCGCCACCTTCGTCCACGGCACTCAGCGCGCGGCCCAGTTCTCCGGGAATGTCCATTCGGGCACATGCGCGATCTACAAGGACCAGCGCTGCGTTCCCGTCAAGGTCGCCGCCAAATACAATCGCGCGACCGGGCAATACGACTACTCCGAGGAGGGCGGGAGCCGCGACGACATCCTCTGGCGCGCGCCCAAGGAGACGTACACCTGCTGGCAGGCCGAGTGGAACGTGCTCTTGAATTCCATCCGCAAGGACCTGCCGCAGAACGAGGCCCAGCGCGCCGCCTACTCGAACCTGACCGGCCTGATGGGCCGCGCCGCCATGCACATGGGCCGGGTGATCACCTGGGACGAGATGCTCAAGTCGAACTTCGAACTGTGTCCCAACATCGACACGATGACCGAAGACAGCCCGCCGCCGGTCCAGCCCGACGCCAACGGCTACTACCCGGCGCCGATCCCCGGCAAGTGGGTCGAAGTGTAAATTCA
>CAYUFW010000028.1:30657-34681 GCA_964443915.1 uncultured Pirellulaceae bacterium
GGCCAACTCCCCATCGAAGCGCGCTCGGCGCGGCACGGCCTACTTCTTGGCCGTGTCCGCCGCCTACTCGTTGGTCGTGCTCGTCTCAGGCACGGCCAACAAGTAGGGCGTGCCACGCCGAACGCGCTTCGATGGGAAGTTGGCCCACACCGCTCGGACTTCACGGCTTCTTCGCGGCCGGCACCCAATCGGGCTCCTTGTTGCTGTGGCCGTCGGTCGTGATGGCCACCCAGCGGTTGGCAACGTTCGCATCGGCCACGCAGATGTTCCAGCCCGGCGCCCGCAGACCGACCAGCGCGGGCGACAGTCCGAGCCCCTTCTTGTACAACCCGCGGGTGAAGGCCACATACCGCCCGTCAGGCGACCAGTCGACGTGCTGGACCTTGATCGGCTGGTCGCTCACAATCAAGTCCCGGACCTTGACCACCCGCGGCTCGGCCCCGGAAAGGTCCAGATCGCCGACGCCCAGCGAGTAATCGCTGGACGCCCAGGCGATGCGTCTGCCGTCGGGGCTCACGTCCGGACGGCAGCCGGGAATCTTGATGTTCACCACGCGCTGGCCTCGCATCTCGACGGCCACGATCGCGTGCGCGAAATCCATGCCGCCGTGGACCGAGCCGATGGCCCACTTGCCGTCCGGCGTACAGCAGATGGCGAACAGGTGATACAGCCCCCGGTTCGGATGCTCCCAGTCCCGGCCCGTCGCCGGATCGTGAAAGAAAACTCCTTGGGTGGCGTAGTCCATCACCGTGAACTTCTCGAACTCGTTCTTCAGGTACACGATGCCCTTGCCGTCGGCCGTCCAGCACCCGTCGCGGGCGCCACGGGCCACCCGTTGCCGGCCGGTCCCGTCGAAGTTCATCCAGTACACGTCCCGCGTCTTGTTCTCCCCCGCGCCCGTGTCAACCTGGAACGAGATTTTCGTGCCATCCGGCGACACGTGCGGGTACAGCTCGTTCACGTCGGGCGTTCGCGTCAGGTTCACCCGTTCCGAACCGTCGGCGCGAACCAGGAACAAGTCCCAGTTCTCGTCCTGGTAGCTTTCGTAGACGATCTGGTAGGGAACTTGCTTCAACTCCTGGATCAGTTCGGCCCCACAGGCCGGCGCAACGGTGGCAGCCGTGGCGCACAGCAGGATGGCGACGAACCGCAGGGGCTCTAATCTGGCAGGAACAAGGACGAAGCAGCCGGTGTGGCGTGCGGAGTTGGTGGGAGTAATGGCAGAACCTCCATCGCGAAGGAATCACAAAAAACGGCCGATTGTTGCAGCGTACACCACTGCCGGCACGAACGCAAGCAAACGAGGACCATGGTAAGGCGAAGCCGGCAGCCCGGTCTTATCGGCCGCCGCTGTAACATGGTTTTCCCGAGCCATGCTACTTGACGGCACGCTGGCAAGTAATCGACAATCGGGTGCGTGGCTCCGATACCAGAGTTGTCGTCAGGAAGAACGGACAGGAGGCGTGCGATGAGCGTTGTGTATCCAGAACCGATTACCCGGCGTGTGTTCCTCGGGGGCGCGGCACTCGTGTCGGCGCTGGCATTTCTCGGCACGCTCGGTGTGCCCAACTGCTTTTCCGCGGATCAGCCGGCGAGCCGGCCGAACGTGATCCAGCAGGAGAATGCGCGCGAGGGCGCCATCGACTGGCAGCTGACGCGGGTCCGCGTGGACAAGAGCGACGGCTGCCGCAGCCCGGCGATCGAAGGCTATTGCTCCAAGCAGAGCGTAGCGGCGGGCGAAAAGCTGCAGATCATGGTCTCCACCGAGCCGGCGGAGAAGTTCCACATCGAGATTTTCCGCACGGGCTACTACGGCGGCCGGGGAGCGCGGCTGATGACCACGCTGGGGCCGTTTGACGGCAAGCCCCAGCCGGTGCCTACGCCCAACGAACGGACCCTGCACGAATGCCGTTGGGAGCCAGCCACCGAGTTGACGATCCCCGCCGACTGGCCGAGCGGCGTCTACCTGGGCCGCCTCACCACACTGCCGCCGAACGACGAACGGCCGTATTGGCAAAGCTACGTGGTCTTCATCGTGCGCGACGATCGTCCGGCCGATGTGCTGTTCCAGTGCAGCGACAACACGTGGCAAGCCTACAACGGCTGGCCCTACAAGTTCTCTGTCTACACGCACCCCAAGGGCGGCCAGGGGCCCTGGGCCGACGTCAGCTTCGACCGGCCCTACGGGCGCGAGGCCCAGTATTCGGGTATCGTCAACGATCCGCTGTCGGTCGGTTCGGGCGCGTGGTTGACGTTCGAGTTCCCCTTGGCCTACTGGCTGGAGCAACAGGGCTGCGACGTCAGCTACTGTTCCAACAGCGACCTGATCACGCCCGCTCGCGGGCTGAAGTGCAAAGCCTTTCTGAGCGTGGGCCACGACGAGTACTGGGACATCCGCCAGTACGAGAGCGTGGTGACGATGCGCGACGCGGGAGTGAATTTGCTGTTCCTGTCGGGCAACGCCGTTTGCTGGGTCAGTCCGTTCAAGCCCAGCAGCGACGGCCGGCCGAACCGCATCATCTTCCGCGGCGGGCCGTACGGCGGATCGAACCAGTGGATCGAGAGCCGCATCGAACGGCACGGCCCCTTCCCCGAACGCGGCCCCGACGAAGGCTACCTGATCGGCGCCCGGAACCACAAGATCGTCAACGGCGGCGGCGATTGGATTTGCGTCCAGCCCGAGCACTGGATCTTCGCGGGCACGGGCATGGAACGCGGCGACAGCGTGCCGGGACTGATCGGCTGGGAGTACCACGGCGATCCGCCCTCGGATCTGCCCGGTCTGGAAATCGTCGCCGCGGGCACGGCCTGGCAGGGAGGCGTGAATCCGTCGCCCTGGGTGGCCACGATCTATCCGGGCCCCAAGGGAAACTACGTGTTCAACGCCTCCACGATTTTCTGGGCGCAGGGCCTGAGCATGCCGCCGGGCCACACGCTCCCCTGGTCGCACTGGAGCCGGCCCCACGGCCCGGATGAGCGCGTCCAACAAATCACCCGCAACCTGTTGCGGCGGGCGGGCTGTTTGCCCTGATGAGCCGAAGCCGGAACCGTACCGATCCACCGGACAGGCCGGTGGCATTGGCGCGACGGTCATCCGCTCACGCTCGTTCCCATTGCGGACTTCAGCTCTTGCTTGAACCGTTCCACGTACGTTTCGATTTCGTCTTCCGCCACTTCTTTCATCCGCGACAGCGACTCGCGTTGCGGCAGGGCGATCAGCTTCTCGGCCCCGGCGCCCTGGCGGACCGCTTCGCCGGCGACGTGGTGCCAGTGCAGAATCGCCTGCAGCATGGCCAGTTGCTTGCGCGGCGAGCAGCGCATGTCGACCGGCGAGAAGGCGTTCTGCTGGAGGTAGTCCTCGCGAATCGAGCGGCCGGTCTCCAGCACCAGCCGCTCGTGGTCCTGCAGGCCCTCCGGGCCGACCAGTTGCACCACTTCCTGCAGTTCGGCGTCGCGCTGCAACAGCTCCCGCGCGGCCCGCACCGCTTCGCTCCAATCTTGCGAAACGTGCCGCAGGTACCACGGCTCCAGTTGGCGGACGTACAGCGAGTAACTCCGCGCCCAACTGATGGCCGGGAAGTGCCGTCGATAGGCCAGCGGGGCATCCAGCGCCCAGAAGGCTCCGGTCACTCGCTGCGAACTCTGCGTCACCGGCTCGGAATAGTCGCCGCCCGGCGGGGAGACGGCGCCGACGATGGTGACCGAGCCCACCCGCTCGTCGTCGCCCAGGCAGCGGACCCGGCCGCTGCGTTCGTAGAAGCCGGCCAGCCGCGACGCCAGGTAAGTCGGATAACCCTCCTCGCCGGGCATTTCTTCCAGCCGCGCCGAGATCTCCCGCATGGCCTCCGCCCAGCGCGACGTGGAATCCGCCAGCAACGCCACGTGGTAGCCCATGTCGCGATAGTACTCGGCCATCGTCAGCCCGACGTAGACCGACGCCTCGCGGGCGGCCACCGGCATGTTCGACGTGTTGGCGATCAGGATCGTCCGCTCCATCAGCGGCCTCCCGGTGCGGGGATCGAGG
>CAYUFW010000028.1:34691-42869 GCA_964443915.1 uncultured Pirellulaceae bacterium
CGGTCATCTCGTTGCCCCGTTCGCCGGAGCCGACATACACGATGATTTCGGCGTTGGAGCACTTGGCCAGCGTCTGTTCCAGCACGGTCTTGCCGGTGCCGAAGCCGCCGGGAATGATCGCCGCGCCGCCCAGACAGATGGGCATCAGGGTGTCGAGCACGCGCTGGCCGGTGAGAAACGGCTCGCTGGGGTCGAGCTTTTCCCGGTACGGCCGCCCGCGTTTGACCGGCCAGCGCTGGGACATCGTCAGTTCCCGGCCGCTGTCCAGCCGCACGATCGGCTCGTCGGCAGCCCGCAGCCCGTCCCGCACTTCGGCCACTTCGCCTTGGACGCCCGGCGGAACCAGCACCCGGTGGATGCGGCCCGGCCGCTCTTCGATCTCGCCCAGCACGGTGCCGGGGACGACGCGCGAACCAAGCTGTACGCGCGGCTGGAACTCCCACCGCTGGGCTGGCGGCAGCGCCGGCGCCGTGACGCCGCGGGTCAGGAACGCACCGTATGCTGCGCGGAGCGTCTCCAAGGGCCGCTGGATGCCGTCATAGATCTGGCCCAGCAGCCCCGGACCCAGCGTGACCGACAGCGGCGCTCCGGTGTTCACGACCGGTTCGTCCACCTGCAGGCCGGTCGTGTCCTCGAACACTTGCAGAAATGCCCGGTCCTGCTGGACGCGGATCACTTCGCCCAACAGCCGATCCTGGCCGACCCAGACGATATCGTCCAGTTTGGCCGTCGGGAGGCCCTCGGCCACCACGGCCGGGCCGGCGACCTTGATGATGCGACCGGTCAGCGGCTCGTTCATGAGCGTAGTCCTCCTCCGCGCCCCCGCAGCGGCGCGGACAGGTTGATGCGGCAGCCGAGGATGCGGCCCAGCCGCGACTCGAAGTCCGCGCGGGCGTCGCTCGCCGCCTGCCAATCCAGCGGCAACGGCACGAAATAAGGCTGATCGCTGTCCAGCACCTCGCGGTACGCCTGGCGATCCAAACCGGCCAGCAAGTGCTCCGGCAGCAGCACCAGTTCCGCGTCGCCCCGATCGCGCATTTCGCGGACGTGCTCGGCCGCGTCTGCTTCTGTGCGCGCCGGCAGCACGCGGACGCCGGCCAATCGCAGGGCCGCCGCCATTTCGTGCGGGGCGATCACCACGACGTCAGACATACACCAGGCTCTCCCGGACTTTGCCCACCGGCAATCCATAACGGACGCCGCAGGCGATCATCTTCAAATTGATCCACTCATTTCGCGCCTTGGCCAGGTAGTCCAGCGGCGCCGCCACCGACACCGGGCGGCGGCGGGCCAGGCGATGCACGAGCCGCAGCACCTGCTCGTCGCCCGGCCGTTCGAAGACGGAAGCCCGCCCCGTGTTCGCGAACGACAGCATGCCTCGATCCAGCACTGCGGTCAGCGGACCGTGGGGCAACTGATGGTAGATCTGCTCCACGCCATCGGCGGCCAGCATGGCGGCGAAGGTTTCTTCGTTCAGCGACCCGCCCCCCAGGTACAGCAAGTGGACTTGCTCGCGCGGCAGGTGCCGCCCCAGGAAACGCAGGCTGGTGCGCAGGTTCGTCAGGTCGACCAGCAGCGCGACGAAGACGCGGATGATCGATGCATCGTCACGGCCCCGTGCCCGCCCAGCGCAGGCACCCAGCCAATGGAAATGCTCCTCGTCCAGCCATAACTCGGCGTCGCGCAAGGCAACGGCCTGATCGCGCGGTGTCTCGAAGAAGGATCGGAGCGCGCCAGCCCACGCGGGCAGCCAGGGTTCGATCCGTCGGCAGAGTTCTTCCCACGAGCCGGCGGCCAGTGCCTCACGATAACGCTCGCGAGTGAACGTGCCGATGGGGACGAAAAGGGGACGGGGGTCATTTTCGGCTTGACCGGAAACGCCCCCCGTCCCCTTTTCCGGCAAGCGCCGGAGCAAGGCGCGCAGATGGTGTACGTCCCAGTCCCCGTCCACCAGGTACGTCCAGGCCGGCACGCTTTCCTCGATCAAGGACCGTACCTGATTGACTCGGCCGGCGTACGTCGCGGTCAATGCGCCCTCCCATTCGCCCATGTCGTCCGTGTCCAGGACCCATTCCTTCAGTTGGGGCCCGTAGTCGGTCGCCAGCAATGCAGCGAACAGTTCCGCAAGCGACCCGAAGCCGCGCAGCTGTTCCAGCGTTCCGGCCGGCAGCAGACGCGGAAACCGCGCCCGTAACCGGGCACAGACGTAGGCCAGGTCCGTGCGGACAGCCCGTGAGCGGCGTTGGGATACGGCGGAAGATCCGGTCATGTGCGGATTCGCTCCTGGAGCGCGTCGGCGATCATCTTCAGAAACTCGTCGCGTCCGCGGTGCAGCCGTGCGGCCAACGTGTTGACGACGCGGAGGCGGCGGTCCGGACTGAGCAACTCGACGCCGTCGGCGATCGCTTCCTGGACCTCGATCGCCGCGACTTCGGCCGCCTGGCGTTCTGCGAGCGCCCGGTCCATCGGCGACGTGCGCACGATTGGCGCCTCAGTCCGCTCGCGACGGTACGCGGCCCAGGCTTCTTGAAACATGCCCGACCACAGCGACGGATAGTCGTCTCGCTGGCGGACCGCAGCCGCCGCCTGCATCAAATCCTCCAACACGCCTGTGGCGATTTCGAACTGCAGGTTGCGGATGCGCGAGCGCCATTCGTTCTCCAACTGCGTACGCCGTTGGCGCTCGTACTGGCCCAGTTGTTCCTCCAACCGCGACTCCTCCCGCGTCTGTGCGTCGGCCAACGCCTGGGCGGCTTCGGCTTCGATCGCGCGAATGGCCTCGTCCGCCTGCCGTTCGGCCTCGGCGATCTTGGCGGCGATTTCCTCTTCCATGGCGGCAATCAGTCGATGCTCGGTCATCAGGTGGCCTCCGACCAGGGCTCAGACGTACAGAATTCAGCATCCGCCGCCCAGACGCTTGGCGATCCTCAGCGGTTCTACGGCGGATTTTGACTTCTGAACGTCTGAGCCCGTCCTAAAACAGAATCAACGCCGCGATCACGAACCCCAGGATGACCATCGTCTCCGGGATCACCAGGAAGATCAGGATGTTGCCGAACAGCTTGGGGTTCTCGGCCAAGGCGCCGACGCCGGCCGAGCCGATGCGGCACTGGGTTATGGCCGTGGCAAAAGCGGTCGTGGTGATCGCCAAGGCCGCGGCGAACATCTTCACGGTGTCCTGCCAGGTTATCCCGGCAGACTTCTCCGCGTCCGCCGCCGGCGCCCCCTCGCCGCCGGCCGTTGCCGGCGACGGTGATCCGGCCGGCTGCTCGTCGGCGGCCTGGACGGCCAACGCGAACGCTACCATCAGGACGGCGCCGATCACGACGACGCTCAGCTTCACCGCCAGGGCATTTCTGCTGAACCAACCCCACATGGCTTGGGTCTCCTATTCTTGTTCCCACGATTCGGGGCGGGCGCCGAAGGCCGTGAAATCCCGGCCTTCGGGCCGGTAGAACTTGGTAAAGAACTCGACGTAGTGCAGACGCAACGTGTGGATCGTGGGGCTGAACATGGCGATCAGAATGTTCAAGGCGTGCAGCATCGCCGCCGCGAACAACCCGGTGACCCCGTAATCCAGCTTGGCAAAGATGCGGTTGGCCACCAGCGCCAGGATGACCGAGGCGGTGCCCAGCGCCATCAGACGCGAATAAGAGAGGATGTTGCTGAACAGACTGAACACCTCCAGCAACCCGACAACCCCCGCGCCCCACAGCAACACCGCGACGCCGACGGTCAGGCAAGTCCCCGATGCCGCCAGCCACCAGACCCCCCCCAGGAACAAGGCGGCGGTCAGCAACACGGCACTCAGCAAACACAGCAGCTGTCCCAGCCGTTCGTGGAAGGCGTGCCGATCCAGCACTTGGCGAGCCGTGAGCATGCCAAGACAGAGCCCCAGACCCACGTGCATCGCGCCGATGGCCACCGCGATCTTCAGCAGCCAGAGCAGGTCCTCCGGCTGTTCGCGGTGAATCAGCGGGTGCAGCCCCAAGCGCACGCCCAGCGACCCGAACAACTCGCCGTACAGCAGGCCGAAGAGCATCGTGCTGGCGGCGCAATAGACGCCGATCGTACCGATGGCGCGGAACGTCTCCCGCTGACGGTACCGCCAGCGGAGCCAGAGGGCCACGCTCAGGATGACGGCGCCGTAGGCCACGTCGCCGACGATCAGGCCGAAGAAGAACGGAACTCCGATGGCGTTGACCAGCGTTGGATCGAACGTGCCGTAGGTCGGCGGCGGGAAGATCCGCAGCAGCAACTCAAAGGGCTTGGCAAACGACGGGTTGTGCAGCACCACCGGCACGTCCTCCAGTCGCGGGCCGACGGACAGCTCGGCGATCTCCACCCGGCCGCCGGTCAACTCGTTGGCCACGCGGACCACCTCATCCTTTTTGTCGACCGGCAGGAAGGCGTGCAGGACGCGCAACAAGACGCCTTCGATGAAACTGGTCTTGGCCTCCAGCCGCTGGGCCTCCTCCGCGCACTGCTGGTCCAGAGCCGCCGCAACGTGTCCCGCTTGCCGGCGGAAGCGGTCCAGCTCGCGGTCCAGTTCCGCGAGCCGTGCGGGCAGCGAGTCCACGTCGGCCTGCACGCGGCGGAAGCTCTCGGCCAGATGTCCGCTGCGGTAGGCCGAGGGCAACTTGAACTCCAGCGTCCCGGCCTGCCAGGCCGCTTGACGGACGTCTTCGGCGCTGGGGCCGGGACAGACAACCGCGGCCACGCTGTTGCCGCCTTCCACGCGGTAGAACCGCAGTTGGGGCGGCGGTGCCAGCGTCCGCAACCGCTGACGGAGCGTTTTGGCGACGATCCGCTCCGCGCTGGGAAACGTGAACAGCAGGACGTGGGCGTCGTCCGTGCCGCGGCTGGCGTGCGGGACGAAATGGCCGACGCGCAGGTATCGCCGCAGGATGCGTCCGTCCTGTTCCAGGTTTCGCCGCCGGCGGCGCAGCGAGCGGACGCGGCCGAGCAACTCGGCGGCCGCGTCGCGGATTTCCTCGGCCCCGCGAAAACCGGCCCCGCGAAAACCGGGACAGGCACCGATCGTCCTGATCGGAGCCAGTCCCGGCTTCGCGGCCTCGGCTTCCGCCGTCTGCGGCGCCGGCAGTTCGCCCAACGCGGCCCGCAGTTCCTCGATGTTCCGCCGGGCCTCCGCCAACATCAGCCGCCGCTGCTGATCGGCTTCCGTCAACTGCATCCGGTGCAGCACGCTGGCCGCTTGAGGTTCGCTCAACGGCACGGGTTCCAAGTGCAGATAGCCCAGGTGCTGCAGCCCCTCGATCAGCCGATCGAACTGCTCGTCCAGCGTCACCATCTGGAGCTTGCACATGTGGACGATCATCGGCCCAGCACCTCCGCCAGCATCCGCGCGGACAGTTCCGCGCGAAACGCCTCGAGACCGGCCAGCGTTCGAGCGAGGTCCGCTTCCTTCTCATGCGCCTCGCGGGTCAGCTGTTCCTCGCACGCTTGCTGTCTTTCCGCCAACCGTCGCGCGGCGTCGGCGGCCAGTTGCTGGCGTCGGCGGGCGACGTGCTCCTGGGCAGCGGTGCGGGCCTGCTGCACTCGCTCGTCGGCCTGCCGCCGGGCCTCGTCCAGTTGCCGCTCGAGCCGCCGTTCCGTTTCCAGCAACGCGTCGAGCGAGGCATCGTTCTGGATGGGCGAATCCGGCTCCTGCGTCATGACCTGTCCCCCCTCGTCCGCGCCCCGGGTTTGTGTCGCACGCCGTCTTCTCAACGCTCGTTGTCGGCTCCCTTCCCCGCGTCACCCTTTCCCCGCGTCGACCGCCGCCAGGCGTAGTACCGCACGGCCAACGAGTAGGCCGTGCCACACGAGGCTTCACCGCGTCGACCGCCACCAGGTGTAGTACTTGCCTTCCAGTTCGACGTGCGTCGGGAACGGGAAGAACAGCGTGCCGCTTTGGTCGCCCAAGAAGAACCCGTTCTTGATGCAGTGATAGGGAAAGCTCTGCGGGTGCAGCCGGTCCACCGTCTTGCTGTGCTTCTTGGCGCTGCTCTCCAACTCCAGCAGACAGCCGCGCAAGTGCCAGAAGGGGTCCGGATAGTACAGCTGGTTCGGCTTGCCGTTCTCCGGATCGTCGGCCATCTCGCCCAGATCGAAATCCAGGAAGCAGATCCGTGGCACCTGCAGCGGCTTGTCCGGACGCGTGATGAACGCCGCGAACTCGTGCGGCGCCAGCTTGCTGGCGATCAGCGGATGGACGGGGCACACTTCCTGGTACAAGTAGAAGCGTTCGGAGAAATCCGGCAGCTGCGCCGTGTGTTTCAACTCCAACGTCTTGCCGTGCGCGGTCGTCAGCCAGAGGCTGTTGATCGCCGCCAGGGGCACGCGTTCCAGCACGCGGTAGATGGCCAAGTACAGCGAATTCTTGGGTTTGCCGTCGGCGTGGGGGATGCAGTATTCGGCCGCGTAAGCCACGTCGAACTCGTCGCTCGCGAAGCCTTCCACCAAGTCGAAGAACATGACCTGACCATGTGCGCTCTTTCGCGTGCCGACGGCCATGTACGCCCCAAACTCTTCCGGGGGCAACTGCGACGCCACCAGCGACTCCGGCGTCATCGACAGGTACAGATAGGTACGCATGCCCTGCTCCCTCCTTGCAGCCCACCGAAATGACGAGCGAGAGGGCACGGGACTGCTCTGCCCACCGCCCGAGCGGACGAGAACTTACCCAGCACTGTTTACGGTATCCCCTCTTGGAGAATCGTGCAATAGTCCTACCATAAGGGACATGAACAACACACGGGAATACCGCAGTTTGGGCGACTCAGGGCTGCAAGTCTCGGCGGTGGCGATGGGCTGCTGGCCGATTGCGGGCATGACCAGTCTGGACGTACACGATGCGGACAGTCTGGCCACGCTGCAGGCCGCCCTGGATCACGGCGTGAACTTCTTCGACACGGCCTATTGCTACGGCCGGGACGGCGAGAGCGAGCGACTGATCGGGCGGGGCCTGGGCCACCGCCGCGACGAGATCGTGATCGCCACCAAGGGCGGCATCCACTACGACGCGCAAGGCAAACGCCTGCTGGATGCCCGGCCGGAAACGTTGCGGCGCGAGTGCGACGAAAGTCTGCGGCGGCTGGGCACGGACCGCGTGGACCTGCTCTATCTGCACGCCCCGGACCCCCACACGCCGCTGGCCGATTCCGCCGGCGCGTTGCGGGACCTGATGACGGCCGGCAAGACCCGTTGCGTCGGCGTGTCCAATCTGACGCTGGAGCAACTGGCGACGTTCCACGCCGTCTGCCCCATCGCCGCCTTCCAGCCTCCGTACAACATGTTGCAGCGGCAGATCGAACGGGACACGCTGCCCTGGTGCCGGCAACACGGCGTCGCGGTCGTGGTCTACTGGCCGCTGCTCAAGGGACTGCTGGCCGGCCAACTGCCGCGGAACTATGTTTTTCCGCCCCGCGACGGCCGGGCCAAGTACGTGATGTTCCAGGGCGAAGAGTGGCAGAAGAACCAGGGTTTTGTGGACTGCCTGCGCCAGATCGCGCAGGACATCGGCAAGACGGTGGCCCAAGTCGCCATCAATTGGACCGTTCACCAGTCGGGCATCACCGCCGCGCTGTGCGGCGCCAAGCGGCCGTACCAGATCATCGAAACCGCCGGCGCCATGGGTTGGCACCTGGACGATCGGTCGCTCCGGCGCATCGACGCCGCCTTGGCCGCCCGCGGCGAACCGGCCAGCACACCGGCGGTGTGACCGCCCTGGTCCGCGCAGCAAAAAACCCGGCTGCCGTGAAGAAGCCGGGTTGAAGTCACTGACGGGGACTGCCGGGCGTCAGTCGTCGAACATTTGTTCTTCGGGCATCTCCGGGAACGACTCTCCGGCGGCCGCCGGGTCGTCGTCGGTTTCCGCCTCGACGCCCATGTCCCGACCGTCGAGACCGCCCATGTCGCTGGCGGGCTCGCTGGCCGACTCCAGCGGCTCCGACTCCGGCACCCGGTCGGTGAGGTGAATCTCCCCGGCCGTCCCGACGGTGGGCGTTTCTTCCACCGACTCCGCCGCTTCCATTTCGCTGGCTACCGGATCGTCGCCGAGGGTTGCGGGCGCGGTGGCGGTGGCGTTGGCGGCGGGCGGTGGCGTCGTGCCGGCGGGGGATTCGGGTTCAGCCGGCGCGGCAGCGACCGCCGAGGGCGTGCTGGGCACAGTCGTCG
>CAYUFW010000029.1:0-18722 GCA_964443915.1 uncultured Pirellulaceae bacterium
AGGGTAGTTCTAACCCAAATCGAGGCTTTTTCCAGATTCAGCTGAGGCAAAACAGAACAAGTCCGCGCCGTTCCGGCAGCAACGCACGTGGTGCCCGAACATTCGGCAGTGCCGGAACTGCGCGGACTTGTTCCGGCCTACGCGCCCTCTTCTGCGAGCCTGCGCCGTCCTGGATTTCCGCGTGCCGGAACTGCGCGGACTTGTTCCGGCCTACGTGCCGCCGCCTCGGATCTGGAACATCGCGAGCCGGAGATCGTGTTAGCGGACGTGGATCAGCACAGCGTCATCTCCGGGAATGGTGATCTTGACGCCTTCGCCGATCAACTGGCGCACATCCAGAGCGGCGGCGTCCTGCTGGTCCGGCTTGCCGGACGAGGCGGTGGGCGTCGACAGCCGGCGGGCGGTGGCCGGTTGGGGCAGGGGATGCGGGAGCTTTTCGGGATGCAGCACGCAGGTGACTTCGCGCGGCGTCTGGTCCAGATTGGCCAGCAGCAGATAGGACTCCCCGGCGCGGCTGTAGACCGCGGAGGCACAACGGGCATCGGACAAGGCGACGGCCTGGTTCCGCCAATCGGCGAACCGATAGGACCCGATGTCGCCCAGCGGCTTCAACAAGGGAACGAGCGCAAAGGTCTCCTCGCTGGCCGGCCAAGGAGTTGAGCCGCCCAGGAATGCCTCCAGCGCGAACAGCCGGTGGAGCCGCCGGGGCGCGTTCTTGTCGATGGTCCCGTAACTGATGACGCCGCGCGGCAGGGCGCCGGCCAGGTTCCATTCCAGCGGCAAGTCCTGCATGTCCGGAGCCCGGTCGGTCCATTTCCGGTAGCCCCATTCCGTCGCCACGACGTAATCGGCGAAGTTCTCGGTGGCGAACATCGGCGTCGTCGTGTTGTGGATGATCACCAGACCCTGTGGGCCCACGCGGTGGCGCGTCCACTCCATCAAGTCCAACAACTCGTCGATGTCCCAATGCCCCTTGGCGGGCGCTGCGCCAGCGGAACCCGGCGCGGCTCCGTGCTCGCCCGCCGCGGGCCGAGCGTCGGTCTCGTGCAGCGGATTGCAGCACAGCAGGGCCGTGTTCCAGTCGTAGTAGACGCCGTCCAGCGGATGGTTCTTGAGCACGCGATCGATGGAGAACTTCAAGAATTCAAGCCAGCCGGAGCGAAGACACATCTGGGCGCCGAATTCGGCGTTGGGCCGGTAGAAGTTGTGCCGGAGATCTCCTTTGCGGTTCTTCCGGCCCCAGGCTTCGCCGTGCTCCTGGAACTCCTTCGTGCTCGGGTGCAGTTCCTTGTTCGAGAAATAAGTCGCGGTCCGGATCCCTGCCTGGCGGCAATCCTTCAGGACCTGGTCGTAGCCGTCCATGTCCGGGTAAGGCGGGTAAGAACCGTCGCGCCAGAACAGCCCGTCGCCGTAGTAGTCGCCGTCGTTGTGGCAGTGGACCGTCTGGATGCCTTTCTCCGCCCAGCGTCCGATCTGTTCGGTCGGCACCCAAGCGCCGCGATTGCGGTTGAACGAAGTGTGCAGCCACGGCAGGTGCGCGCGGCCCTCGAGGATCGGGAAGGCCAGGTAGAAGTCGAAGACGCAAGAACCAGGCAGAACTACCCCCTCGTCCGCGCTCGAAAGCGGCGCGACCGAGAGCGCCAAGCCCGGCGGGTCCTGGCTCGCCTGCAACACGCATTGGCCCTGGCCCCGGCGTCCTGTCAATTGCAGGTCCCACTGCGCGAGATCGGAGCCCACGAACCACTCGAGGCCCTCGACGCCCGCATCGGTCAGGATCATGGAACGCGGCACATGCCGCGTCTGCACGGCCTTGTCGGACGGCTGGCCCAGACGCAGCTTGCCCCACACGTTGCTCCCGAACGCAAACGGCGGGGCCCCATCCTCCTCGGTACGGCCTTCCCGATAGCCATAGTCCGAGAGACTGGGGGCAAGCGTCGTGGACAGTGGGCAGACTTCGCGGACGCGGACGCCGACCGGAGCCAGCAGTTCCTTGCGGATCTTGATGTATCCCCAACGGTACTGCAGCGTGGTCTTGACGCGGATCGCCGAGGCCCGTCCGTCCTGGTGCCGCAGCGTGCCTTCCACCGTCACGATCTCATTCAGGCCCTCCCGCCGGTGCGTGACGGTCGGAGCCGGTTCCTGGAGGTCCGTCAGTACGGCGCCGCGGTCGTCCCGGACGCGGGTCTGGACGGGCTGCACGAGCAGGTTGGCGGCCTTCCCGTGCGTCAGTGCGATGCGCGCGATGACGCCGCCCTTGTTTAAGTCCTGCTCGACGACATAGAAGGGAGTCCGCAGGCTCAGGATGCCCAACGACTCGTTGCGCTCCACCGAGTACGCTTGGGGCCAGGTGCGGGGAATTCGCGCTGCACCTGGGTCGGCCAGCGCCCCGGCCGCCAAGGCCAGGACCGTGACGAAACACAGACCGCTCACTCGTGTCATGGGAAGGTTCCTTTCATTTCATCTTGAGACCGTCGCGGGGCATTCTTGACTCGACGCAACAGCCCGTAACCATACGAACTGGAGGTGCCATAATCCAGATCCCCAACGAAGAAACGGCGGGGCGGGCGACCGACCCGGCGGTCTACTGGGGCGACGAAAGCAAGCGGGCGTACCTGGTGTGCAACTTCGGCCAGTGGACGGGCGGCCGGCTCGGTTTCTTATCCTGGAACGACGGCGAGCCTCGAGGCTACCTGGATGCCGACTGGCTTCATGACAGCTATCATGGTGCGAAGGCAGGCGGTCAGGACGAACCGAGTATTCCATCCAACGAGGGACAATCCGATGCGACGTATTCAACTTCTGGCAGCACTGGTGGTTCTTTTCCTGACGGACGCTACGGTTCTTCCCGCCGACGAGCGGCCCGCCGGTGATCCGGCAGACCCGCTGCTCTTCACCTCGTTTCGCGGCAACGGCGAGGACGGCCTGCACTTGGCTGGGAGCCACGACGGCTACACGTGGACTCCGCTCCGGGATGACAAGCCGCTGCTGCGTCCGGAAGTGGGCGGCGGCCTGATGCGGGATCCGCACATTCTGCAAGGGCCGGACGGCACCTTCCACATGGTCTGGACGACGGCTTGGAACAAGCACGGCGTCGGCTACGCCAACTCGAAGGACCTGATCCACTGGTCACAGCAGAAGCTGCTGGACGTGATGAAGAACGAATCGCAGGCCCGCAATGTCTGGGCGCCGGAGATCTTCTACGATGGCACCCAGAAGCAATTCATGATCTTTTGGGCCTCGACGATCCCCGGCCGCTTTCCGGCCACGGACAGCGTGGGCGACGGCGGCTACAACCACCGCATGTACTTCACCGTCACGACCGACTTTGACCGACTGGAACCGGCAAGGCTGCTGTACGAACCAGGCTTCAACGTGATCGACGCCACGATCGTCCAGGACGGCAAGCGGTACGTGATGTTCCTGAAAGACGAAACCCGGCATCCGCCAGCCAAGAACCTGCGGGTGGCCACGGCCGAGGCACCCACCGGCCCCTACGGCCCGCCGTCGCCGCCGATCACGGGCAAGTATTGGGCCGAAGGCCCGACCGCGATCCGCCTGGGCGACAAGTGGTTCGTGTACTTCGATCGTTACACCGAGCATCGTTACGGACTGGTGACCTCCCCGGATCTGGTCCATTGGACCGAGGAATCGGACCGGGTGCGGTTTCCAGCCGGCCACCGGCACGGCAGCGTCTTGCGCGTCAGCCGCGAGGTTTGGAGGGGCCTGATGGGGCCATGAGCGGCCGGAGGAGGCGGGAGGGTTTGGTCCGGAAACCCACCGTTTCGCCGCAAGTCTGGCGGCGGTACAATGTGCGGCATGGATACCACCCAGAGCGTCGGTAATTCGCCCGCTGCGCCCGGTTCGACGTCCAGCGGCTTTCTGGAGCGGCTGAAGACTCGAGATCCCTTGGCCTGGCAGCAGTTGGCCGACGTCTACGGGCCACTCGTCTACTATTGGTGCCGCAAGTACGGGGTGAAATCGGACGATGCGGCGGACATCTTTCAGGAGGTGTTCGCTTCGGTCGCCGCTGCCATCGGCCGCTTTCAGCACCAGCAGGAGGGCGGCCGGTTCCGCGGTTGGCTGTGGACCATCACCCGACGGAAGATCCAGGACCACTACCGGAGTCTGGCCTCGCGCGAGGAAGCACGCGGAGGCACAGACGCCCAGCAGTGGATGGCCTCTGTCCCCGAACAATTCGACGAAGACGGCCACGACGAGGAAGACCGCAGCCAGCTGAGCGGCCTGTTCCTGCGGGCTTTGGGGATGGTCAAGGCCGAATTCGAGGATCGCACGTGGCAGGCCTTCTGGCAGGTTGTTGTCGAGAAGCGTCCCGCTCAAGAAGTCGCCTTGGACCTGGGGATCTCCGCCAACGGCGTGCGTCAGGCGAAGTCTCGCGTGCTGCGGCGTATGCGCGTGGTCATGGGCGAATTGGGCGAGCCAACGGATCTTGGCTGAAAACCGCTGGCAAGACCGCGTGGGAGACCTTCGGTCGGCGGTTTCGGCGGGGTCGGAGACCCGCGCCGAACGGTGGCGGGGTCGGAGACCCGCGAAGAACGGTGAGAAACCGCGAAGAAACAAACCGAACAATTGCCAGAAGAACACTAATCATCACTGATCTGCACTGATCGGGAGGATTAGTGGAAATCAGCGGAGATCAGTGTTCCGTTCATGCGTTACGCCGAGCGGTGCTCGGAGGAGTCGAACTCACGGGAGCATAAGCACTTATGGCTCGCCGGATTGTCCAAGCGGTCTCCTCCCAAAAAAATCGTGTCGCGCTATTCCGTTGTACTACGTAGCGGCAATTTCTCCGCGGTGCGGAGAGACGCATGTTGATCGTGTCTCCTAAGGACCATCCTATGGCCACCACTCCATGTCCCGATCGCGACCAATTGCTGGATTACCTCTTGGGCAAGCTGCCGGACGACATCAGCGACCGGATCGCGGCGCATCTGGACGAATGCCCGACGTGTGAATCGGCAGCAGAGACGCTCGATCAAGTGTCCGACACGATGGTGTCTGAACTCAATCGCCCGCTGACACGCGGCCAATTTGAGTCCGAGCCGCAATACCACGAGGCGTTGCAGCGCGTGCTCGCCTTGGCCGGCGCCGAATCGGGGACTGTAGGCGACAGCGTTCGGACGCTCGGTGACGTTTCACCTGGCTTGGGCCAACTGGGCGAATATCGGCTGCTGGAAAAGCTGGGCGAAGGCGGCATGGGCGCCGTGTACAAGGCTCAACACACGAAACTGGACAAGCTGGTCGCGCTGAAGGTCTTGCCCAAAGATCGCATGCAGAACCCCATGGCTGTGTCCCGCTTCGAGCGCGAAATGAAGGCCGTGGGCCGCTTGAACCATCCGCACATCGTGCAAGCCCACGACGCCCGCGAGATCGACGGCACCCACTTCCTGGCGATGGAGTACGTGGAAGGGTTAGACCTCGCCAAGCTGGTCTCCCAGACCGGGCCGTTGCGCGTCGCCGATGCCTGCGAGCTGGCACGTCAAGCCGCCGTCGGCCTGCAGCATGCCCACGAGCAGGGCTTGGTACACCGCGATATCAAGCCGTCGAACTTGATGCTGTCCGTGGTCCGTGGTCCGTTGTCAGTGGCACCAGCCCGCGTGCAGCGGATTACTCACCACGGACAACTGACCACGGACCACGGACAACAAACCATCGTCAAAATCCTGGACCTGGGGCTGGCCCTGCTGGGCACGAACGAACCCAATCGGCCCGAAATGACGGCGGCCGGCACGGCGATGGGCACGGCAGACTACGTTTCGCCGGAGCAGGTCACCGACAGCCACTCGGTCGACATTCGCTCGGACATCTACTCGCTGGGGTGCACGTTGTACAAACTCCTGTCGGGCCGCGCCCCGTTCGTTGGGCCGGAGTTCAAGAACGACGTGGCCAAGATGATGGCCCATGTCCACAGCACTCCGCCGCCGATCAGCCTGCTGCGGACCGACCTCCCGCCGGGCTTGGCAGCGGTCATCGAGCGGATGATGGCTGGAAAGCCGAAAGACCGTTTCGCGACGCCGGGCGAGGTGGCAACTGCGTTGGAGCCATTCGCGGTTGGTTGCGATCTCGGACGATTGTTGAACGAAGCCAACGGCTTGGTGGCCCTGCCGACGATAGAACCGCCGTGTTCGGCCAGTACGGGCAAGCTGATCGCGTCGGCGCACTCGGACACCGCCACTCCTGCTCCCCTGGCCCCGGTTCGTCGTCAAGAGGACGCTCCATCCGCTCCCCTCGCCTCGGTGTTCCGGGGAGACGGGCCGGGGGTGAGGGGCGGTTCGCGTCGTCCACTCTGGATTGCGTTGGCTGCGGCCGCGGCGATCCCGCTGCTGCTGGCCGGTTGGATTATCATCCGCGTGCGGGATGAGAAGGGAAATGTCGTTTCTGAACTCAAGGTCCCCGCGAATCAGACGGTGGAGATCGAGCAAGACGGCAAGCCGCTGGCGAAGTTCCCGGCGGATGTCAGGCCGGCGCCGGACGCTAGCACTTCTCGTCCATCATCGTCCGAGCCCAAGGTCGCGCCGCCAGCGGTTGTGCCGTCCGCAAGACATGAAGGCCAGCCGCTAGCGACGGCGGGGAAGATGCTAAGTTCCGTGTCCGCGGTGCTGCAACCCGCGATGTTGCCAGGCCTGGGCGCTTGGACGGTCGAGACAATTGGGCATCGGAGTGGGGTGCAATGCCTGGCCGTTCATCCCGAGGGAAAAAAACTTGCGACCGGGGGCAATGATGGGACGATCCGCATCTGGGACGTGGCGACGGGCACACTGAAACGCGCGCTGATCGGACACGACACCGATGTCATCCGGTCCATTGCTTGGTCAGCAGATGGAAGCTTGCTGGCTTCCGCCGCCGGATATGCTTCTCCCGGTGCACTGGCGGTATGGGACGCAGCGACAGGCCATCGGTGCATTATGCTCAAGGATGGCCGGCATCCGTCCTGTGTGGCATGGTCGCCGAAAGGAGCAACATTGGCGGTGGGTTACGATGGTGAATTCGTCCAACTGGTGACCTTTGACCTTTCTGCGCCTGGGCTCCAGCCAGTCGGTGTCCTCGAGGCTCGAATGCCGGTTGTGGCCTGGTCCCCCGACGGTGCTCTTATCGCGGGTTGCCTGGACGGGACGAGCGACCCGACCGGAAGAGTCTTGATCTTCGACGTGGCCACGCGGAAGCAGGTCAAGTCCCTCGCCGTGGACGTCGGCGGCCCCATCGACCATCAAAACGTGTCGTTCTCTCCGAATGGCAAGTTGTTGGCACTGCACGGTGGTCGTTCCAACGGTGTTCAAATCTGGGAGGTCGCCTCCGGAAACGTTGTTCACCGGCTTGAACGCCAACACACATACGGTCTTGCTTGGTCTGCCAACGCGAAGACGGTCTACGTGACTTCACTTGATACGCTCGAATGGGACTTGGCCACTGGCGAGGCGAAGCGTCTGGATGGGCTCACGCATGATGGCGGGACTTTGTCGATTGCCCTTGCCGCGAACGGGGCATCGCTGATTACGACCGGCGGCTACGGAGATATTCGGATTCGCGACATGGCCGCGCCCAACACGATTCGCACCATCGAAGGGCATGCCGCGAGTCCGTGGACTCCCAGCTCTTGGCTCACGAACCTTCTGGTGTCGTTCCCTTCGCCCAACGGTGACCTTCTGGCAATTCAGGAGAACACAAAGGACCGGTTCCTGGTCGACACGAAGGCGGCTGCCAAGAAGTGCGACTTGAGTTCTTACGGCAAGCCGATCACGTGCTGGGCATGGTCCCCCGACAGTCGGTTCGTGGCAGGTGCGACTCAAGAACAAGTTGTTGTCTGGGACACGGGCACAGGTGATCTGTACGGGGTGCTGACGGCACCTGGGATGGCGAAGACCGGCTTACAGTCGATGTTGGCGTGGTCGCCGGATTGTCTGAGCCTCGCTGCGCTTCTGTCAGACGGTTCGGTCGTGGTCTGGAACGTGGCAGCTATGGAGGCTGCCCCGCCGTTGAAGGCTCCGCCAGGATCGGATGATAGCGCCAGTCCTCCCCCGGCACCTTGCCTTCAATTCGGATGGGCAGCGACCGGTCGCCACATTGTTGCTGTTTACGCAGATGGCCGTCTTCATCTCGGATGCGTCGCCGCCGACGAACCGATGCGCGAATTGACGACAATCAAAGGACAGCGTGTGGCATGGTCTCCCGACGGCTCTGAATTGGCGGTGCTGCATCCGACCGGCAATCTCCAGGTTTGGAACTTGGGCACGTTCGGCCTCGCTCGTGAAGCCCCAACTACCGATCGCTTCGGCGTGGCTTGGTCGCCCAAGGGGGATCTGCTCGCGACCGCCGGCGCCCTTGAATCGGGCGGCGGCCAGGTACACACCTGGCTCTCGAAGGAGTTGGTGCAGACACGGAAATTTAACGGCAGTGAGCGCCCGTTCACGCTGCAACTTGCCTTCTCCGGCGACGGGCAGTCGGTGGTTTGCGTAGACGATGTCTGGCGCGTCTTGCAGTGGGAGGTGGACGGCAGTTCCGAGCCGAAGGATCGATCGCCATACGCAAACGCCTGCGACATTCAGAGAGATTTCAGCTTTGCCCGATATCCCAACCTGGCGCAGGTGTGGCGAATCAATCCGAGAACGCCACTGCTTTCCATTCTCTCAACTCGCCGCGGGCACGTCGTCGTAAGTCCGGATGGCAAGGTCAGCGGATCTCCCGAAGCACTGGACGAACTTGTCTACGTGGCGGAAACGGAGAACGGACAGGAAACGTTCACGCCCGCTGAATTCGCTCAGCGGTTCGGCTGGAATTCGAAGTAGTGAGAGGCGGAACGTTTGGCAACAGATACGGACGAGGTAGTCGCGAAATGAAGTCATGCTTCTTCCTTCGGTTGTTCCTTGTCGCAGCGATCACCGCCCCTTGCTCCGTCGTCGTTGCGGCGTCACCGCCGCCGCGGGCAGGTCGTGTGCAGCCCTGGCACGTGCGGTTGCCGCGCAAGGATTTGCTCAAGGTTTGGGATCGCATGAAGGCCTTGCCCATCCCCGGCGTGCCGGACGATCTGAGATTCCAGATCGAGGGACAGGCGTTCTATGTCAGCCCCGGCGGTGATGATGCGGCGGACGGCTCGCGGGAATCGCCTTGGCGGACCTTGCAGCACGCCGTCGGGCAACTGCGGCCCAATTCGGTCATCTACCTGGACAAAGGCACCTACTACGGCCCCGTCGTCGTCGAGACTCAGGCAACGGAGCAAACGCCCGCAGCGATCCGTGCGGTGGAGGGGCAGGAAGTGATCGTGACCTACGCCGACGAGTTTGTGGCCGCCGAGAAGGCTAAGGTCCATGCGACACCGAGGGAAGGACGTGGGCGAGCCCTGGACGACAAGGGCCAGGAACTGCACTATCCGCCGTTGATCGACGTCCGTGGGCGGTTCACCGAGATCAGCGGCCTGCACCTGGTCGGCGTGCGGGACCGCCTGCCGCACAACTTGTACTCGGAAAACGGCGTGTCGTTCTCCGGCAAGGGCGGCGAAGGCTGCCGCGTGCTGAACTGCGAGATCGAGAACGTGGGCCACTGCGGCGTCAAGGAGATGGGGCACGGCGGGCATTCGATCCTGATCGCGGGAAACCTGATCCACGACGTTGGCCAAACCTTTCACGACCACGGGATCTACGCTCCCGCGGACGATATCACGGTGCGCAAGAACCTGCTGCTGAACGCCACCGGGTGGGGTCTGCACGCCTATTCGACGCCTCGGCGGATCGTAGCCACGCACAACCTGGTGGCCGGCAACGATCATCACGGGATCATCCTCGCCGGTCCCGACGCCTTGGTGGCCCACAACGTGTTCGGCAGCAATCGCAAGGGCGGGCTGTCCTTCTTCCGTTCCGGCTGCACCGGGGCGATCGTCAAGAACAACCTGTTCTACGATGATCCGGTCGTCGAATTCGACCAGATGGGCGACGCCAATCAGGCACCGTCAGGCAACCTGTTGGACCACAACTGCTTGGTCCCCGGTATCCGGCTGGGAACGATGTCGCCGCAAGACACCTTGGGGACGCACAACCGGCAGTTGAATCCCCTGGTCCTCGACGCGCGAGCCTTCGATTTCCGGCTCAACCGGCGAAGCCCCTGCATCGATGCCGGCGCGGACGTCGGCTTGCCGTTCCTCGGCAAGGCACCCGACATCGGTTTGTCGGAGGTGCGGTGAAATCGTGCCTCGTCGCGCCGGTGGTTGTCGCATATCTTCCGGCCCCCGCGAGTCGAGTCCGACGGCTAACGGCCGCAGGCCATTACCGCTGTTGGCCGGGCGTGGAGAAGCTGCTGGGCTACTACCTGCTGCTGGAAGACGGCTCGCAGACGATGCTCACGCCCGCCGAATTCGAGCAACGTTTCGGCCGGCAAAACGACCCGTCGAAGGTTCCACACCTGCCGGGGATGGAGTAGGCCGGAACAAGTCTTCGCAGTTCCGGCAAGCGGGGCTGGCGGCCGACGCTGTTTAAGAAACCCTGCCGGAACCGCGAAGACTTGTTCCGGCCTACGAACCGTGCTGTTGGAGGACGGGTCGCAGACGATGCACACGCCCGCCGAATGCGAGCAGCGTTTCGGTTGGCAGAACGACCCCTCCAAAGTCTCGCACCTGCCGGGGATGGACGAACTGACGGCGGCGAAGCAATGAAGACAATCCGCGATTGGCGGAGACGGCGGGCCGCGATCCTGGTGTCGGCCGTCCGAGCTGCAGAAAGACAAGTTGCTCCTGGCCCGCAAAGCTGTAGCAACGGTCGCCGAAATAACTTCCCGAATTCCGGCCACCACGCTGCTCGCCAGCGTGGAGCCATGTTCAAGACCAGACGACGCCCCGCCCCGCGACCTCTTCGGCCACCACGCTGCTCGCCAGCGTGGAGCCATGTTCAAGACCAGACGACGTATCGTTCGCACGGCGTCCAGCGTCGTGAACACCGCTCCACGCCGGCGAGCAGCGTGGTGGCGAAGCAGCGGTTTTCTTGGCGGATTCGCCGCTGGTCTTGAACATCGTCCCACGCTGACGAGCAGCGTGGTGACGTAGGCGAGAGTGCCCCGCAACGTCGACTTGGACCTCGTGCCGCGAGTCGACCGGGAAGTTATTTCGGCCTCCGTTGCTACAATAGGGGTCGGAGCCTGGATGGCCATACTCTGATGAATGTCATCTCCCGGCCAGCGATCAATCCGGCGATTCGGCATCATCCAGACACGAAATCTTGGTTGAACGCTTGGTGGAATATGACACCGACGAATGGAAAGAGGACTGCGGATATGAGTGGTAGTATCCTCGCACAGACGCCGTACGAGCGGTTATTGCTCGAATTTGCTCCCCGTACCATCCGCAGCCACACTCAGTACCAGCGCGTTCTGCGGCAAATCGATCGACTGATGCGCAGGCCCAAGCTGACCCGTGCCGAAGACGATTTGCTCGAACTGCTGGCCTCGCTGGTCGCGCAATACGAGCAGACCCGCTTTCCAGCACCCGACGTGAAGCCGGGCGAACTGGTGGCACATCTGATGGAAGCCCGAGGGGCCACCTTGGCCGAGGTCGCCAGGGCAACCGGTCTGCCGACGCGGACGATCACGGGTCTTGTGAACGGCTCACAAACGATTCGTAAGGACGGCCGCGCGAAACTGGCCAAGTACTTCCACGTGTCGCCGGACCTGTTTCGGGCCGCAGAGGAGTAGCGTGAGCAAGCACCGTTTTTGCGACGTGGACGAGATCAGCGGTCGGGCGGAACGGATTCTACGGGGCCAATGACGTTTCTTCGGCCCAGTTCGTCGGGTTCCAAAGACGGCTGGCCGGGACCGCGGACCCGAAGCACCCGGATTTCATCATCCACGATCGTAAAGACACCGCGGTAGGTACGTCCGTGAGGCGTCTTGAAAAAGAACGGACGACGGAGGACGTGAACCGTGTAGTTCATGTTGATTCGGCGAGGCCGTGGTGGGCGCGGAAATGGCGTGCGAACTCGTCCCACGGTTGGCCTCGTTCCCCGTTTTCCATGTCGCGAACCGCGGCCTTGACCGCGAGAAGGTCTTCACGGGCCTGGTCCGGCGACGGGTTCTCGATTCGCCAAAGGTCGATCAGTTCCTCCAGGCTCGCGACACCCCCGCGCCGGCTCACACGCTCGCTGGCAAAACGATGGAACTGATCGATCTGTTGTTGCGTCACGGCCATCGGCAAGCCTCCCCCTCAAGAAAGTCAGGTGCTAACAGGCCCTACCGTGTTCACGTTCTGGGACAGGGAGTTGTGTCCCACACGTGGCCTTTGACGGCATTATACCTGGATTGGAAGTTTGGAGAAGCCCGGCCGCTGGACGTCGACGCGCTGATGATGCGAGTACAAGAGCGTCTCCAACAGCAAGGTGCGGACGGCTAATGGCCCGCGCGGGATTTCCCTCGCCTGTTCCTCCGATAGCCGCAGCAGGGCTGGCGGTGGGCGTGGCTCGGGCCTTGGCGATTGCCAAACATGCGGCGGTCGAGCGTGGCACGGACTTGCAGCCGTCACTCGTGACGATTACCGAAGAGGAGCCGCCGCCCATTCGATCTTCGTGGCGGCGGTGAAGGCCTCGTATTGCGAACGCAGCTGTTCCACGTCCGGGCCTCCGGCGTGAACCCAGAGCCGATAGGCCAGCCGGTGCGGTTGACCGGGTTCGTACGTGCGGGCATGCACGCCCGGCCAGCCGACGCACAGCGGTCCGTAATGCCGGGTGAGCCAGGTGGGCGGGTAGTTCGGGTGCTGCGGATGCACGAACACCGCACCCCCGCTGGGCTCCGGCGCGCCGACGATCTGCGTCGTCAGGTCGGCCCATTCCAGGGGCGTCTCGTACAGATCCGCCGTCGTCTTGCCGGCGGGTACCGTGATGCTGACGTCCGCCTGACGCTGCACGGCAAACCGCACGGTGAGCCCGCCATAGCTCTTGCCGCCGGCGCCTTGCAGCGAGAGCGGCACCAGCGGGACGAGGTAGATCTCCAAATCCACCGACCGCTGCTTGTCGCTCGCCCGGTACGCACGAATCCAGACACGCTCCGTCAACACCTGCCGATCGCCGACGAACCAGCCGTTCTCGACGCCGATCACCGCCGCCACCGGGCCGGCGTCGCGATGCAGCCAGCGGACGAACCGCTGCTCGATCCCGGCGTTGGTCCACAAATCGTATTGCTTCCCGTCCACGGTCACGTGCGGCCAGGCCCAGAACGCGCCGTGGTGATGATAGTGGTCCTTGGGAAAGTCGTCGGTCAGCACTTCACTGTTGAGGCCCCAGATCGGATGCAAGTAGCAGGCGCGGAACCGCCGGCGGTCTTTTTCGGGGACGTTCTCGCCGGTGATCGTGCCGTAGTTGTAGGCCAGCACCGGCTGGTCCTGCTCGGTGACCTGCAATGTCCTGTCGTTCACGTCTGCCAGCTTGAACGGACTGGCCGCGGGGGCGCCCGAGTCCGCTGCCCGCTGGAGTTGGAACTGCCGCGCGGCCGCCGCGCCCTGGGCGGGCGGAATGACGGCGAGCAGTTGTCCAGACGCGACCGCGACGGTGCCGTCTGCCGCCACCTGCGGCGCCAATTGGACGGCTGTCCGTGATGCGGCGCCCCGTTCCGCTAATTCCCAAACCGCCGACGGCTCGGTGACGGACTTCGGCAACTCAGCGGACACCAGCAGGGCCAGCTTCGATCCCGGTACGCGGAGCACGTCGCCGTCGTCGGCACGGCTGGGCGCGATCAGAACGGCCAGTCCGGCAAGCGCGGCGAACAGGTAACGCGGGGACCACGGACGCGAATTCCGCGGAAAGCAATCGGACCATAAAGACAGAGTGAGGCGACGCACGGCTTGTCTCCCGAAGTTCAGTTGGGACGGCGGCACGGGGCGGGGAAAATGAACGGCGAAGAGGTGCGCGACCAAGGTTCAGCACGCGCCGCGACCCTTCGCACGTCCACCTTTCTGTCGTACGCGTCCGCCGTTGTCAAGAAGAGATGGAGCGGCGCGCGGTGCTTTCCAGCACCGGAACTCGGAAACCGGCCGACACGGCACTCAACTTCTTCCCCGCGGGGATGAGCGAGCCAAGTTGCTGCGGATGCAAAGCTCGGCCGTGGCCGCGGGGCTCAATTCCGGCGTGGGCTGGACCTTCTCGGCGCGGTGCTTGCTGCGAGCCCGCTGGTGCCGGGCGGCCGCTCGTTGCTCCGCCTCGCGCGCGTCGCGTTTCCTCAGGCATTCGGCGATCAGGACACTCAGGGCGATGCCCAGGAAGAACACCAGAACGGCTGCAATTGCTAGCTTCTCGACCATCGTTCGACTCTCTTTTCCGAAGGTTACGCCCGCGTCCGAATCCCGCTCCCAGGCCGTCATCCTTTGGAGCGATCGCGGAGGCGGAAAGTTCCGGGTTTCACGGAAAACGCTTCTCGAAGCGATGGGCCCGATGGCCTGGAAAACGAGGTCGGCCGCAGGGCTTCCAGGACCGGAAGCGCTGCGGCCGAAAACGGAGACGAGATGGTGGACCCGCCGGGGCGGCGAGGTCCGGCACTGATTAGTGTCGGAAGTCGAAGTAGCGGATGATCTGGAAACGACAAATCTGAGAAGCGACGAACGCGCCGAACACGGCGACGCCGTACAACGACACCATGGCGATGGCAAGAATCTCAATCATGGCTACATCTACCTTGACAAAAGCATCCGGGAGACACGAAACGCAACGCGAACGCTCGTCCGAGCGAAACCGAGAGGACTGTCGGGAGGGGGGCCGAGCTGGGGCTGACGGGGAATGGTTCCGCCGCTGCGGCCTGAACGCCGGTGGATCGCTCGGCTCTCACGACTCGCAACGGCACCCAGCGGCATGGGAAACCGTCAACTTTCAGGGCCAAAACCCGCCGCTGGGAAAGTGTAGGTCATAAACCGAGCGGACCGGGACGCGGCGATCACATTTGGCGGGAGAAACTGCGGATTCTACGGGGAAAGAATCGACGAGCATGAATGGAACGCCGACGCAGATTCTGCCGGACATGCCAAGCCTGCCGGGCCGCCGGCAGGCGGTCTCGAGCGCCTTCGCCGCGTGCTGGCTCGCGGTCCGAAGCGTGACTGCTTGCAGCACGGCTCGGAAAGCGGTGCTCCGGGAAATTGACCGGGACTTGACAGCGCGGCGTCGATGCGACATCGTGCGTGTTGCAGCAACGTTGAACCAGGCAGATGGAAAGATCGAGGAGATAATCATGCCCGCATTCCGCGCGGAAGTTCCCCATGGTTTGGGCCAAGAGGAAGCCACGAAGCGTCTGAAGGGATTCATGGAACAGGTCACGAAGCGGTTCGAGGACCAGATCTCGGCCGTCGACGGCGCTTGGACCGAGCATGTGCTGAAGTTCTCTCTGTCCACCAACGGCGTCACGATCAAAGGTGCGCTGACCGTCGAGGAAGATGCGGCTCGGGTCGAAGGCCACTTGCCCCTGCTGGCCACGCCGTTCAAGGGCATGATCGAAAAGTCGATCGCGGGCGAGCTGTCGCAAGCGCTGGCGTAGGACCCCTGGCAGAAATCAACGCGGGCCTCGGTGAGCCGTGGGTTCCAGTTCTCGAAGTGCCGCCTGCAGGCTGAACTCCAGGAACAGGTACTGCGGTGCGCGGGACTCTGGCTGCTTGGCGGTCGCCAGGACCCGCTTCATCACCGGGGCCGCCGGGCGGGCGGGTTCACCCGCCAGTTGCAGCGTTCGTGCGGCGTGCAAGGCGACGTCCAGCTGTTCACTTTGCAGTTGCTCGGTCAGCACGGGCAGTGCCGCGTCCGCGTCGGCCAGTCCCAGCAGGACACCGGCGGCTTCGACGCGGACGCTCGGCGAGGGATCGGCCAACGCCTGGCGCAAAGCATCTCGCGCGGGTGTGGCCTCGCGTCCGGCGGCGTGCAGGCCCACGGCGGCCCAGTAGCGCACGCCGGCGTCAGCGTCCGCCAGCAACTCGATTTGCCTCGGCACGGCGTCTGCCTGACCGGCTAACTCGGCGGCGGCTAGGAGACGCGGCAGCGGATAGCGTTCGGAATCTTGGGCCAGTTGCCAAGGTGTCCGGCCTGCACATCGGCTCCAGACTTCGGCTTCGGGCAGGAAGCCCAAGTCGCGCGTTTCCAGCGCCCATTGGCGGTGCAGCTTGCGCATCCGATCGAGAACGTCGCGATGGTCCGGCGACGACGCGAGGTTGCGCACTTGATGGGGATCGGCGTCCGTATCGTAGAGTTCTTCCAGCGGTTTGGCGGGGCCGGCATACGTCAGCTGCACGGCTCCCAGTTCTCCCGCCGCCGCGAGTCGCGTGATTTCGCGGCGCATGTCGGCGTTGTCCGAGAAACGTTCCGGCTGGTTCCACGACAGATGCGGCCGGTAGTTGCGGATGTACAAGTAGCGGCGATCGCGCACGGAGCGGGCCGTGTCGTACGCTTCGTCCACCCGGTCCCGCGCCCCGTACACGGACTGGCGCGGCGGCCCTGCGTGCGGGCCCAGAAACGCCGTGCCTTGCAGGTGCTCCGGCGGCTGGATTCCCGACAAGCTGAGTACGGTGGGCGCGAAATCGACGAAGCTCACCAGACGATCCACCGCTTGCCCTGCGGCGGCCGGCGCCAAGTGCTGGAATGGCTTCGGAAAGCGGACGATCAGCGGTTCGTGCAGCCCCGTGTCGTACAAGGTCCGCTTGCCGCGCGGCAGGCCCATGCCGTTGTCGCCGTAGAAGAAGACGATCGTGTCTTCCGCCAGGCCGTCCGCGTCCAATTCGGCCAGGATCCGGCCCACTTCCTTGTCCATGGCGGTGACGCAGTCGTAGTACCGGGCCAGCGTGCGCCGGACCGTGGGCGTGTCGGGATAGTAGGGCGGCACGGGCGCGCGGGCCGGATCGTGCCGCTGGTCGGGCGTGAGGACTTTCGAGATCATCTCCTCGAACTGCTCGAACGACCATACGCTGGCCCGCGACTGGTGCGAGACCATCAGGTTGAACACGGCGAAGAACGGCTGGCCGGACCGCCGCGCGCGCCAGTGGGCTTTGCCGCTGCACGCATCCCACGAGGCCGCGATCAGCGCCCGTTCGTTGGCCGTGTTGTAGTCGGTCTTCTCGTTGTTCGTGCAGTAGTAGCCGGCGGCCCGCAGGTACGAAGGGTACCCTCGGAACTCGTCGGGGATTGGAAACTCCGACCGCAAGTGCTGAGTGCCCAGCGACGTGGCGTACAACCCGGTGATGAGGCACGAACGGGCCGGCGAGCACACCGGCGCGGTAGCGAACGCGTGCGTGTAGCGGACGCCTTCGCGGGCCAGACGATCCAGATTCGGGGTCCGGGCATACGCATCGCCGTAGCAGCCCAAATGCGGGCCGATGTCTTCGGCGGTGATCCAGAGAATGTTGGGCCGGGCCGTCGGATCGGCACCGGGGCGATACTCGGCCGCCGCGGTCGCCAGGCAGATGATCAAGATCGACGTGAGTGACAGTCGGATCGTCATCGCGATTCGCATCATCGTGTTTCCCTCCAGGGCTCGAGTTTCGATGAACGGGGGGGCAGGCGTAGCGAATTCAATTTTCGCGGCGCGTCGTCCAGCCAGGCCAAAAAAACTGTCCCCGCGAGAATGGAATTCTGTACTCCTGCCCCCGTTCGCGCCAAGGGCCGGGCTTCGCCGCCGGCAACAGTCGGCCGAAGCCTGAGGTGAATCCATCGCCGGATCCAAGACAGGCTGGCGGGACAAGGTAGGCCCGGTTGCCTGCTCCAGCGTCTCAGCGTGGCATTTCCAGGGGCCTTGGCCTTGCCACAGGAGCCTCGCCAGGGCACGGATGAGAAGCGAAACGGACTGATCAGTATGGCCGCACCCTTATCCGTGCTCTGGCTATGCTATCCGTGCGGGAACACTCCGCGTCCGGTTCCGCAATCCGGCGATTTCGAGTTTCGTACGGCCAAAGTTCACCGCCACGCCCCACGGCAAGTCCAACGTCCGCAAATGGGACCGACCGAGGGTCTTGTTGAATTCGTTGTCCTCAAACAAGGCGGTGAGCACCATCACAAAACGAGCTTCGATCACGAAGCACTCGATCGCACTCTCGTGGACCTCGACGCCGTGGAAGTACGCTTTCACAACGGGCCGCACGACTACATTCAGGCCTTCCAGATGTAGGGCGAACAGAACGAGATTCTCCACGACCTCGCGGCCGTAGCCCGTGTGATGCGCGTCGTACACCATCCGCAGCGCGTTACGAATTGCCGTCCCGATTTCACGATCCCGGCCTGAGATGTCACGGCTCCAATAAGACCAGTCCTCGACGATCGTCGTTTCCGGCGGGTCGTAGATGCGCCGCTCCACATGGACGCGGTCCAAACCCATGTTGACGAGCAACCCCAGCCGGCAAGGGCGGGCCCGGAGGTAGTCGAAGAGTTGAAGTTCCTCAGCCGGCCCAAGCTTGCGGGGCAACGCCTTCAACTCGACCGTGATTTCGTCCCAAGCCACGATATCGGGAAACAGCACGTAGGCTTCCAAGCCGCGCAAGAACAGCGGCACAGGCGGCTTGCTCACCATCGGAACCTCGTGTTCGGCACACCAGAGCTTGAAGGCCCGGTGGTACGCCTCCTCGTGCCGTCCCAAACCGACGCCGTTGTGAACGGCAAAAAAGCCGCCGATCAGGGTCTGCGTATGGTCTTCGTAAAGCAAGCTCACGGTCGCCTCCTTGGATAATTTCCCGCACGGATAGCAGGGCCAGAACACGGATAGGAAAGCAAGCTCACGATCCTCTC
>CAYUFW010000029.1:18822-33794 GCA_964443915.1 uncultured Pirellulaceae bacterium
CACGGATAGGAAAGCAAGCTCACGATCCTCTCCCTGAATAATTTACCGCACGGATGGGGAAGCAGCCTGCGCCGAGACGATGATGCTCCCCCATCCGTGCTCTGGCTCTGCCATCCGTGCGGTAACTATCTTCTCCCCCATCCGTGCTCTGGCTCTGCCATCCGTGCGGCAATTCTTGCTTGTCCAGACTCGCCCCGCTATCAGTTTGTGACCTGCAATCGGTACGGTGTGCCGCTGGGAGGGAATTCGACGCTCGACCAGCCATCGCGTTCGGTTGACGGCGGTAAAGCGGCCGGCTTGTCGCCCAGCGATGCTTTCAGTTTGGTGCCGCGCAAGTCGAGCCGGACGGGAACATCGGTAGTCAGCTCAAACGTCCCGCGGGCCAGCCGCCTGAGGGACACCGATGTACTCTGCCGCACCTGGTCGCCGGCGCCGCATTCCCACACGCGCAGGACGCCCGCTGGGCCGAACCCCCCTTGGTCCACGTTGGGCCCGGACAGCTGAAAGCGGCGGTTGCCCAGGTACTTGGCCCGCCAGAACGTCTTCTGTCGGTCATCTGACGCGACCCAGCCGTCGCGGTCGTGATCGATTTGTTCGACCAGCGGCCGCAGCGTGGTCGTTACCACGCGCTCGGCCGAGTTGACCTCCGCGATCTGGCTGCGGAAGTAATCCGCGCCGCGGTCCAGCATCAGCACGCTGCCGCCCTCGGCGGCTTCCACAGACAGCGCCGTATACGTGGTTTGATGACCGGGAACGCCGATCTCGAAGACGGCTGGCGTGCGGCGCGCCGGCCACGGCTGATCGATCCACAACCGCTTGGCGAGATAATCGGCGCGGACCACTTGGCCGACGCGTTCCGCCGCCGTGGGGACCAGTCGCAAGTCGGCGGTTTCCAAACGTCGTCCGCCGACCAAGGTCGCCTGGCGCAGTCCGTCGGTATCCGTCGAGTAGAACGCGAATTCACCCGCGACCGTCAGGCCGGCTTCGGCGACGGTGCGCACTCGATCGGGCCGGCCGTCGGCGAAGCACACGTCCCGATGCCCGTTGCGCGTGCGGACTTCGACGGCCACCGCGCGTTGGGAGTCCTGTTCGTTATTGGCCACGCCCAGTTCGCGGCGCGCGGCGATGAAGGGTTCGCCCGCGTAAGGCTCGACCAGCCCCACGAAGGCGTCGCCCGGTGAATGCTCCGCCAGTTGCTTGCGGACCATCACGTGGCTGAAGTTGTATTTCCACTGCCGGCACACCACTTCGCCACGCAAGGCTCGTGCGTCGCGGAGTCCCAGCAAGTGCAGCCGAGTGAACTTCCGCGGCCCGTCCGCTACGAAGTTCTTTCCGTCCATTTCCTTTTCGCCCAATCCCGGCCCGTCCACGTCCAGGGCCATGCGCCACGTCGCCTCGAACGCCTCCGGCGCATCGCCCACTGCGTTCCGATCGGGCATCAGTCGGAACTTGGCCAGCAGTTCGACTTCGTCCGGCGCTATTTGGTCGCACGGCTTCAGGCCGGTGGCGTTCCACGTAAAGTCGTCGTTCAGCGGCCCGTGGAAGCCGTACGTCATTTGCCGGCCTCCGCCCACGCGGAACACGTCGAAGACGTACGAGTTGGCGGTCGTCACGTCTTGGGGCAATTCGGCATCGAGCATTTGCTGCGCGACGGATAGACGCTGCGATCCGTGTCCTTCATCCACGTCGACGAGGGCCACTTGGCGGCGGAACAGTTGGACGCCGCTGGGCGGCACGGCCGTGGCCTCCAGATAGCGGGCACCGGCGTGGTCGGCCAAGGCGCTGATCCACGAATGCCGGTACGCTTCGAAGCCGTCCACCAGCACCGTGTTGTGAACGAAGCTGGCCGAGTCGGTCGGAACCGTATAGCCGCGCCGCTGGCCGCCGTCGATCGTCATCGGCAGCCCGTGGGCAGCCACTTGCAGATCGAGCGAATCCTGATGCTCGTGCCCGATGCCGTAGCCCACGCGGACGTAGGCCGCGCGGCGGAAGCGGTGATCGTCGTGTTCGAGGCCCGCTTCCAGGATGCCGGCCCAGGTGGGCAGCACGCGCGAGCGGTTGTCCAGCCACGCCGCGCGCGGCTGCCGCTGTGCCGCCGCTTCGATCGCGGCCCATTGGGCGTCCGTCTCCTGCTCGCGGCCCAGGCAGTTCCGCAGGATGAAGGCGAACTTCGGGTCCTGCGTCCACTGCCAGCCGGAGCGGGCAAAGCTCAAGTCGCGGAGCGTATGGCCCGGGCCTTTGTCCGGCCCGCAGACGTCGCCGATCCGCAGAAAGTCACGGCCGGCGACCACGTTTTCCAGCCGCCAGTAGACATGGGCCGCCGGCTTCGGGTACCGCCGCTGATCGGACAAGTCGTACACCGGATTGCCGCCGGCTCGCAGGTAGCGGTCCAGCGACGCGGCCACCCGGCTGGCGCCTTCGCCCTGCGCGTAGTACGTGCTGCCCACGAACTCCGTCCCCTCGCGGTTCGTGCCGCTGATCATCGTGTCCTGGATGCCGCCCACCGGCAGCGGATAGATGAACGTGCGGGAGAACAGCCACTCCATCCACGGGTCCGTCACGCGGCGGTCGCCGACCACCGTGGCCAGATTGGCGATGTCCATCGGATCCGTGTGGTAGTGGTAGCGGAGGATGCGTTTGGCGACGGTTTGGACCAGGTACGTGTCGATCAGCCGGACCACGTCCTGCGGCGAGCGGACCCACGGCACGAAGCGGCCCACGGAATCAGCCAGCTGCTGGTTGCCGCGGACGAAATCGAACAGTTCGTCGTACTGGTACAGCAGCGGATCGACGTACATCGGGTAGTGCGGCAGGAAGAAGGCCACCGTCTCGCGGCGGCGGCAGCTGTAGTCGCGGCCGAACGGGCCCGGGTCATGGACCGTGCTGGTCAAGTAACGGCGGTAGTCGAGCGTCGGGAAGGCGTACGCGAAGCGGACCAGCGTCAGGGCCGCATCGTGGGCGTCGTCGTACTGGCCGCGCTGCTTGTAGCGCTGCAGCGCCGCGCCGACGCGTCCCGGTGCAACTGGTGGACGCGATTGCCGATGGGCGTCCAGGCGGCCCCGGTGTTCGGATCGCCGGCGTCGGGGAAGAACAGCCCAGCGCCGTCGTCCTTCAGCGGGTACGGGTCGGGCAGCGCACGGCGGGCGCGCAGGTCGTCGATCGTGTAGACCAGCCGCAGCTTGGCGTTGGCCAGGAAGATCTGTTCGGCGGGCACGCCGGCCCAGGCGACGTCCTGGGGCCGAGTGGGCGGTTCCCAACTGCCGAACTGTTCGACGATTTGTTCGCCGCTCAGCCCGTCGCCGCCGGCGCGCACGCCGGACACGGTTCCGTATCCGCTGCGGCCCACGACGAATTCGCTGCCTTGCGTGTTCACCGGCGGAAAGCCGTACCAGATCGCGGCGTCGCGGCTGGCGCGGGCGTCGGCCGGCAGCGGCTCGGTGAGTTTGTGGCCCTCTTCAGCCAACTTCTCTCGCGCGGCCTTCGCGGCGGGTTCGGCGCTGAGGATCGTCGTCCGCGTCTTGATCGCCCGGCGCTCCACGCCTGCCAGCGCGTCGTCCAGGCTGACGTTGTGGACCAGCAGATCGACGGCCGAGCCTTGGTCGAGGCTCAATTCGGCCCGATAGACGCGGGGGGCCGGAGCGTAGAAATAGAACTCGGCCACGCTGTACAACTCGTCGCAGTAGCCGACGTGCATCCGGTAGCTGGAAGTCTCGCCGTTCGGGCCGTCGTTGACCGACATCCGCACGTACAGCGGCAGACGGAATGGCCGCAGCTTGTCCGTTTCCACCGCCCCGATCATGCGGACCGTGTACACGCCTTCGCTCAACTCGCCCAGATCCAAACGCAGCACCGGCTTGCCGATCTTCATCCGCACCACCGGGACGGGCTTGTTCTTGCGGCCCGATGGCCGCGGCGGATCGTGCCGCGGGACCCAGTACACCGGTTCGGCGTATTGTTCCATCTGGCCTGGTTTCGCGCCCGGCAGATTCGGGGCCGCGAAGTTCTTCAGCTGGCTCTGCCGGTCGAAGAAGCTGCGGATCGGCATGTACTTGAACATGTACGCCCGCCAGTGCTCGACCGAGCACTCGTACAGTTCCCGCTCCGGCGCCATGCCCTGCGGCCCCCACTCGCGATACTCCTGGCCCATATCGACGACGACCTGCCCCTGCGCCGCCAGTTCCGGGACGCACCCCGGATACCCCGCCGGCTCGCCCTGCTGCGTCGGGTAAAGCGGCAGCCGGAGCCCGGCCAAGGGGCCGCCGATTTCGTATTGTGGTTCCGGGCTTCGCGCCGCGGCCATCGCGGCCAGAAGGCCACAGCACAAGGCCAATACGCACGTCTTCGCAGTCACGGCTACACTCCTCGATGGAAAGGAAGTTCTCCAATTTGGATCGGTTCGAACGTACTGCGAAGCGGTGTGCGCGGCTAGCAAGGAGAGAGCCGTTTTTGGCTGAAAGAACAACGCAACTCCGATCAGGACCGCGTCGACATTGCGAGGCTGCGCGATGACAAGAATTGAAACGACACTCCGCCAACTCAGTGACTTGCGGGACTTCTTCCTCAGACTGCAACAACTGAAGAAACACTCGTCGGCGCGTGGACAGTGTGCCTCGATGTCGTCCGGTGGGACGGTAGTGACCGGGTGCGAAGGGGAGGCATCTCGCAGGTCCACGAAGGCCCAGGAGAAGCCCGGACGACGCCCCGCGGCACCCTGACGGAGCGGCGGACTCCGGCTGCTCGGACCGCCGCCTCGGATGCGCGACCGATCCCTGCTACGGCCACTGCGGTTTCAGCCGCAGTTCGATCGCCGTCTGGGAAACACCCGCCAGGTGAACGGCCAGTTTCCGAATCCTGTTGTTGCTGCCTTGACGTTCGGGTTGCGGCGAAGTCGGCAGCGGCGCGGCGGGCAGCACTTCCAGCTTGGCGTCAGCCGGCGACGCCAGTTCGACCAGCAGCGATTGGCCGCCGATGCGGAGCGTCGCCGTGCGGGCGTCGTCGCTCAGGCCGATCTCGGCCGGCGTGTGCAGCTGCGACCAGATCTCCGCCGGAGCCGGCGTTCGGATCTCGTCACGGATCGTCACCCAGCGGCGTTCGTGCAGGGAGATCGTGCGCTGGACCTGCGTGGCGTGCGCGGCGTAGGCGGGCGTCAGGTCGAGCACGGCGGACGGTGAACCGCCGTCGCCGGGGGCCTCGAATCGCACGATCCTGGTGGCCGCTCGCGGATCCTGGTCCGGGCCTTTCCCCGGATTGATCAACAGCGTATTGTGGCCCTCGGCCCGCAGCCGGTAGTAATCCCAGCGCTGGCGGCCGAAGTAGCCGGGCAGGTTGTAGTTGTCCGCGCCCAGATCGACGAACCAGCGCTGGCCCAGCGCCTCCAGCACGAATGTGCCCAGGTCCAGATGGCTGTGGTTGACGGCGTTCGAGCCGGCTTTGAAGGCGACCCAGAGGGCGTTGCGGTCGTTCCACGCGCTGCGGAAGATGCCGACCTCGGCGTCGCGGAAGTGTTTGCCCAGCGGCAGCGTGGCCGGATCGGACTGATGTCCGCGCGGGTCGTAGTACACCAGGTCCAGCGCCGACGGCTCGGCGTGGGCGATTTGGAATGCCGCGTACTCGGGCCGGTTGAACTTGCGGGCGAACCAGAACAGCTGCGGCGGTCGAGGCGTGCCGGCGTGGGCGTCGGCAAAGTCGAACGTCCGGTCCAGCGGCCCGGTCAGGTACAGCGGGAACGTGCCGGCCTCGGCAAAGCCGGGGATGGCCGACAAGCCGTAGTCCGTGCCCAGCGCCGACTCCAAGGCGGCGAGCATGGCCACGTTGTACTGCGTGGCGTAGGACCAGTAGCCCGGCCCTTCGCCCCACGCGCCGTCGGGGGCGAAGTTCTTCATTGCCCGCGGCACGCTGCGGATCGCGTGTTCGAGGATCTCGCCGGCCAGTTCCGGCAGTTCGTCCGCCACGGCCAGCGCGCCGACCGTCATGCCCCCGTTGCAGACCTGGTTCCAGTTGTGTTGCGAGTTGTGCCACCAGCCTTTCGGCTGCCGATATACCTTCAGGCCCTGCTGCAGCCCCAGGTCGACCATGGCCGTGCGCAGCACCTGCCGCTGGTCCGCCGTCCACTGGTCGTACAGCCAGTCGTAACCGATGCCGAAGGCCGCGGTCATTTCGGCCGTGTCCAGAAAGTGCCGCGGGTTCCAGTCCGGGAACTTGGCCGCCGCCTCCAGTTCGCCCCACGCGCGCTCGACGTAGCGTCGGTCGCCGTCCAGTTGGTACAGCAGGGCCAACGTCGTGACTCGGTCCAGCACGCGGCGACTGGTCGCCAGCAGTCGCAGCCCGTCGGGAATCTCGTACTGCGACGGCCGGGCACGCAGGATCGCTTCGCCGTCCTTGCGGAGCGCCTCGTGCCAGCGGGCCAACGTCTGGTCCGCTTTGACATCTCGCTTCAGTCCCTCGAACCTGTCGGCGGTCGCGATCAGCCGCGGATGTCCGGCCCGGAGAGCCGCCAGGATCTGCGCGGCTTTGGGCAGCTCGAGCGGTGCGGCGTCGGCAGCCAATGCGGGGCCGGACAAAGCGCAGACCAGGAGGACGCTGAGGACGGACAAGAATCGGCAAGTGGAATGCATGGTGGGCTCCTTGGTGGGACGATCGTGGTTTCACCGCAAGCCGCACGGGCTGCGCGGACCAGGCACGCCTCTTCGACGGGTCCCAGTTCGCGCACGCCGACGGCGTTGCGGTGAAACGAAGTTTACCGCATCAGCCGTCAGCCGTCGATGTATCGCCTCGGTGCTTCGGGCGATTTTGGCTTCCGCCACACCCAGGGCAGCGGCAAGAACGTCAGCAGCACGAACACGGCCAGCCGATAGAAGTTGCCGACTTTCGGTCGCTTCCAGTCGTCGGCTCCAACGGTCCAGTCCAGTTCGGACGTTGCCACGCCGTCGTCGATCGTCAGCAGCGCGGACCAAACGTCGCGCGGCAGCCCGAAGAATTGGTAGGAGAATTTCCCATCAGCGGAAGCTACGTAGCGGCCGCCAGAATACTCGTAGAAAAAATCTTCCCGGCGGTGAGGGCTGGCGAACTGCCGGTCGGGCGAAGTAAGGATTCCAAGGGCCTCGTCCAACGTCAGGTCCCGCGGGGCCATCCACGGAATGTTCGTGCTCTGGTCCTCCACCACCAGGATCGTGCTGGTTGTACCGTCCGTGATTTCGCTCATTTTTCTCGCGGACGCACCGGGCCACGCGGTCCGGGGCCCGACGACCGCCACGTAGCTGGTCCAGGGGCTGGTTCCACGCGCGGTGCGTATGTCGCTTGGACACGCGTAGACCCAAGGCACGGGATTCAGCAGTTTGCTGTTGTTCGGACCATCCCAGGGCTCGTTGAAGTTGTACTTGTCGTACCGGAATTTCTCTTCCACGTACGGCAGAAGCAGCACTCGCCAACTGTGCATCGGTTTGCCGTCTCTGTCTGGGATGAAAGCTGGCGGAAAGACACCGTGATCGGAATGGTAGTTGCGGAGAGCATACGCGATCTGCTTGATTTTGTTGGCGCACTGCGCGCGTCTGGCCGATTCGCGAGCGGTTTGGACCGCTGGCAGCGCAAGGGAAATCAAACAGAAGCAGATCAGCACCACCAGGCAACCGCGAGCCAGGGCGCGAGGCCGCGAACGGCTGAAGAAGATGGAGGCCCAGAAGCCCAGGATCAGGACCGCCAAGGGCAATCCCGCGACCCCGAAAGTCGCCAGTGACGCCGCGAGCAGCGAGATCGCATAGAACGCGTGGACTAGGCAGTAACGGAAGCCACTTGGCGGACGTTGCTCGGCGGGTGGGGGGGCATGGTTCGCGGCCATCGATCCGTTGCCATTCGATTGGGATGTCCATAAGATAGGGGCTCCGTCGATCTCTTGACAAGTCCGCGAGGGAATACGCACTGGAGGAACCCATCATGCTGACGCAAACCTTGTGGCTGCTGGCAGCGTTGCTGACGGCGCAGGACGCTGGAGTGCAGGCCGACTACGTGATCGAGCGTGTCGAGATTTATGACGGCAGCGGCGGGGAAGCTCGCCAGGGCGATGTGGCCATTCGCGGCGATCGGCTCGTTGCGATCGGCAAGTTCGCGGTTGCGGGCCACCCCCGACGGATCGACGGAACGGGACTGATTGCGGCCCCCGGGTTCATCGACTTGCACACGCACTGCGACAGCGGCATTACGAAAGAGAAGACCCGCATCAACAGGAACTATCTCACCCAGGGCGTGACGACCGTGGTGACCGGCAACTGTGGCGGCGGACCGCTGGATGTCGCCAAGTTTCTGCGGGACGTGGACGACGGCGGCACGGGGACGAACGTCGCCCATCTGGTTCCGCACGGCGCGGTTCGCAGCAAGGCGATGGGATCGGCGAAACGTCCGCCCACGCCGGCCGAATTGGACGCCATGCGGCAGTTGGTCGAGCAGGGGATGCGGGACGGCGCCTGCGGCATGTCGACGGGCCTGATCTACCTTCCCAGCTGCTACGCGGAAACGGACGAGTTGGTGGAATTGAGCCGCGTGGTCGGCCGGCACGGCGGTCTGTACGTCTCGCACATCCGCAGCGAGGGAGTCGAGTTGCTGAAGGCGGTCAGCGAAGCGATCGAGATCGGCAAGCAGGCGGGCGTGCCCGCGCACATCTCGCATTTCAAAGCCTCGGGACCGGCGGCGTGGGGGCTGGCGGCGAAGGCCATCGCCCTGGTGCAAGCATCGCGCGACCAGGGCCAGATCGTAACAGCGGACCAGTACCCTTACATCGCCAGCAGCACGTCCTTGAGCGCGATGGTCATGCCCGACGAGTACCGCGGCAAGAAGCCGTTGAGTGAAGCCCTCGCCGACCCGCAGCAGGCCGCGAAACTTCGCGAGCGGCTCGCCAAGAACATCGAGACGCGCTCGTCCGGTACATCACTGGTCGTGGCCAGCTATGCTCCGGACCGGTCGTTCCAGGGCAAGAACCTGGCCGAGTTGGCTCGCCAGCGGAATGGCACGGTGGTCGATCTGGTGCTGGAGATCGAACAGAAGGGCGGCGCCCGGATGGTGAATTTCGGGATGCAGGAGGAAGAGGTGCGGCTGATCATGCAGCAGCCGTTCGTGTCCACGGCCAGCGACGGGGGGACGTGCGTGCCGGACGTGACCGTGCCGCACCCGCGCAACTACGGCTGCTTCCCGCGCAAGATCGGCCGCTATGCCATCGAGCTGAACGTCGTTCCGCTGGCGGCGGCGATCCACAGCGCCACCGGACTGCCCGCGGACACGTTCAAGTTTCCGCAGCGCGGCTACCTGCGCGACGGCTATTTCGCCGACGTCGTGGTCTTCGATCCGAAGACCTTCCGCGACACGGCCACGTTCGAGAAGCCGCACCAATACGCCACCGGCGTCCGCTACCTGTTCGTCAACGGCCGTTTGGCCATCGATGGGGGACAGGTCACCGGACAACTCGCCGGCCGGGCCCTGCGGCACTAGTTGCCGGCGCCAACTTGTCGTCCGAGTTGGCTGGCCGCTTGGCTTTTTTCGTTGGCCTCCTCCAGTCGCTGCGGGTCATTCCCCTTGAGTCCCGCCGCCAGCGCTTCCCAGGCTTGCTCGCGAAGCAGCAGGTACCGCCTCAGCTTGGCCAGCGACTCCCGTGAGCCGGCCGCCACACGCTGGACGTCGATCTGGTCGAACTCCTGGCGTGCGGCGCGCCACGGCGGCAAGACCTGCGTCTCGATGGTCCGTGCAAATTCGTCTTCGGACAGTCTGCCGTTCTGGTACTCCCCAACGGCTTCGTTGTACGTGTCCAACGCCTGTTTCTCAACGGTCGCGAATGCCAAGGCACGGCTGGGAAAATCAACCGGCGCAACCGGGGCCTGGGACAGGGCGGCGGCCAGCGATGCGGTACCCAGGACGGCCATTACCATGTTGCGCCAGGTGCGAGTCAAGAGCGTCACGCGGTCCAGCGGCTGGCTCAGAACCAGTCCGCACACGAAGCCGGACACGAAACCGCCGGCGTGCGCCGCCATGTCGATGCCGGGAATCGCCAGGCCGAAAATCAAGTTGTAGAAGAGGAAGGACGACCCGCTGGCGCGCAGACGGCCGAGGATGCTTTTGGGGATCGAGTCGCCACGGAGCAGCACAAAGCCCATCAGGCCGCCGAACGCCCCGAAGACGGCGCCCGACGCGCCGGCGCTCAGCACGTTCGAGTTCCAGTACACGCTGGCCAGACTTCCGAACAGGCCGGACAGCAGGTACAGCAACAGGAAGCCCACGTTGCCCGTCAAACGCTCGATCAGCTGGCCGACATCCCACAAGACCCACATGTTCAGGCCGATGTGGATCAGGCCGATGTGGACAAAGGTGCAAGTGAGCAGCCGCCACCACTGGCCGTCGAGCGTCAGCGGGCCGAAGTTGGCACCCCAATCGATCAGGGTCTTGCCGTCAGGCGAAAAGACCGCCCCGCTGTCGATCACCATCAGCACAAAGACGACCGCGTTGACGGCCACAATCGCCGGCGTGACCAGCGTGTGCGGCGTGATTTCGAACAGCCGTTGCCGGAACCTCGCAATGGCCTGCTGCGGAGGTTCGCCCCGCGCCAGGGGGCGGCCGTACGGATCCAAGGGAGCCGACGGCTCCGGCTCGTCCCCGGCCGCGGCCGATCGGCTTTGAATCACGAACGGTTGGGCCTGCTGCAAGGGGATGGCCCGGCCACAGGCGGGACAACTCCCGTCGGTCTGCGGCACGACGGCCGCATAGCAGTGAGGGCAAGTGATTACCAACATGGGATCGTTCCTGCCTCCACCGGCCCCGCACCGCTGGAAGCAAAGGACATGGAACAGTGGAACTACCGCGGAAGCTTCTCCAGGTTCTCCAGCGCCGCCTGGGCGGACGCCAGTTGTTCCTGGAGTTGCCCCAGGCTTTCCCGCTCGCGCTGCACGACTTCGGCCGGCGCTTTCTCGACAAAGCTGGCGGTCGCCAGCTTCCTCACCTTGCCCTGGATCTGCCCGCGCAGTTTTTGAGCCAGCTTTTCGTTCCGGGCGATCTCCGCGGCCACGTCGATGAAATCCTTCAAATCCACGTACACGTCGGCGATGGGCAGCGTCACGGCGGCGTGCGTCGCGGGCGGCGTGACCGCCGGGCCCCAGCCGGTCGCCACGGCACCGGCCATCGACAGGAGGTACGGCGCCATCGGCCGCAGCAGCTGTTTGGTTTCGGCTTCGCAGCGGACGCCGAATTCGATCTGGCTCTTGGGCGGAATGTTCTGGCGGCTGCGGATCTCCCGCAGCGCGCCCAGCACGGCCTGGAAGCGGGCGAACTGGGACTCGATCTCCGCGTTCTGCCGCGCCGTGTCGGCCTGCGGCCAGGACGCGATCATGATGCTGCCGCTGGCCGGCTGGGGATCGTCCAGTCCGCGCAGCGGGGCGACCTGGGCCAGCATCTGCCAGATCTCCTCCGTGATGAACGGAATCATGGGATGCAGCAGCCGCAGCAACACGTCCAGCGTGTGGGCCAGGATCCGCTGGGCGTGGGCTCGCTGATTCTCGTCCTGCATCCGGTTCTTGACGATCTCCAGGAAGAAGCTGCAGAACTCGTCCCAGGCAAAGTCGTACAAGGTCCGGGCGGCGTCGGAGTAACGGTACGCTTCCAGCGCGGCCGTGACTTGTTGGGTCACCGTGGCCAGGCGGCTGAGCACCCAGCGGTCTTCCAGCATCAGTTCGGCATCCGGCACCGGGGCCGGCGTGTAGTCTTTCAGGTTGATCAGGGCAAAGCGGGCGGCGTTCCAGAGCTTGTTGCAGAAATTGCGGGCCACCTCGAAGCGTTCGCTGACCACCGGCCCGCGCGGCAGCGCCCGGTCTTCATCGCTGCGGGCCCACTGCGTCGAAAACGCCTGGCCGCACTTGTCGCACTTGATCCGCGGCAGTTCGCGGTTCTTCTTCGTCTGCTCGATCAAGCCCTCGCAGTGCGGGCACTCGAACTGCACGGGCATCCGCACGTCCTGCGTTTCGGTCGTCAGGTGGGCCATGCCGAACCGCAAGGCGTCCGCCCCGAACTTGTCGATCACGTCCAGCGGGTCGATCCCGTTGCCCTTCGACTTGGACATCGTCTCGCCGTAGCCGTCCAGGATCTTGGGGTGGATGAAGACCTCCGGGAACGGGACCTCGCCCATGTTGTTCAGGCCCATCAGCACCATGCGGGCGACCCACAGCGTGATGATGTCGCGGCTGGTGATCAGCACGCTGGTGGGATAGAAGAAATCCAACTCCGGCGTCCGTTCCGGCCAGCCCATCGTGGAATGCGGCCAGAGTCCGGAACTGAACCAGGTGTCCAGCACGTCCGGACTACGTTCCAGTCCCAGCGATTCCAGCGTGGACACCAGTTCGGCGCGATCTTCCTTCAGGCACACGTGCAGCGTGGCGACGGGACGCTCCCGGCGGGCCCGTTCGTACTCGTCGCCACCCTGGGCCTTGGCCGCCGCCAGCTCTTCGTCCTCCTCGACCCACAGCACGGCCACGTCGGCGTGCCGCTCGCACAGCGGCCGGATGACGCCGGCCAGCTGATCGCATTCGGCTTGATCCCGCGCCGCCTTGCTCCACACCGGAATCTGGTGTCCCCACCACAGCTGGCGGCTGACCGGCCAATCGCGTTTCTCCGCAAGCCAGTCCAGATAGCCTTTGGTGTAACGTTCCGGGAAGATCTTGACGCGGCCGTCCGTGACGGCTTGCATGGCCGCCTGGGCCAGCCGATCCATCTTGACGAACCACTGGTCCGCCAGGTACGGCTCGATCGGCGTCTTGCTGCGATCCGAGTGCGCCAGGTCGATCAGCCGGTCCTCGACGGCCGCGACCAGGCCCAACGCCTCCAAATCGGCGAAGACCTGTTTGCGGGCCACCAAGACGGTCATCCCTTGGTACTTGCCCGCGTTGGCGTTCAGCGTGCCGTTGGGATTCAGGATGTTGACCATCGGCAGGTCTTGCCGCTTGGCGACGTCATAATCGTTGGCATCGTGAGCGGGCGTGATCTTGACGCAGCCGCTGCCCAGCTCGGGCTTGGCCCACTCGTCGGCCACCAGCGGAATCACGCGGTTGACCAGCGGGAGGAGCAGTTTGCGTCCGTCCAGAGCCATGTCGCGGAGTTGTTCCAACTGCGGCAGCAGCGTCTGGCGGCGCTCGCGCACCGCGTCGATTTCTTTCTGGATGTCCTCCCGCTCCTTGGCCGGAGCCTTGGACAGTTTGTCCAGCAAGCCCGCTTCCGCCCCGTCCAGGGCGGCCGCCGGATTCGGGTGGACTGCCACGGCCGTGTCGCCCAACATGGTCTCCGGCCGCGTGGTGGCGATCGTCACGTGCGTCGGCTCGCCGGGCTGCGGATCGATCACGGGGTACTGGAAGTGCCAGAAGTGGCCCTTCACCTCTTCGTGGAACACCTCGTCGTCGCTGACCACCGTCTGCAAAAACGTGTCCCAGTTGACCAGCCGCTTGCCGCGATAGATCAAGCCTTGGCGGAACAAGTCAAAGAACGTACAGCGGACCGCACGGGCGCAGACGTCGTCCAGCGTAAACCGCGTCCGCCGCCAATCGCAGCTGCAGCCCATCTGCTTCAACTGGCCCAGGATGCGGTTCTCGTACTGGTCCTTCCACTCCCAGATCCGCCGGACCAACTGGTCGCGTCCCAGGTCGTGGCGCGTCAGGTTCTCCTCTTCCTTCAGCCGCCGTTCCACGACCGCCTGGGTGGCGATGCCGGCGTGGTCGGTGCCCGGCATCCACAGCGTCTCGAAGCCCTGCATGCGTTTCATGCGGATCAGGATATCTTGCAGCGAGTTGTTCAGCGCGTGCCCCAGGTGCAGCGCCCCCGTGACGTTGGGCGGCGGGATGACGATCGCGAACGGCGGCCGGCCGCGATTGGGCTCGGCGTGGAAGAGTCCTTGCGACTCCCACCAGGCATACAGTCTGGGGCGGGCTTCGGCGTAGTCGAAACGATTGGGAAGCGATTCGGGCGAGAAGGTAGAGGACATGACGGTGTCAATTTGTGAGTTCAGGAAGGGATTCATTCTAAGGCTTAAGTTCAAGGCTTAAGTTCCCCACGGATGGCATAGCAATACCACGGATGAAGACCGTCGCGTCTTCCTATCCGTGGCATTGCTATGCCATCCGTGGGAGTTAATCGTTCCGAAGGACGCGGCAACTCGCACGGCCCACGATACTTGTGAGCAGATCACAGTCATGCGCGGGTCTCCCGACCCCGCACTCATGCCGACCGGAGGTCTCCCGTCTCGGGGAGACCTCCGGTCGGCACTTTCGGCGAGGTCGGGAGACCTGCGCCGAGCGCTGACTCGTCCTTGTACAGTTTGTATTCGATCGCATCGACCAGGGCCATCCAGCTGGCTTCGATCACGTTTTCGCTGACGCCGACCGTGCCCCACACGTCTTGATCGTCCTTGCTTTCGATGAACACGCGGATGCGGGCCGCGGTGCCGGCTTCGGAGTTTACCACGCGGACCTTGTAATCCACCAGATGCATTCGTCGCAAGCTGGGAAAACTGCCGTTAAGCGCCTTGCGAAGCGCGGCGTCCAGGGCGTTCACCGGGCCGTCGCCCTCCGCCACCTCGTGCCGCAGTTCGCGATGGACGCGCAGTTTCACGGTGGCTTCGGTGATCACGTCCGTCCCGTCGTGCGCCGCCACGGCGACATGGTACTTGACGCGCTCGAAATGCGGCGTGAACGCGCCCATACAGCGGCGCACCAACAGGTCGAAGGAAGCTTCCGCCGCCTCGAACTGGTAGCCGCGATTCTCCAGCCGCACGACTTCGGCCAGAATCCGGTCCATCAACGCCCGGTCGTGCGCGATGTTGTGCTTGGTCGTCATGGCGGCGATATTCGACCGGCCGGACAACTCGCTGACCAGGACCCGCCGGGCGTTGCCGACCAGTTCCGGATTGATGTGCTCGTACGTCCGCGAGTCCTTGGCCACCGCATGGACGTGCATGCCGCCCT
>CAYUFW010000029.1:33804-35799 GCA_964443915.1 uncultured Pirellulaceae bacterium
CTGGGTCGATGTGCTGGTAACTGGTGACGGCTTTGCGCATGGCATCGACGTGCATGCCGCCCTTGTGGGCAAAGGCGCTCTGGCCCACGAAGGGCTGGGCGTTCCGCAGGTTCAGGTTGGCCGTCTCGTACACGAACCGCGACAGTTCCGTCAGCCGCGCCGGGCGGCTGCCGGCCAGGACCTGGTAACCCTTCTTCTTCAGCGACAGGTTGGCGATCACCGACACCAGATCGGCATTCCCGCAGCGTTCCCCCAAGCCGTTGATCGTGCCCTGCACTTGAACGGCCCCCGCATCGACCGCCGCCAGCGTGTTGGCGACGGCCAATTCGCAATCGTTGTGGCAGTGGATGCCGACCGGCACTCCGTACGACTGCAGGCATTGGCCCGCGGCCCGCGTGATGTCCGCGATTCCTTCCGGGAGCGTGCCGCCGTTGGTGTCGCAGAGAATGACGACTTTGGCCCCGGCCGCCGCGGCGGCCTGGATCGTCTGCGCCGCGTAGTCCGGGTTGGCCTTCCAGCCGTCGAAGAAGTGCTCCGCGTCATAGAACACCTCGCGGCCGGCATCGGCCAGGAAGCGGACCGTGTCGCCGATCATCGCCAGGTTCTCTGCCAGCGAGACCTGCAAGACCTGCGTGACGTGGAAATCCCATGTCTTGCCGACGATCGTACACACGGGGGCTTGTGAATTCACCAGGGCCTGCATGCCCGGATCCTCCCCGGCGGTGGTCCCGCGGCGGCGAGTCATGCCGAAAGCGCAAACGCGAGCCCGTTTCAGGTTCAAATCGCGCACGCGCTGGAAGTATTCAACGTCTTTCTCGTTGGACAGTGGGTATCCGCCCTCGATAAAATCCACGCCCAGTTCGTCCAGTCGCCGCGTGAGTTGCAGCTTGTCGTGCAGCGACAGGCTGACGCCTTCGCCTTGAGTGCCGTCCCGCAGGGTCGTGTCATAGATTTGGATGGAACGCATGTTTGCGGCCTTACTGCAGTCGTCAACAAAAAAACCCTGAAGCCTCTTACGGGCCTCAGGGTTGTGTTTTTCGCTCGGATCGGTCAAATACCTCCCTCAGGCCCGTGATGCGGGTACGATAATAATTGCGACGCCGATGATGAGGCGGTGGGAGTCGATCATCGCACGGGGCCTTGGGGATGTTGAGTGCAAGTTGGGGTTCGGATTCGTAGTACGGCTCTGTGAAGAGGACGGGTCGGAGACTCGTCCTACGTGATTTTTCAAGAGGATACGTCGAAATCGGCTGTGTGTCAACTGCTGAAATGCAACGAGAACACATCCATTTTGTCACGGGCCGGCTGGCCGAACGCGCACTGCGGTCGGTCTTGGAGCCGCTAGCGGAGGCGGTCGAGTTCGACTACTCCGTGGCCGTGATGCCGATTTCGGTGGCCGCGCTGATGACGCCCGCTTGGATCGCTCGCCACATCGCCCCGCCATCGGACGCCACTCGGATTCTACTGCCCGGCTACTGTGCGGGCGACACGGGGCCGATCGACCAGCGTGTGCACGTCCCCGTCGCGTTTGGCCCCCGCGATTTACGGCAACTGCCGGAGTTTTTCGGCCGCAGCGGCGGTCTGCAGGAGCCGTATGGAGATTTCCACATCGAAATCCTGGCGGAGATCAATCATGCGCCGCGGCTGAGCTTGGATCAGATTCGCGATCAAGCCCGGCAGTTTTCCGCGGACGGCGCCGATGTGATCGATGTCGGCTGCGAGCCGGGCGATCCCTGGCGCGGAGTGGCCGAATGTGTCCGAGCCCTGCGGGACGACGGGCATCGCGTATCGATCGACAGCTGGAATCCGGCGGAAATCGAGCCAGCCGTCCGCGCCGGGGCCGAGTTGGTGTTGTCCGTCAACCGGACGAACCGGGACGCGGCCCGAGATTGGGGCTGTGAAGTGGTCGTGATCCCCGACGAGTTCGCTACACTAGGCGGGCTGGAGGAGTCGGTCGACGTGCTATCGTCCGCAGCGGTGCCGTTCCGCATCGAC
>CAYUFW010000029.1:35813-42046 GCA_964443915.1 uncultured Pirellulaceae bacterium
GGTCTGGGGTTCGCCGCGAGCCTGGGCCGGTACCTGGAAGTGCGGCGGCGATATCCGGCGGCCGCGATGATGATGGGGACCGGCAATCTGACCGAGCTGACCGACGTCGACTCGGCCGGGGTGAACGTGCTGCTGCTGGGCTTCTGCCAGGAGTTGGGCGTCCGCAGCGTACTGACGACGCAGGTGATCAATTGGGCCCGCAGCAGCGTGCGGGAGTGCGATCTGGCGCGGCGGCTGGTCCATTATGCCGTCCGGCAAAGCGTGCCGCCGAAGCACATCGAGCCGCGACTGGTGACGTTGCGGGATCCGAAACTGCACGAATTCGGCGAGTCGTATTTCGAGCAACTGGCTGCGCAGCTGAAGGATCACAACTACCGCTTGTTCGCCGAGGGCGGACGCATCCATCTGGTCTGCGCCGGTCTGCACTTGGAAGACGCCGATCCCTTCCAGCTGTTCGACCGCTTGATGGCGACGCAACCCAAGAACGTGGACGCGTCGCACGCCTTCTACCTCGGCTATGAAATGGCCAAAGCCCTGACTGCGTTGACCCTGGGCAAGGACTATCGCCAGGACGAGGCGCTGGACTGGGGCCATCTGACGGTCGATGAGCCGAGCCACCGCCGCTGAGAGGAGCGTCCCGGCCGGAGAGTTCCAAGGCCTTACAACTGGGACGCTTTCTTCGGCGGCGGTGCGGCGGTATCATCGCGTGCCGACTCGAGGTGACGTTCGGGAAACGAGTGAGCGGAATGGCGCTAGCCACCGGTTCGAATCCGTCACCCGTGAAGTCCGGTAGATACATGTTCGGAGTACAGGCCTCCCACCACTCAGAGCACGAGCGGTCCCACGCTCCTGCGGCGTCAACTTCGGCCGGATCTCCCTCGACGGTTCGCCCCTCGGCGCCACGGTCTTCCGCAGCCGCGCGGACCCGGCCCGAGTCATCTCGCCGGACTTGAAGATCGCGGATTCTGTAAGCAGATTTCCTTCTGCGCATATCCCCTGACGGCCGTATCTACCCGCTGCCACACCAGCGCACCACCGAAACGTTCCTGTGCATGGACGATCGATTCGGCACCGGGTCGGGAGTCCTCGAAAAACAGGACCGGCGGAAGACCCGAGGGGAACGCGTTGGCTTGCCGAGGGCGACGTCTTCATGGACAGTCCTCCGGCGCCGGAAGCCGGCGTTCCGGCGGATGGCGCCTGGCAGAATTCATGCTCCCCTCTCCTTTGCCTGGGGCAGCGCAAAATGGAAAACGGCACCCCGGTCCACCTCGGATTCCGCCCACACTCGGCCGTTATGAAGCCGGATGATGCGCTGCACCCAGGCCAGACCGACGCCGTTGCCTTCGAACTCTTCCGGTCCGTGCAGCCGCTGGAAGAAACGGAACAGCTTGTCGGCGTAGTTCATGTCGAACCCGGCGCCGTTGTCCTTGACGCAGTAGACATTTTCCCCTTCGCGGGTCCAACCGCCAATCGCGATCCTCGCCCGCTCGCGACGGCGGGTGAATTTCAAGGCGTTGTCGATCAAGTTCGTCCACACCTGCCGCAACAAGGACAGGTCGGCCACGGTCGGGGGCAGCGGAGCCAACTCCAGGTCTACCTGCCGCTGCGCAAACGACGGACCGTACTGAGCGCAGACCTCCCGGACCAGCGCCGTCATGTCGATCGGGACCGGGCGGAGACCGCCTCGGCCCAACCGAGAGACGTTGAGCAACTCGTCGATCAAGTGGCCCATGCGTTCGGCCTCGGAGCACACCACGCCCAAGATCCGCAGTCCTTCGGCATCCAGGCGCGGACCGAAGCCCTCCGCCAGGATCCGGGCGTAACCGTTGATCGCCCGCAACGGTGCCCGCAGGTCGTGCGAGACCGAGTAGGTGAAGGCTTCCAGTTCCTTGTTGGCAGCCTCCCAGCGTGCCGTGCGTTCGCGGACCCGCTCCTCCAGGCACACGTTCAGCCGGCGGATCTCCTGCTCCGCCTGCTTGCGCTCCGTGACATCGTGGAAGACGACGATCCCGGCGACGATGTCGCCGCTCTTGTTGCGCACGGGACCTGCATTGGCCGTGATCCAGCGGCATTCGCCGTCCTCGCGGCGGATGACCGCCTCCACCTGTTCGGAGACGGCGCCCTCCCGAACGGCGCGGGACAGGGGCAACTGTTCCGAGGGATATGGTGTGACGCCGTCGGGTAGAAAAGTCTGCCAGGCGGGCGAGTGCCGCTCGATGGTAATGCCCTCCAACGGCCGATCACTGAGCCCGCGAATCGCCAAGGCGGCCTGGTTGGCGTACTGGATCTTCGCGTCGGGCGCATCGGCGATCAGGATCCCGGACGGCGACTGCTCGACGGCCACCGCCAGCAGGGCCTCGCACTTCTCCAGCCGCTCTTTCGCCTGCAGCCGCTCCTGAGACCGCGTGCGGATCTGCCGCGTGCCGTAGGCGATCCCCAGCAGGCCGAGCAACCAGACGCAGGCGTACGTCACCGCGTGCCCCCGATCCTCCGGGAGTATCTGGAGGAGACCAGCTCCGATCAGTAAGGTCCATACAACCACGGCGGCCACAATCGGCCAGCGGCCCGGTTGAACTGGATTCTCTGCTTGGCGTTGCATGGGGATGGCCTTCACGGCTGATGGGGGTCGATCCGGCCCCGCGATGGTCACTCCTTGTGGTCCACTGTCGGGCGCGGCCGTGTGCTCGAAGCCGCACGACCATGCAACGGAGCCCGTCGCGTCTGCGGAATAGCACACCTATAGTAAACGAGAACGGCCAACAACGCGATGGGGGCCGTCGAGGAATCGCGAAAAAGCGGAGGCAACTTGCAGAAAACGGACTCCCCGTGCCCGGGGGAGGGCGAGTGGTCCCAGGGGAACTCCAGGGCCCTCGCCATCGGTGCCGCTTCATCCGCGCATCGCCTCCGGCACCTCCGCGCTTCGGTCGGCGCGGGCCGAGATGAGCGTCCACGCCTTGCTGTCCCGGAGACCACCAAGGAAATCGCCCGCAAACTCAACATCAGCCAAAAGACGGCCGAGACCCACCGCACTCAGTTGATGAAAGAGCTGGACATCCACGATATTGCGGGCTTGGTTCGCTTTGCGATCCGCTACGGCTTGATTTCTGCCGACGCCTGACGAGGCCTTCCGCGCCGCGGGGCGTTCGTCCCCCCGATCGGTAACTCAGGGCTTTTCCGGACGTTCTCCGGGGCAGTTTTCCCAGCTTGAATCCGGGTTCTTGCCGACTTGCGCCAACGGCGCGTAAACGATATGTTACCTCCTGGTTAACCCCAAAAACTTCCCTTCCTCCAACGGAGAGCACTGACACATGGACGCCCTGAGAATCCTGCTGGCCGGACGCTCACCGCAGTTTGCTGATACGGTAGGACCCGCGCTGCGCGGACTTTTGCCCGATATCGAAGTTCGAGCGATCCCGGAGTACGGCGACGCCCCGGCGGAGATGGAACGGGGCCATGTCGCCGCGGTCCTGATGTTCGCGGAACAACCGGACGACGAGACGCGGGTTGCACAGGTACTGGAAATCCTCCAATCCAAGGATTTGTTCGTTCCCGTCTTCGTGTTCGCGCCGGACCCGGACGTCTATCATCGACTGCGGATGCTCGAACTGGGCGCCCTGGACTGCCTGGCCTGGCCTGCCGACGTCTCGCGGCTGGCCGCTTTGATCGACGTCCTTTCCATCCGCCAGCGCATCGCCCCGGTCCCCGCCCCGGTCCCCGCGCTGGTACACTCCGGCTCCGCTCGCACGGCCCCGCCGCGGGAAGTCGCAGGTTTCTTGTTCGCGACGCACGCCCTGCGCGAGTTGTACGGTCAGATCGAGGCGGCGGCGGACTCGGATGCCACGATCCTCTTGACCGGCGAAACGGGGACCGGCAAGAGCCACGTCGCGAGGGCCATTCACAAACTCTCGCCGCGGCGGAAGAAGCCTTTCGCCGTCGTGGAATGCGGCGGACTGTCACCGATGCTCCTGGAAAGCGAACTGTTCGGGCATGTCCGCGGGGCTTTCACGGGCGCCGACCGCGACCACGCGGGCAAGTTCGTGACCGTCGAGGACGGCACGATCCTGTTGGACGAGATCGATTGCGTACCGCTGGAGGCCCAGGCCAAACTGCTGCGGGTGTTCGAGGACCGCGTGTTCGACCCGGTGGGCGCCAACCGCACGACGAAGTTCCGGGCCCGCGTGATCGCGGCGAGCAACCAGCCGTTGGACCGGCAGGTCGCCGAGGGCAAGTTCCGCTCGGACCTGTTCTACCGCCTGAATGTGGTCGAATTCCGCCTCCCGCCGCTCCGCGAGTGCCGCGACGCGATCCCGTCCCTGGCCCAGCATTTCCTGGCGATTTACACCGGCCGCGCCCAACGCTCGCTGGACGGAGTCACTTTTTCCGCTCTGGATGCGATGCAAACCTACGACTGGCCGGGCAACATCCGCGAGTTGCGCAACACCATCGAACGGGCCGTGACTCTGTGCCGGGGCGAGCGGTTGGACGTGGCCGACCTGCCGGAGGCGATCCGCAAGGCCGCCGCGCCGGTCGTGCCGGCCGCGAGGCACAAACCGAAGCGGAACGAATTGGATTTCGCCCGCCAGAACGGCGAACGGCAACGGATCCTGCAAGCCTTGACACGGCACGATAATAACCGCACCCGAGTGGCCAAGGAGTTGGGCATCAGCCGCGTCGCTCTCTACAAGAAACTGCGCAAGTTCGGACTCACCGCCTCGCCGATGTGAACCTAGGGGAAGGAAACCGCTTGTTGCAGGATCGTCCGGATCTTCTCGCCCAATTCGCGGATGCTGAAGGGCTTCTGGATGAACGGCACGTTGGGATCGAGCCCGCGGCGGGCGATGGTGTCGTCGGTGTAGCCGGACATGTACAGCACCGGAAGTCCCGGCCGCGTCTTCCGCAACCGGGCCACCAGTTCGGGACCGTTGATGCCCGCCATGACCTCGTCGGTGACGACCAAGTCGGGCCGCAGCCCCTTCTCTTCCACCAGCGTTAACGCCTCGCCGCCGTTGGCGGCAAGGGTGATTTGGAAACCCAGTCGCGACAACGTGGTCCCCAGCAGCTGCCGCAGGAGTTTTTCGTCTTCCACCACCAGGACGCTTCCGCCGCGCTCGGCCGGGGTTCTCTTTTCCGCCCGGCCCGTTTCCGCTTGCCGGGGAAGCTCGGTCTGGGGCAGGCAGATCTCGCACGTCGTGCCGCGGCCGGGTTCCGAACGAACGGCGATGCCCCCGCCGGATTGCTTGATGATGCCAAGCACCGTAGGGAGTCCCAAGCCCGTGCCCTTGCCAGCCTCTTTGGTCGTGAAGAAGGGATCGAAGACCTGCGACAGCACTTCCTTGTCCATCCCGCAGCCCGTGTCGGTGACGACCAGTCGCAGGTACCGGCCCGGCTTGACGTCCCAGCCCCGCGCCGCCTCCGTCTCGTCCAGCGTCGCGTTGGCGGTCTCGATGACCAGCTTGCCGCCGGTGGGCATGGCGTCGCGGGCGTTGAGCGCCAGGTTCACGATCACCTGTTCCATCGGCCCCGGATCGACGAGCACGGGGGCCAGATCGTCTGCCAGGCTCAGCACCAACTCGATGTCTTCGTCGATCAACCGCCGGAGCATCTTGTCCAGGTTCCGGATCAGGGCGTTCAGGTCCAGCACGTCGGGCTTCAGAACCTGTTTGCCGCTGAAGGCCAACAGCTGGCGGGTCAGGTCCGCTGAACGACGCGCGGCCGCGATCCCTTCCTGGACCTGTTCGCGCAGCGGATCGCTGCGGTGAAGTTGCTCCAGGACGTGTTCGCTGTAGCCGAGAATGATGCCCAGCACGTTGTTGAAGTCGTGGGCCACGCCGCCGGCAAGCCGGCCGATGGCCTGCACTTTCAGGGCCTGAGCCAGGTGTTCCTGCAGCCGTTCCCGCTCCGCTTCGTGCCGCTTGCGTTCGTGCAGCGTCCTGGTCTGCTGCCACAGCAACTCCGTCTGCTCCCAGGACAAAAGGCCCAGCACCAACACCAGGCCCAGGATCACGTGCTCCAACAAGGCGAAGCTCAGCCCGGACTCGTCCGTCAGGCTTTCCAGCCTGACCGAGCGGGGCTTCTGCTCTGCCCCGTCAGTCTGGAAAGCCCGACGTGCTTCGGCTCGGGTCTTTTCCCGATTCGCGCCGGGGTTTTTCCGTATGTCCGGCGATGCACGTGGTCGCGCCGGGGCCGGTTATCGTAGACGTGTCGCTCCGCGACACGATTCCGCTCGCGGAGCG
>CAYUFW010000030.1:0-41555 GCA_964443915.1 uncultured Pirellulaceae bacterium
TACTTTCAATGAGCTAGCTCTGCTAGCATTTCGCAGCCTTGTGATCGAGGCCGTCTTGACGAACGGTTTGGTTCTTCCAGGTCTTGTTTCTTCCCACGGATGTCAAGGCCGTCCCACGGATGCGAAAAGCCGGGGAGTCTCTATCCGTGGGACGGCTCTGCCATCCGTGGGTAGCTCGAACAGACCTGGTTTGGCGGTCACCCGTCTCTTGGGCTTGTCAATATCATGGTTTCAAGTGGTGAGGGTGCGACTGCCATCGGCTCATTCACCCCAGAAATCGGGACAGTTTTTCCCGCGTGGAGGCGGACTGCAACTCCGACTTTCCGAACCCGTACTCCGCCCCGGCTTCGACAGCCCCGCGCTGGTGTTCCTCGTAGTTGGTGATCAACATCACCGGAACGTCTGCTAGCGTGGGGTCGGTCTTGATGCGGGAAACCACCTGGATTCCCTCCCCGCCGCGGTCCAGCACGCGATTGACCAGTACCAGGTCAAATCGCTCCGCCTGCAGCGCCGCGAGCGCATCGTGTGCGCTGTGGGCCCGCGAGACGGTGGCGTCAAAGGCGTGCTCCACAAGGTGCCGGATCGCCGCGTGATCCGCGCTGCAATTCCCGACGTCGAGGACTCGTTTGACCATGGCTGCACCCGAAAAGGAAGTCTTCCGCCAATTATCTTGATCCAGCGCGGCCCGACAACCCCCTACCCGGCGCCATGACGGCTAGACCATCTCGGCTTTCCTGCATACATTGATCGTTCGCAGAGGCTCAACGTTGTATGGAGCGCAGGTATGGCGGGTCGAGATCGCAACCCGGAAGAAGAAAAGGTCGTCGAGCAGGTCCTCGGCTACCTGAATTTCTCGTCCGGCGCCTCGGACCCCCGGTTCCTGGCCAACCTCAATCGGGTGTTTGAATGGGCCAGCGAACAGTGCGGCAGTCCGGCGATCTGGCGTGCTGCCTGGGATTCGCTGGAGGACGATCTGGCCCGACTGGCTTCGGCCTCCGCCACTTTTCAGAACGCCGAGCAAGCGGCTTGCGTGTTGCGGCTGGTTCGCGATCAGGTCATCCCCGGGTACTTGGCCTTCCATCGCGATCTGCTCTTTCATCAGGCGGAAGCCGGTTTGTGCAACTCGTTTTTCGTGGGCCGGATCTGCGAGGCGGTCCTGCGTCAAGGGCCGCCGTGGGAGGAGTCGGAGCGGATCACCGCCGGGGCGATCGACGAGTTGAACGATTTCCTCGGCCACCGGCCCGTCGCGACCTTGGAGTCGCAGAAGATCGAGCCCTATGCCCACGAATGGGTGCGGCCGGTGCCCCTGTACGTCCACGGGGCCGGCGCGGCGTTCGGGCCGTACCGGCGCGTCGTCGAAGCGACGCTCAAGCTGCTCCGCGAGACCGATCCCGAACTGCTGCGGGAAGCGTATTTCGACGCCGAGTTGCTGGACGAGTTGGCCTTCGACCCGCGAGCTTACGATTTCGATCATCCCGCGAACAAACGCCCCAACTACCATTTTGGCCAGTGGGACCCGCATCAGATCGACAACCGCGGCTATTATCGCCGATACGTGATCCAGCAGGTCACGCTGGACGCGCTGATGAAGCGCGCCGTCGAGTCGCAGGAGGCCGACCCGGACGAGTTGCTGTTCGAGGCCGCGGCGGTGATGGCCGGCACGATCATCATGTCCACCGGGGTCAGCGGGGCGGGGCCCGACACGCACGATTCGACGGTGACGCTGGCCACGCTGCTGCCGCGGATCGCCGCTTATCGCGACCGTTTCTACGAGCAACTGCTCTCCCGCATGGAGGGCCTGCACGGCCAGCGGCTGCGGCAGGAGGCCGCCCTGCGGCGGCAGCCGTTCGGCGGGGCCCGGCAGCAATTGAACGCCGAATTGGCGCGGCGGCGGGCGGCCCAGCTGGAACACGTCCATCTGGCGGCCATCTACGCGCGGCTGGGTTTCCCCGACGCCGCGGCCGAAGAAGCGGACATCGTCCCGGCGGCCTCGGCGCGGATGTGGTGCCAGATCGAAAACCGCCTGACCGCCTGCGATCTGGCCTTGGGAGCCGGCGACCTGCAACGCGCGTCGCTGCTGATGCAGGAGATCATGGCCTGGATTCATCGCGGGATCCAGTGCGGGGCGATCGTCGATCCCTGGAACATTCTCGGCTTCGACGCCAACTTCAGTCTGTTTCCAGCGCTGGAAAACAGCGTTCGCGATCACCGCGTGGACGAATTGGTGGCGCTGATGGAGCAGCTGTTTGCGCTGGAGTCCCGGTTGTGGAGCGAGGCCGCGGCCCGCGACGACGAGGCCCTGTCCCGCAGCGTCGCCGTGCGTTTCGGCGACACGGTCGCCTGGTGGCGGAAGTACGCGGCGCACGAGGTCTCCGGCGTGGAGGCGATCGATCCGGAAGAGGCGCTGCGGGCCGCCGAGCGCGTGGCGGCCGCCTTGAATCTGTGGCACAAGGGCGGTGCGGCGGTGGAGGACGTCCGGTTCTGGGCTCCGCACGCCGACATGTTCGACTCGCCCAAAGCCTATTCGCTGGTCATCGGCGCGCTGCTGGAACGTGACGACTTCGTGGCCTCTCGGGCCCTGACCATGCATTGGCTGGAACGGGCCGAGCAGATCGGACTGGAGCAGGGCGACACGTCGTTTTTTGACGTGACCGAGCGCTGGATGGCCGGCTTGCGGCGACGGCTCCGAAGCCGGGGGGCCTCCACGGAAGACCCGCGAGCCTGGCCGCTGGCCTGCAAGTTCTTGGATTACCTGGAGGCGAACGGCGAGGAATTCTGGCGGCCGCCGGCGTTTGAGTTGGGCGCCGCTCCGGCCCGCCGCAACCATGCGGACGAGGAGTTTGAGGACGAGGCGGACGAAGCGGACGAGGATCTGGACGGGGACTTGTACGAAGCCGCTTACGACGGCATGGTGTACCGCGACAGCACGGACGACGGCATCGACAGCCAACTGCTCGACTCCGGTCCGCCGTCCGACGACGAGCTGATGGCGGAATCCCGGCGGCTGAACCTGCGGCTCTCCTTCATCAGCAGCGTGGCCCGGCTGTGGCAGCTGGCGGCCAGTTTCGCGCTGGCGGAAGGCCAGAAGGGCGACGAGTTCCGCGAGATCATGTCCCGCTGGATCCAGCAGGCGGCGGACCATCGGGCCCGCCTGCGGGAACTGTTGGACGCCGTCAGCGCCTTTCCGCTGCCGACGCCGTCGGGCGATCACGATTCGATGGTCGAGTACGATCGCTTGCGATTGATCAAAGAAGCGATCCTGGAACAGGGCATCGTGACCAGCGTCGATGTGTCCGACGCGATCCGCGTGCTGGCGGCCGCGGCGTATGACGGCGAGCACGACCTGCAGGCGGCCACCGGGGCCCTGGAGCTGGGGGACGACGTGGCGCGGGCAACGCCCATTTTCTCCGGCATTTTGCAGGGCAACCGGGCGGTGATCCGGCAGCGCTGGCGAGGCTTGCTGCACGCCCTGGCGCGGCACACGCTGTTGTACGTGCCGCTGGTCAAGGGCGGCGACCCGCACGAGATTGTCGCGGCGCGCACGCGGCAGCGGCTGATCCAGGATCTGCTGGCCTGGCTGCCGCGGCTGGGGCTGATCGTCGAGACGTGCCAGGTCGTCGAGTTGGCCCGCGAAATGGAGCGTCAGCATCCCGTCGGCCCCGGCGCGGTCACCGAATTCGACGAGATGTTCAAGATGGGCTACAAGTCGCTGGTCCGGATGGTCGTGCATTCGGCCGCCACGTGGAGCAACGGGCGAGGGAGCCGCGCGGGCGACGGGGCCGAGGCGCGGATCGTGGTCGAATGCCTCAAACAGCTGACCGAGTCGCTGCTGTCCAGCTGGCTGGCCCACAGCAAGACGCTCCGCTTGTCCGTGTTGGAGAAAGTCAAGGACCGGCAGGAATGGAACCGGCTCGTCGCGTTCGTCGAAAAGTACGGCGCGGACCTGTTCACGCAGCGGTTCTTGAATCTGTCCAACCTACGGGCGATTCTGCACCAGGGCGTCGACGCCTGGTTGACGCAGTTGCTGGAAGAGCCGGAACCCGAGGTGGCCGAGCACCTGCTGGCCGATCTGGAACATAGCCAGGCATCGCGCCAGGCGGCGGCCGAGATCCTGTCCGTCATTCTGGAAGCGATCGTCGAGAACTACGGCGAGTACCGCGACTACAACAGCATGACCACCCAGTCGGACCGCGGCGAGTTGGTGTACATGCTGCTGGATTTCCTGCGGCTGCGCACGGAGTACGACCGAATCTGCTGGCAACTGAAGCCGGTGGTCTGGGCCCATGAAATCCTGGTTCGGGGCCGGCAGACGTCCGCGGCAGAGATCTGGCGCCGGGAGTTGGCCGAGCAGACGCACCAGGAGGCCGAGTCCTTCCTGCGGAAACTGGCCAAGTTACAGAGTCAATACGCGATGCGGATGCCGACCGTGGCCGACCGCCTGGGCGAGCGTTTTGTCCGTCCGATGGTGATCGACCGCATCCGCGCGCTGGTCCAGCCCTCGGCAGAAGAAGCCCGCCACGGCCAGCCGGGCACGAACTTCGCGTTGCTGCGGAACGAAATCGCGTTGCTGACCCGGGAACCGACGGGCGTCGGCTTGGACGTCCCCGCCTGGCTGATGGCCCTGGAGGAAGAAGTCAGCGCCGTCACGCAAGGCGAACCGGATGCCGACCCCACCACGCCCTGGGACGTGGTCATTCCCCAAGCCACGATCTCGCTGGAAGAAACCCAGCGGCAACTGGAAAAGTGGTCGGCACGGCGGTAGTCCCGCTTTCAGCTTCCCGTTCCAACACGGGTGACGATCTTGAGGATCGATCGGTTAGCCCAGAAATTCCGGCCACAAAGCGTCGCTGACCAGCAGCCCGGCGCGGGTTAGACGGACGCGGCCGCCGGTGTCTTCCAGCAGCCCCTGATCGACGAAGCGGCGGAGTGCGGGGCCGACCAAGGCGTCGATCTCGAGACCGGTCTCGGCCGCAAACGAGGAACGTTCGACGCCCTCCAACATACGGAGGCCGAACACGAGCCGCTCCCGCGCGGCGTCCGAAGGCGACAGTCGTTCCCGTTCCGCCACCGGCGACTGGCCAGCGAGCATGCGTCTCAGGTAAGTCGTGGTGCTGCGATGGTTCATCTCGCGCCAGCCGTCCACGTACCGCGCTGCGCCGGGACCGACGGCGAAATAGCTCTGGCCTCGCCAATAAACCTCGTTGTGCCGGCAGCGATGACCGGGGCGGGCGAAATTCGAGACTTCGTAATGTTCCAGGCCCGCCGCGGTCAACGCGTCGATCGCCGCCTCGTACATCGTCCGCTCCAGTTCCTCGTCCACGGGCTGCAGCAGGCCGCGCTGCCGACGGTCCCAGAACGCCGCGCCTTTTTCGTAGGTCAGGCCGTAGGTCGAGATGTGGTCCACGTCGGCGGCAACGGCGGCCCGCAAGTCGGCCGTCCAGGTTTGCAGCGACTCGCCCGGAACGGCGAAGATCAAGTCCAGAGCCAACGAAGCGAACCGCGCGCGGCACCGGTCGAGGGTACGTTGCAGCTGGCGGCAGCGGTGATCGCGCTCCAGGGCTTCCAGCTTCCGGTCGTCAAACGATTGCCCGCCCAGGCTCAGGCGATTGACGCCGGCCGCCTGCAGCACGGCCAGCCTGTCCTCGTCCAGATCTGCCGGATTTCCTTCCACCGAGAACTCGTAGCCGACGGCCAACGGAAACCACTCCCGCGCCAGGTGGCACAAACGGTCCAGCGCCGCAGGTGACAGTTGCGTCGGCGTGCCACCGCCGAAGAACAGCGTGTCGACCTCGCGCGGCGTCCGCAACTCCTGCAGTTCCAGCTCGACCGCCCGCAGGTAATCCGCAACCAGATCGTCACGTGCCGCGACGACGGTGAAATTGCAGTAGCCGCACCGCCGTCGGCAGAAAGGCACATGGACGTACGCGGCGCGCGGGGTCATGCCATCCCTCACAGCCACACGTGCAAGCGGCCGTCGAGCAAGTCCGGAAAGGTCTTCTCGATCAGATCGCGGATTTGGTGTTCGTTACACCGCGTGCTGAAATGGGCCACGATGATCCGCTCGTTCTTGAACCGCTCCCGCCGCTCGGCGAAATCGTCCAGGTGCATGTGCCCGTGCTTGTGGATCTTCTCCTTGCGGTGACGGGGCGAGACGAAGGTCATTTCCGCGATCAGGATGCGAGCCTCGTACATCGCCGGATTGTCGTCCAGTCCGTGCGGCTCGGAATCGCCCAAGTAGCCCAGGATCGGAATCCGCCGCTCCTCGGCCACCTCGACGCCCGACAGCCGCAGGTCGCGAATCTGGTCGCCGGTGAGCGTCTGGTACGCGGACTTCAGCTTGCGGCGCCGCTCCCAGACCACGTATCCCAGCGACGGCACCGTGTGTTTCGTGGCGCTGGCCGTCACGACCAACTCGCGGGACAGCTCGATTTCATCGCCGGGACGCACGGCGATCAACTCGCACGGCAGCCGGCCGCGGTCCAGGCGGCTGACCACGTGCAGCAGCCGCTCGACCAGCGGCACCGCGTGCTCCGGCAGGTAGATCGTGGGCGGGTCCATCTTCATCAGCCGCCGCCGGGCGACGTAGACGGGCAGGGCCGCGATGTGATCCAGGTGGGTGTGAGTGACGAACCAGGTCGCCGTACCCATGAAGTCCCACGGCTGGGCTCCCAGGTCGAACCCCAGCTTCAGTTCCGGCACGCGCCAATACGTCTGGACCGCCGCCCGTGAATAACCCTCGACGGTCAAGCCGCCGTGCTCCAGTCGTTTGATCGGCGCGTTGCGGATCATCGTTGCCTGTTTGCTGAAAGAGACGGGATTGGGAAAGGAAAGATGACTACTTGGCGGCCGCCGGCGCCGGCTGGGCCCACAACTGCGGCAGCTTGTCCAACACGCCGCTCTTCAACTTGATCGCGGCCCCGACCGTGGCCATCGCAATCGCGACCAGCAGGGTGAAATTGAAAACGGCCCGCCTCCAGCCGTGGCCGACCGCATCGCCGATGTAGCTGCGTTTGTTGTTCAAGACAAAAAACATGATGTACGCGATCGGCAGCATCGTCAGGCAAATCGCCGAGGCCGCCACGGGCAGCCACATGGGAGTTGTGGTCACCACGCCCAAGAAACCGACGGCGGGGACCAGCGTGCAGAGGCGATAGCGGGCAACCGTGTACTCTAAGCCCAGCATCTCGCAAACCGTAAAGCCGCAAACAACCATGTGCGCGCTGATCGCGCCGCAGGTCATGCCAATCAAGCCCAGATCGAAGATGATGCGTCCCAGCGAAGAGCCCATCACCGGCACCAGGGCCTGAGCAGCGTCCACCGGCTTGATGTCGTGCAGCGTCCGTTGTGCTGTCGGATCGTAGACCGTGTTGGCCATCGCGATGATCACCAGCGATGTGACCAGGACAAACGGCAGGAACATGGACATCGCCAGATCCCAGCGGGCCAGCGGCTTGTGGTGCGGTCCCCAACCCTTGGCCAGCAACGAATAGGGGTACAGGAACGTCATGTTGATGCCCACCGCCGCGCCGATCGCCCCCAGGACGACCGTCGCCGCGCCGGGCGTGCCGGGAAGTTGAAATCCGAAGAAGCCGCGGCTCAACTCGGACCAGTTCACTCCCGTCTTGATGACGACGACGGCGAACGACAAGATGACTAGGCCGATGATGCAGCGGAGAAACCACTCGTACCACTTCATGCCGCGGGCGTGGCTGCCGTAGTTCCAGGTGGTAAAGATGTTCAGACACAGGATCGCCAGGCCGATGCCGAAGCTCACCAGATAACCGGCAGCCGTAAATCCGCCGCCGGGGGCCGCGACGGCGATCCCGCCCAATTCCGCCAGATCCCGCGCCGCGCCGGCGGCCAGCCCGTATTGCGGAAAGTGCCAGATCACCGAAGCGACAATCGTGCCCAGCGCCCACAGGAAGGCGACCGATTTGTGCAGTTCGCGTCCGAACGCCGGATAGGGCCGCTCGCCGGTGGTCAGCACCACGTTGCCCAACGCCGCAAACATGCAGACGCCCAAGAACATGGCGACGGGCTGGACCCAGAGCAAGGTATAGCCGAACGATGCTCCGGCGACGACCGACGCCGCCGCGCTGCCGGCCCCCAGCGTCATGGCGCTCTGCAGCAGCCCCGGCCCGGTCCGCTTGAGATACGCCCCCGCCCGCCGAAAGAACGGCTGACTTTCCAACGCCTGCAGTTCGGCAGTTTCCCGCTGCAGCTTGTCGGGGTCCCAGCGGGCCGTCATCGGCAGGCCCTTGGTCGGCGGTGCTGCCATCATGCTGCTCCTGTGGGGGTGGCATCGGAGGAAGAAACGTGTTTCGCGGCCATCAGGGTAGCAGAAATCGCCCGAGAGAGAAACAGACGCTGCAACGTGACGGGACGATCTCGCAGTGCGGACCACCGCGAGCGAAGGCTTGCCGCAAGAATGGCGGTGAGGCAGCCCTAGCGTCCGGCCAGTTTCTCGCCGGCCGCCGAGCCCTCCAGAATCGCCAACCGCTCGGCGACTTCCTGCTGCAGGTCGCCTGACGCGCGGCGCGCGGCCATTTGGTACCAGATCTTGGCGACGCCCGCCTTGCCCTCCGCCTCCGCGCGCTGGCCCTTGGCGAAGAACGCTTCGGCCTCGGCGGTGCGCTGCACTCTGGCCAACTCGTTTTGCCGCCGGATCTGTTCCACGGAAGGCGGGGCGGGGCCTGTTTCCTCGGCCGGCTCCGCCGCCGCATGCCGCGCGACGTTCCTGGCGATGAAGTCCGCTTTCCGCGCCAGCGCGGGATCGGCCGGAGCCGCGCCGGCCGAGGCAAGCGGACGAGCAGCGTTCGAAGCGGAACTCAGTTGCGACAACAGCTCGGCGGAGACGCCTGTCTGCCGCAGTTCTTCCTCCTCCTGGATGATGATCCGCGGCGTGATGGTCATCTGGCTCAGACCCACGTCACGCCCGATGCCGCGATTGCCAAACAGCCGGCTGACGCCGGGAGCCTTGTTCAGCATCGGTACGCCGCGGCTGACACTGCCTTCGCTGAAGCGGCCGATGCCGCCCAGCAAAGCCGTGCCGCCGTCCGGAACGCTGACGGTCGTCTGCACCGTCGTCACGTTGAAGGTCGGCAACTGGACCGTGACGTTCTGCTGCGCGGCTGCCTGGCTGGCGGCCCACGCAACGAATACCCAGCCGGCGATGAGCGAACGGATTGACATGGCGGTCCTCCGCAAAGCGGCGTTCCTCTTTCGTTCCTTCTTTAATCTATCGGATTTCAACCGACAATTCAACGGATTTTCAGCGGAATCGGCTTTCCGCCTCGAAACAGGAAGAGGCGGTACAGTTGGTAGAACAAATGGGCTTGAGCCAGCGTAATCACCGCCGCGGCGAAGTAGACCCCCACGCAGAACACCAAAGCCCCTACGCCCGCTACCAGCCAGCCGCTGACAACCAGGAACAGTCCGCACAGCAGCAGTTCCTTCCACATCTTGGCGACGAAACTACGAAGGAAATCCCAATGGAAGGCTTCCGCAAAATCCTGAGCCAGACCGGCACGCAGGATCATCGGCATCAAGACCAGCCAAAACCCGGCCGACAGGAGAATCAGGGCCAACCCCACCAGCGCCAAACCCAACACGAGCACAACGCCACCGCCCTCGATGGCGGCAGCCGCGAGGAAAACCAAGACAAACATGGCGTACAAAACGAGACAGACGGGCATCACCACAACCAGGGAGACCACCAACGAGACCAAGAACGGCCACACTCCGCGCTTCAAGTAATCGACGAACAAATCGAAAGAAAAGCCGGGATAGACCGCTGCCGGATTACGGGTCAATTCCTCGACGATCTGGAACTGATAGCCGAGCAGGACGATCGGCCCGATGACGGGAATGAACTGGCAAATCAGGGTGAACAGGACGTTCAGCACCCAATCGGGACTGCGAAAAATGTAACTGTAGGATTCCAGATACTGGATTCCGTCGGAACGCGCGTCTGGCTCGTTGCGCCAGTACGTTCCAGGCGGCTCAAACGGATTGGGGCTGGCCTGCGACATCAGGCAGTCCTTTCGTCCCGCCAGGATCCAGCATCGCGCACGCGACGATGACGGGGGCCTTGAAGGGCAAGCGCACGTCTTGCTTGGGGCCTTCCTTGAAGTTGGGCGCGATGATCACAAACACCAGACCCAAGGGCTGCAGGACCACCAAGGTCAGCCAAATCAGGAAGAACTTCCCGCACTGGCCCCACCGCGTAATCACGTAATACAGCCAGTAGAACGGCACGAAAAGGAACATCAGGCCGCACGGAAGTTTTTCTGTGAAGGCGACAACGACTAATCTGACCCAGTAAACAAAGGAGATGATCCCTGTGATTCCGATCCATACGTAACCGGAGACCAGGAACGCCTTGTCGCCGGGCAGGACGGACATGCCGACGGCAAACGTGGCGATGATCGACAGAATCGTGATGATCATCCACAGCGGCATGCCTTGCGTGCGAATCTTCCGCTCTTCATCTGCGTCCTGGTCGATGGTCCGCTCGGCCTTTTTCAGCAGCAGCAGCGCGGCGCCTTCGTGGCCTTCGGCTTTCTGGGTCAGCCCGCCGGGACCCGATCCCGTCAACCCTTTGACGAATTTGCCGGTCTCCAAATGGAAACCGCAGTAGACGCACAGGACGGCGTGGTCCGAGATCTTGGCGTCGCAGGCGGGACAGTGCTGGACGCTTTCGTCCTCTTTGCCTTTGTGGACGTGGAAGCCGACCTCGTCCAGCAGTTCCGCGACCGCCGAGGGCGCGGAGGCCGCAGCCGGCGCCCGCGGCCCCGCCGCGGGTGTTGGCCCCACCGCTGCCGGGGGGCCGATCTTCAGCGGCTGCTGGCACTTCGGGCACTTCACCACTTTTCCCGCCATCTCGTCCTTCGCGGCAAACTGCTGGCCGCATTGGCAACTGACCTTGATAGGCATGATCGTTTCGCTGTCACTGGAGGAAGAGCCAATAAGTCACGACAGGCTGTTGCTATTTTGCGCGCCCTCTGCGGGCATCGCAACGGGATCTGTCAAAATGGCAGCTGATCATGACGCCGATGCGTGCGGTGTCCGCATCCCGACGCGATTCGGCGCAGTCAGGATACTCTAAGACTTTTTGGCATCGAGAGTTACGCTGGGCGTGTGAGTGTTTGGCCCGACAGTTGCTCTTCACCGTGCGGGCCATTGTTTTCTGGCCAGACTGACAGTCGGCAAGCCGATCCGCGCTGCGGTTGCGGGTGGGACGTCAGAATACTTCCGGTGGATGACTTAAGGGAGGATTGCCTCATGGCAGTAAAGAAGAAGGGTTTGAAGCTACAACCATTGGGCGAGCGCGTGGTCGTCGAGCGTGAGGAGTCCGAGGCGAAGACGGCGGGAGGCATTGTGCTGCCCGACACAGCCAAGGACAAGCCGGCTCGGGGCAAGATCATCAGCGTCGGCAACGGACGGCTTTTGGACGACGGGTCAAGGAGCGCCCCGCAGGTCAAGGTAGGAGACCGTGTGGTATTCAGCAGCTATGCAGGCGAAACGTTCAAAGTGGAAGAGCGGGAACTGCTGCTCATGCGGGAGGACGACATCCTGGCCGTCCTCGAGGACTGAGCGCAGGACGTGCGTGGCGGGGAATCGAGTTGGCACGGCTTGCTCAGCGCGGCAAACCGGAAAACCCAGGCGAGTGAAATCGCAGAAAACAGCTCATGGCGAAGATGATTGCGTTCGATCAAGAGGCGCGCGAAGCGATTCGGCGCGGCGTATCCAAGCTGGCGCGGGCGGTCAAAGTGACGTTGGGACCCAAGGGGCGCAACGTGATCCTGCAGAAGAGCTTTGGCTCGCCGACCGTCACCAAGGACGGCGTCACGGTGGCCAAGGAAATCGAGTTGGAGGACGTCTACGAAAACATGGGGGCCAAGATGGTCCGCGAGGTGGCCAGCAAGACCAGTGACGTCGCTGGCGACGGCACCACGACGGCCACCGTGCTGGCCGAGGCGATTTTCAGCGAAGGCTTGCGGGCGGTGGTGGCGGGGGTCAATCCCGTGCAGATGAAGCAGGGAATTGAAATGGCCGTCAGCGACGTGGTGGAAAAGCTCCGCAAGATGTCCATCAAGATCAAGGACAAGGAAGCCATGGCCAACGTGGCCTCCATCGCCGCGAACAACGATCGCGAGATCGGCAATCTGCTGGCCGACGCGATGGAGAAGGTGGGCAAGGACGGCGTGATCACGGTCGACGAAGGCAAGAGCCTGGCCACGGAAGTCGAGTGGGTGGAAGGCATGCAATTCGACCGTGGCTACCTGTCGCCCTACTTCGTGACCGATCCCCAGACGATGGAATGCGTTCTGGAGGATGTCTACATTCTGATTTACGAGAAGAAGATCAGCAGCGTGAAGGACCTCGTGCCCTTGTTGGAGGCCGTCGTCCAGCAAGGCAAGCCGCTGTTGATTGTGGCCGAGGATATCGAAGGCGAGGCGCTGGCGACGCTGGTCATCAACCGGCTCCGCGGCACGTTCCAGTGCTGTGCGGTCAAGGCGCCCGGCTACGGCGACCGGCGGAAAGCGATGCTGGAGGATATCGCGATCTTGACCGGCGGCACGGCGGTGTTTGAATCCTTGGGGGTCAAATTGGAGTCGCTGCAATTGACGGATCTGGGCCGGGCCAAGAAGGTGATCATTGACAAGGACACGGCAACGATCATTGAAGGCGCGGGCAAGAGCAGCGACATCAAGGCCCGGATTGACCAACTGCGCCGGGAAATCGAGAACACGACCAGCGACTATGACCGCGAGAAGTTGGAGGAGCGGTTGGCGAAGTTGGCGGGCGGGGTAGCCAAGGTCAATGTCGGTGCCGCGACCGAGAGCGAGGTCAAGGAAAAGAAAGCGCGGGTCGAGGACGCGCTGCACGCGACGCGGGCCGCCGTGGAAGAGGGCATTCTTCCCGGCGGCGGGGTGGGCTTGTTGCGGGCTGCGGCCTCGTCCAAGGCGAGCGAGTCGGTGACGCACGACCAAAAAGTGGGTTACGACATCGTGTTGCGGGCGTGCCGGTCACCGTTGACCATGATTGCCCAGAACGCCGGGCAGGATGGCGGGATCGTCGGCGAGAAGGTCGCGGAAGCCAAGGGGAACGTTGGCTATAACGCATTGACGGACAAGTACGAGGATTTGGTCAAGGCGGGCGTGATCGACCCCACGAAGGTCGCCCGCACGGCATTGGCCAACGCAGCCAGCGTCGCGACGCTGCTGCTGACCAGCGATGCCCTCGTTGCGGAAAAGCCGAAGAAAGACGATTCCGCCAAGAAAGGGCACGGCAACGACTACGACATGGACTAACCCCTGGAACCGCCGACGCAAGTTCGGCGGGGCCGTTTGGTTCCATCGCCTAAGCCCCCTGACGGTGTTCCGTCGGGGGTTTTTTGCGTTTTTCGCGGAAAAATCGGCATGAACGGTCCTTGAAATCGCCCGCTGGGGTTGGCCTTTCAAGCCCCGCCGACGGGTGATCTTCGGCGATCCGGGCCTTGCGGACTCTTTTTCTTTGGGAGTCTCCTTTCATCTGCGCCGCACTTTGGTAACATAGAACGTGTCGATCGAAGCACTTGATTTGTCCCGGAGGTCTGGGCCATGCCCGAATTGGTGTCCCAACACAAGGATGATATCCTGCTCGTACAGTTTACTTCTCAGAAGATTCTGTCCGACGTGCTGATTGCCCAGATCGGCCGCGAGTTGCTGGAACTCGCCGACCAAGCGAACGGCAAAATGGTGCTCGATTTCCAAGGCGTCACGTTCATGTCGTCGGCGATGATCGGCAAGATTGTACTGCTCAACAAGAAGTGCAAAGCCAGCAACACGACTGTCAAGTTGTGCAACATTGCGCCCAGCATCATGGAGGTCTTCGAGATCACCCGTCTGAACAAGGTCTTCAGCATCTACGACTCCATGGACGAGGCATTGAAGTCCTTCCAGAAGAAAGGCTGGTTCGGCTAGATCCGGCGGGCGGCGAGAGCGGCATCCCGCATTCGGTTCTACGTCGCTTGGTGGGGGGACAGGGCATGCCGAGGCTCGAGATTGTGGACGGCCCGGACAAGGGCCAGTTCTTTGTGCTGGAGCGTGAAGAGACGGTCATCGGCCGTTTGGCCTATTGTGACATCGTTCTGCCGCAGAAGAACATCTCCCGCCAGCACGCACGCTTGGTGCGATCCGGAAGCGAGTACTTCCTGGAAGACATGGACAGCACCAACGGCACGTTTCTCAACGGCAAACGCGTCCGCGCTCGGACCAAGCTGCGGGACCACGATCTGATCCGCGTCTACGATGTGACGCTGTTGTTTCGGGATTCGCTGGAACCGGAAGTCCCCGCCTCGCCGGAGCGGGATTCGAGCGCCGTGTCCGCCGCGCACGAGGCGTCGGGAGGAATGACCACCGAGACCTTGCAGCCGGCCGCCGTCCCGCCGGGAGATCTGCGGCGCAACGTCGGCGTGAACGCCTACGAAAAGCTCCGCACGGTGCTCGAAATCAACCGCACGCTCGGCAGCAGCCTGAACATCGATTTGGTGTTGCCCAAGATTCTCGACAGCTTGATTACGGTTTTCCCGCAGACGGACCGCGCCTACATCCTGTTTCCCGACGAAGTCACCGGAGAATTACAGGTCCGCGGCGAAAAGCGCAAGGACGAAGGCACGCTGATCACGTCGTCGCTGGGGCCCATCAGCCAGACGATCGCCAACCGCGTCTTGTCTCGCGGCGAAGCGATCCTGAATGCGGATGGACTGGACGACAACCAGTTCCCCGTCAGCGACTCGGTGCTGGATTTTCCCATTCGCTCGATGATGTGCGCTCCCCTGATCGGCCCGATGCAAAAGCCGCTGGGGATCATCTACGTTGACACCAACGACCCGTACGAGCGTTTTCACGAGGACGACCTGGAGGTGCTGCTCAGTCTCGCGGCGACGGCAGGCCAGGCCGTCGAATACGCCCGCACGCACGAGGCCCAGTTGCGGATGGACCGGCGGCAGCGCGAACTGGCCACCGCGAAACAGGTGCAATTGCACTTCCTGCCGCAGAGCCGTCCCCGAGTCGCCGGATATCGCTTCTTTGAGTTTTACAACTCGGCCGAAGAGGTCGGCGGCGATTACTACGGGTACCTGCCGCTGCCCGACGGACGCTTGGCGATTACGCTGGGCGACGTCTCCGGCAAAGGCATCACGGCGGCGCTGATCATGGCCCGGCTGTGCAGCGAGGTCCGCTACCGGCTCGTCTCCGCCGCGACGCCCTGGGACGCGGTGAACGAATTGAACCAGGAGTTCTGCCGGCCGGAAAACGAGGCTTGGTTCGTGACCTTTGTCCTCTGCGTCTTGGAGCCGCAACAGCACGAAGCCATGCTCATTAACGCCGGCCACATGCCTCCCGTTCATCGCCGTTTCGTCGACGGCGAGGTGCGGGAAATCGGCGACGAGGTCGCCGGTCCGCCGCTGGGTTGCGACGCCTCCATGCATTATCGGCCCTTCGTCGTGCAGCTCGAGCCTGGCGACGCCCTCCTGATGTACACCGACGGCATCAACGAGGCCATGAATCCGGACCGCAAGGTGTACGGCAGCAAACGCGTGCGGCAGGCGCTGCGAGCCGGCCCCAAACCGATCGACGAATTGTGCCAAAGCCTGCTGACGGATGTCAGGCAGTTTACCCAGAGCCTGCCGCAAAACGACGACATCTGCCTGGTGGGAATCCAGAGGGAATAGGAGCCACCGCCGCGACGATGCCCGAACCGTCCGCCTTGCGAGCCGTCGTCTTTGACCTCGACGGCTTGATGTTCAACACCGAGGAGCTGTATGACCAGGTGGGGGAAATCCTTCTCCGACGCCGCGGCTGTCTGTTCTCGGACGAACTGAAGCGGGAGACGATGGGCCTTCCCGACCGTGTCTCGCTGCGGATCATGATCGACCGGCTCGGCTTGACCACCACGGTCGAGCAGTTGCTGGCCGAGAGCGATCAGCTTCTTGCCGAACTCATGCCGGCGCACTTACGGCCCTTGCCCGGCCTGACCGACCTGCTCACCGCGCTCGAGGCGTCCTCCGTCCCCAAGGCCATTGCGACCAGCAGCGGACGCGCCTATACAAGGATGGTGCTTTCGCAGGCCGGTTTCGAGGGGCGTTTCCAGTTCGTGCTCACCGGCGAGGATGTGCTGCAGGGAAAACCGGCGCCGGAGGTTTACTTGACTGCGGCGCGGCAGTTGGGCGTGCCGCCCGCCGCGATGATGGTGCTGGAGGACAGCGAAAATGGCTGCCGGGCGGGCATCGCCGCCGGTGCCTACACGGTCGCAGTTCCCGGTCCGCACAGCGAACATCACGACTTCGACGGAGTCGCCTTCGTGGCCCTTGGCTTGGCGGACGCTCGGATTTACCGCGCCCTGGGTCTGCCGCCTCCGATTTGACTATTGACGAATAGACGCAAGTTCCCCTATAAACGGCGTTTACGTTTCTTTTCGCTGGCCCCTGACGAAGTCCCATGCCGTGCGTGCTGAACGATCCCGGCTGCGCCGACGACGAGCGTGACATGATTCACCTCGCGGTCCAGGCATTGTCCGAGGGCAAGTTGGTGGCGTTTCCGACGGAGACGGTCTACGGAATCGCCGCCGACGCCTCGAACGAATCGGCCGTGACACGACTGCTGGCCATCAAGGGGCGCCGGCCCGGACAGCCCCTGACGCTGGCCGTCAAGAGCCCTGAGGAGGCATTGGACTTCTGCCCGGACGTGTCGCCGGTGGGGCAGCGTCTGGGACGCCGCTGTTGGCCCGGACCTTTGACGTTAGTCTTGCGAGGCAACCATCCGCACAGCCCGCTGGGCCGCCTGCCCGCCAGCGTGCGTCAGGCCGTCGCTCCCGCAGAGTTTGTCGGCTTGCGGGTTCCCGATCATCGCTTTCTCTTGGAAACGCTCCGCCTGCTCCCCGCTCCCGTGACCTTGACCAGCGCGAACCGGAGCGGCCAGACGGACGCGGTCAGCGCCCAGGAAGTGGTCGAGGCGTTGGGCGACGACGTGGACCTCGTGTTGAACGACGGCCGCAGCAAGTACGCCCAACCGTCCTCCGTCGTGCGCGTCCAGGGGCGGGCGCTGGAAGTCCTGAGGCAGGGCGTACTGAGCGAGTCCGCCCTGCAGCGGTTCGCCAGCCTGATCGTGTTGCTTGTTTGCACCGGGAACACCTGCCGCAGCCCGATGGCCCAAGTGATGTTCGAAGGGCGCGTGGCGGAGACGCTCCAATGCGATGTGACGGACCTGCCGGATCGCGGCGTGATGGTGATTTCCGCAGGCGTCTCCGCGGCGGCCGGGATGCCCGCGTCCGAACCGGCCGTTGAGGCCATGCGTGCGCGGGGGTTGGATCTGTCGAATCATGAAAGCCGGCCCGTGTCCGACTCGCTCGTGCGTTTCGCCGACCTGATCCTCACTATGACCCTGGGACATCGCGAGGCGATCCTGGACCGCTGGCCCGACGCCACCGACAGGATCCAACTCGTCTGCCGGGACGGACGGGACGTGGTCGATCCGGTCGGCGGCGACGTGGCGGAGTACGAGCGCTGTGCCGACCAGATCGAACGGCATCTGCCTCACTGGGTCGCGCAACTCGATCTCAACAGCCTGCCCGTGATCCGCAGCGCCGCTTAGTGCGTGTTGAAGGCTGAGATCGTGGGTTGCGAGCGGAACGGCGCTTGCCGCCGGTGGCGTACGGAACCGGCGGCTAGCGCCGTGCCGCTCACGCTGCTTGAAGCCGCAGTAGGCCGGGCGGTAGGTTTCGAAAAAGGGGCGTCCCCCTGCAAGCAAGGGGACGCCTTTCGGTTTGACCAGACCGATGAAAACTTGCCTGATCCGCGGGCCGGTTCAGCAGCCGCAGCCCTTGCCCAACAAACAGGGCTTCAAACAGGGCTTCTTCGGGCAGCAAGGCGCCGGGCAGCAAACCGTCACAGGTACTTGCTCGCAGATGACCCTGGGCACGCACCGCGTGACCGTGTAGGGAACCTGACGGCAGACTGTCTTCGGTACCTGGATCGTCCTGCAGTAGTGGACCGGCTTGCAGACCGTGTAGGGCACCTGCTTCACGCAGGTCTGCGAAACCATGCGGCAGACCGTGTAGGGCACCTGCTTGGTACGGCACTCTTGCACCATGCGGCAGACGCGGTAGCAGCACGTCTTCGTACGGGTTTCGGGCACCATGCGGCAGACCGTGTAGGGCACCTGCTTGCTGCGGCACTCTTGCACCATGTGGCAGACCCGGTAGGTGCACAGCTTGGTGCGGGTCTCCTGCTCCATGCGGCAGACCGTGTAGGGCACCTGCTTGGTGTGGCACTCTTGCACCATATGGCAGACCCGGTAGCAGCAGACCTTCGTACGGGTTTCCGGCACCATGCGGCAGACCGTGTACGGGACTTGCTTCGTCCGGCATTCCTTCACCATGTGGCAAACCTGGTACGTGCAGGTCTTGGTCCGCGGTTCGCTCACCCAGCGGCAGACCGTCACGGGCACCTGCTTCTTGACCACGCAGCGTTCGTAACGGACGCAGTCGATCGTCTTCTCGCACACTTCCGGGACCCAGACGCGTTTGCAGATCATCCGCGGCGCGCAACCGCATTTCTGCTCGCACCCGCACGACTTCTGCGCCGCGCCGCACGGGGCTTCGACCATGCACGTTTCCCAGTGGCCGCCGCAGACCCGAATCGTTTTCTGATAGCAGACCGGCTTGCACACGACCTCGCAGACCTCTTTCATGCAGGTCTCGTAGACCGGCTTGCAGACGCTGTAACAGACGGTCCGCGTCCTGGTTTCCCAGACGGGCTTGCAGACTGTATACGTGCAGGTGCGATAGCAGGTCTCGTAGACCGGCCGGCAGACCGTATAGCAGACTTCCTTCGTCTTGGTTTCCCAGACGGGCTTGCAGACGGTGTAGTTCACCGTCCGGTAGCAGGTCTCGTAGACGGGCTTGCAGACGGTATAGCAGACTTGCTTCGTTTTGGTTTCCCAAACGGGCCGGCAGACCGTGTAGTTCACGGTGCGATAGCAGGTCTCGTAGACCGGCCTGCAGACGGTGTAACAGACCTGCTTGGTTCTGGTCTCCCAGACGGGCCTGCAGACGGTGTAGTTCACCGTCCGGTAGCACGTCTCGTAGACCGGCCTGCAGACCGTGTACGTGCATTCGCGGTAGCAGGTCTGCGGGACGTACTTGACGCAGTTGATCGTGCGGGTTTCGCAGACGGTTTCGCGCACCGTCCGGTAGCACGTCATCTGCTGTTTCTCGTAGACGACCTTGCGGCAGGTCTTCATGACTGTGTAGCACTGCGGCTTCTGGGTGCATGTGTCCGCAACCTCGACGCCACAGCCGGCCTTCTGGTAGCAGCTCGCGCCGAAATAGGCAGCGCTCGCCGTGTTTGTATACGCGGCGACAAGCAGCACCACTGCCGCCGCTACGCCATACCTCGTCTTCATTGCGATCTCCTTGCTTGGCAAGCTTGAACGGGTGTTGGGGGTCTGGTCACTGCTCTCCTGTGAGGAGGTTGCACCGCTCTGGCCGCCCCCGTCCGTGTTGCGTAGCCGGCCGCATCCTTGGATTCCGCAGGCAAGTGAGCGGCTTGCGCTCGCTGTCGCTCGGCTCCCGCCCAGTTGACTGTCAATCTGGGAAAACGGCTACGCCACCGACGGCCAGATAAAATACGTTCTCTGCGATATATACATCGTCATTAACGACTTGCCGAAACAATGAAAGTGGTCAATGTGCGGGATTGACGAAGCTCATTCGGATCGTAGCGACCGTGCCGCCTGGGAAGGCTTTGCAGGCCAAACTGGTGCCTTCCTTCCGCAACACGCTCACGGCGGTCGTCGAGCGCAGTACAAGCCGCAAGGTTTTACATCGGAAACAATCGACCGTATCTCGAACCCATTCTTGAAATCTGCTGGCGAGGCTGCAACGCAAGCTCGCTGCGACGCCCCCTTTGCCAAGTCCGCCGCGATTCTTACACTGTTGCCCAGTTTTCCCGAGTTGGGACTTCGGATAACAGCGATGCGAGGTGTGGAGATGTCAGATTCCGTTTTCAAGAAGATCGAGATTGTGGGCACGTCGAGCAAATCATTTGATGACGCGACGGCCAATGCGGTCGCGAAAGCGTCGGAGACGATGTCCGGCCTGAGCTGGTTTGAGGTCGTCGAACTTCGGGGGGCCATTGCGGAGGGCAAGGTGAAGCAGTATCAAGTCACAGTTCGCATTGGCTGCAAAGTCGATTGATTTCGAACGTTCCTCAGGCGGCACGTCGGCTATTTCGGTACTTCGGCGCGGACGGCAGGGCGTCCGTCCACGCTGTCGGCCGCAGGAAGTCGTGCCCGCAAAGATAGCAGCGGACGCGGATCAGGAAAGGACGAATGAAGATGGCCAATCGGCTCTCGTCCTGCTGACTCTTGCGCAGTTTCTCCGATCCGCAGCGTGGGCATTTCATTGCGATTTCCCTCCGTGGTTCGCGGGCTGGGAGTGCCGGCAATGGACTGAGCATGTCTCGGATTGCCCCGCTTGCCTACGTCTCAGCCTAGCCGGTTGATCGGCAGCCGCGGCAGGGGCCGTTGAAGATTTGGAGGGGGGCCTTGGCAACCGGTATGACTCGCAAAACGGGTGGATTTCGATCAAAAGAACCGCTGTTCTGGAATCAATAGACCTAAGAAGACGAGAACAGCCTTTCTTAGGGTATTGGGATATCATTATCGCAAATATCATGTCATTCGTTCCGACTTCGCCATTTTCCAGATCGGACGTCTGACGGCGGCTGGGCTTTGCGTGCTCTTCGTCAGTCTTTGCTTGACGCCCTCGAGCGACTATACTTGCATCCTTGCCGATTGCCGTTCGTCGGGAACGGTCGTAAGTTTTCGTCAACAACCTTGTCGTCGCAACCAGCTTTCTCCGTCTGCCGATGGCCAAATACCTCGTCCGCTACGGCGTGATGCGTCACTTGGCGGTTCTGTCCGCTCGTGGAGGGTTGACGCTCGCCCGTGGAGCGAAGGTGATTGCCCGCACCAGCCGAGGGTTGGAGGTGGGTGAGGTTCTGTGCGAGGCTGGACAGGACAAGTCCGACGAACCGAAAGCCGCGTCCGAGGGGCAGATCCTGCGCGAGATGACTCCCGAAGACGTGAACGAGGCGGCGCATCTCCAGGCGTCGGCCAAGAACGAATTCGATCTCTGCCGCCAGCACGTCGAGCAGTTGGGCTTGCAGATGCAGTTGGTAGACGTCGAGCACCTGTTCGGCGGGGAACGGATTATCGTTTACTACTTGGCAGAGGGGCGGATCGATTTCCGCGAATTGGTCAAGCGGCTGGCGGGCGAGTTCCAAACACGCATCGAGATGCGGCAAATCGGCGTGCGCGACGAAGCGAAATTGTTGGCGGATTTTGGTGATTGCGGCAAGCCGGTGTGCTGCAACACGCACTTGATCGAGATGCCGCCGGTGTCGATGAAGATGGCCAAGTTGCAGAAGGCGACCTTGGATCCCACCAAGATTTCGGGCCGTTGCGGGCGACTGAAATGCTGCCTGCGTTATGAATACGACACGTATGTGGAACTGCAGCGGGAATTGCCCCCCGTCGGTTCCGTGGTAACGCTCGACAAGGGACAGGCTCGCGTCATCGGGCAGGAAATCTTGGCTCAACAGTTGCTCGTGGAATTCGAAGACAACCGGCGCGTTCTGGTCGAAGTCAAGGATGTGCTTTCGGTGAATCGTCGCGGTGGGAAAGGCAAGGGGGGCCATTGACGGCCGGATCGAAATGTCGGCAGAAGAACATCCGCTCGTGCAGTTGCTGAATCGCGATTCTCGCTACCGGCTGGAAGCCTACCAGTTCGTGCGCGAGGGCCTGGATTACGCGCAGCGCGTGCTGGGCATGGGTGTCAGCCGGCCGTTGCGGCGTGGGGAGAAGCCGCCGGCGGAGTCACATCTGTCCGGCCAGGAATTATCCGAGGCGCTGCGCCGGTTCGCCATCGAGCAATTCGGGTTCATGGCCAAGTGGGTGCTCAACAGCTGGGGCATCTACAGCACCAGCGATTTCGGCGAACTCGTCTACAACATGATCGACGTTAACCTGATGCGCAAGTCGGCAACGGACCGGCGCGAGGATTTTGACGACGTGTACGATTTCGATGAAGCCTTTGTACGCCAATTTCAAATCAACTCAGCGGGGTGAGATGAGCCGACGTGGACCAGGCAAATCGGCCCTCGCGACGCGGGGCGAAGCCGACCGCACGACGCCGGCCGCCAACGCCACGGCGGGGCGTGAACTTGTGCCCGTTCAGCCCCGGCGCGGGAATCGTCGGTTGCTGGCCGCCAGTGCGCTGCTGTTTCTTCTCTGGCTGGCCGTGCTGGCGTGGCTGGCGTCGGTCTGACTCTTCGACGGCTGCCACAGGACGTGGCAGCGGGAATATGGGTTTTGCCCGGCATCCGGCCGGCGGACCCAAGGGCGACAAGGAGGTCGCGATGGCTTGGTTCTTGCTCCTCTGTACGGCGGCGGCGCCTTCTCTCCCGGACGCGGCGGACACGCTGATCGTTTCACCCGCTCCTTTCGTGGCGGCACTGCAGCCTTGGATCGCACACCGGACTCAGCAGGGACATCGCGTCCAACTGGCCGCTGCCACTTCGTCGCCGGAAGCGATCCGGACCGCCATCCGGCAGACCGCTCGCCCGGGCCGGCTGAGATATGTGTTGCTGGTCGGTGACGCCGGCCCGGCCGGGCAACAGGCCGCTTCGGCCGCCACGGATCTGCGCGTGCCCACCGGTCGGATCGCTGCCAAGGTCAACGTGGCCTGGGGTTCCGAGCCCGAAATCGCGACAGACAACTGGTACGCCGATCTGGACGACGACCAACTGCCCGACCTGGCCATCGGACGTCTCTGTGTCGACAGCCCAGGCGAGTTGCAGACCCAGATCCGCAAGATCCTGTGGTACGAGAAGTATCCGGACCCGGGCCGCTGGCAGCGTCAAATCAACTTGGTCGCCGGGATCGGCAGTTTCGGCACCCTGGCGGACACGGTGCTGGAGATGACCACCAAGAAGTTCCTGACCGGCGGAATCCCCGCGGCCTACCAGACCACGATGACGTATGCCAACTGGCGCAGTCCCTTCTGCCCCGACCCGCGCCAGTTTCGCCAAGCCACGTTGTTCCGGCTGAACGAGGGTTGTCTGTTCTGGATCTACATCGGTCACGCTCAGCAGCGGTTCCTCGCGCCGGTGTCCGTTCCCGGCGCCGCCTTCCCCATCCTGGACGCAGACGACGCGATGCACGTCAGCGCCGCGCACGGACTGCCTATCGCCATCCTCTTGGCCTGCTACACCGGGGCCTTTGACCACGCGGAAGATTGCCTGGCCGAAGCACTCGTGCGGGCCCAGGGCGGTCCCGTAGCGGCGATTTGCGGCTCGCGCGTGACGATGCCCTACGGGATGGCCGTGATGAGCGACGCGTTGCTGGACGAGTACTTCGTGCAGCGCCGCGCCACGTTGGGGGACTTGCTGTTGGCGGCCAAGCGGCGCATGGGGGCCGACGAGAAAGACAACCCCCGCCGACAGTTGCTGGATGCCCTCGCCGCTGCCATCAGCCCGGCGGCGGATCAACTGCCAGCAGAGCGTCTGGAGCACGTCGCGCTGTTCAACCTGCTGGGCGACCCGTTGCTGCGGCTCCCGCAGCCACGCCCGGTCGAAGTGCATGTGGCCGACAACACGCGCGGCGGCGAGTTGTTGACCGTTACCGGGCGTTGCGAACTGGCCGGTGAGGGTCGGATCGAACTGGTCTGCCGGCGGGACCGCACGCGCGGCACTCTGCCCAGCCGCCGCCAGTTTGTGCCCACGCACGAATTCTTGCGGTCCTTGCAGGAGTCGTACCGGCAAGCCAACGATCCCGCGTGGGTGGCGCAGCCCTTCACGTCCACCGGCGGCGACTTCGAGTTGCAGTTGCCCGTGCCGCCGAATTGCAGCGGCCCCTGCCACGTGCGCGCCTGCGTCGTGGGCGCGGACGACGTAGCCCTGGGCGCCGCCGACGTATTTGTCCAGCGGCTGACCGAGGAATCCAAGCCGGTCTACCGGGAAGCCGCCAAGGCGGCTGAAGCGGTGCGGAAGTAGGTCTTACGAGCGATCCTTATTCCGGCAGCGGCTTGCCTTTCGTCTCCGGCGCGATCCAGATCAGGACCATGCCGACCAGGTAGATCAAGGTAATCGCCGCCATGGCCCGGCCGTAGTCGCCCCCGAACAAGGCCACCAAGTAGCCCATATAGAACGTGCCCACTGCCGCCATGATCCGGCCGAAATTGAAGCACAGTCCCTGTCCGGTCGCCCGCACGCGTGTCGGGAACAACTCCGGCAGGTACAGCGGCAGCCAGCCGTAGAAGGCTGCCGTGACGGTGCCCACCAGGCCGACGACGATGATGAACCACAAGTTGTAGGCGTCAAGGGCGCGGAACAGATAGGCACACGAGGCCAGCGAGACCAGGCACAGTATCGCGTACACCGGACGGCGGCCCCAGATTCCGCCCAGCACCGGAGCCACGAAACAGCCGAGGATCGCGCCAATGGCCAGCATCATCTGGACCCAGGCTTTCGACCGCGCCGTGGTTTGGCGGACCGTCTTCCATTGGTCGTCGGTGAGGGCCGTCTTGAGGACGCTGAGTTGGCTCTTGGGGTCTTGGGCCTTGTCGAACTCGGCCACGGCCGCCGGGTTCAAGTATTGCTTGCCCGCCTCGACCTGCGTCATCTGGTCCACCCAGACCGGGATCCAGCCGGAGACGGCGGCCCAGGTGCCGATCAGCGGCACCGAAGAGAACACGATTCCGAGCAAGGTCCGCTTGCGGAGCCCCGGCGAGAAGATCTCCCGCACCGAACCCGCCGCGCCCATCGCGCCGACGACGAAGGCGACGGCGAACACCACCCACGTCTTGTCTCCCCGTCCGATCCAGGCGGCAACCGCGTGAGCGATTCCCAGTACCGCGATGGTCAGAAACCAAGCTGGCCGGCGAGCTAACAGACTGCCGGCCCAGGCTAGGCCGCCAATTGCCAGCAGGGCCGTGACGCGGCCGGCGGCCGAACGCCACCAACCTTCCATACCGCCTCCGGCGGGGAAACTCGCCCCTGCGAACCATGTCAACGAGGCGAACAGCAAGACGAAGCCGAGCGCGAAAGCGATGAAGAATGCGGCCCCCGTGGAAAGGTCGGTCCAGTGAAACGCAGCGGCCGGCGCCGCGGGCTTGGCTTTGGCCGCCCGCACGGATTGCTTCCAGCGCTCGGACTCGGGCACCAACATGCTGACGGCCAGGGCCAGCAGCGCCGGGGCCGCCCCCACGAGCATCATCCACCGCCACGAATCCTGGGTCACGGGCTTCAGCAGCGCGACTACGGCGATGAACAGGAAGCCGAAGTTCGCCGCGGCACCGATCGCTCCGGCCAGTTTCGGGCGGTGTTTCTCCGGCCAGTACTCCATGACCAGGGCCACCGCCAAGGCCCATTCTCCCCCCATGCCCAACGAGGCCAGGAAGCGGAACACGCCCAGCTCCCAGGGTTGCTGGGCAAACGCACAAGCGCCGGTGAACACGGAATAGACCAGAATCGCGATCACCATCGTGCGGACGCGGCCCATCTTGTCGCCCAACCAGCCGAAGACGATCCCGCCGGCGGCGGCCCCCAACAGGAAGGCCGCCACGACCACGCTGTTCCAGGCGGCAATCTGGGCGTCGTCGGTCAATCCCAGACTCTGGAACGCCGGCCGCACCACCAACGGAAAAAGCCCGATCTCGACGCCGTCGAACATCCAGCCCAGGAAGGCCGCTCCCAGCACCAGCCAGTGGGCCCTCGTGATCGGATGCCCTCCTTCCGGATCCAATGGCCGCTGTTCGGCGGCCGCATCTCGCGTCGTGTCCGACATCGCTCGCTCCTCGCTCGGTCAGGTTTCGCCCTGGACTGTTGGGTCTGTACCAAATGGCAGGGGCGATGGTACCATTTGACACCAGCGCAAACAAGTCAAGAGGCGGACGGCAAGGAACGTCGCCAACGGATTCTCCAGTTGCCCGCCGGGCGAAGTGGCGACGCGGCGGGAGATCGATGCCGATTTTCCAGGTCTCCAGGAACGCCTCCATGCCACGGCGAACGGCTCCACGTCAACGGGACGCGAGCGACGGCGCGATTAGGTGGACTGTCCCTGCTTCCACACGGTGCCCCCTGCCGGCTCGTCCGGCAGGAACGCAAGTTTGGTGAGCTAGTGCCGTCAGCGTGAACCGCCATTGATTCAGGTGCCCGCAGCCGATGTTCGACCAGACGTTGCGGACTTGCTCCTGACCCGCTCCCCAGATCACAGATCACAGATCACAGATCACAGATCACAGATCACAGATCACCGATCACCGACCACCGACCACCGACCAACTCTACAACTCCGCCGGCAGCCGCAGGACACCTTCCGGGCTCACGTGGGCCCACGGCAGACTCAAATTCGGCGGAGCCGGCGCTCCGCCAAACACTTCGTCCAGGTCCCCGACGCGCCGTAGCACGTAGTGGCCGCTGCAGGGGAATTCGTCTACCTGCGACGGCTCGCAACGGCAAATCAGCGTCGAAACAGACAGCGACGCGGCGTCGAGGTACACGAACGGACCCATCGGCTGCGGGCCGTCGCCCACCACGCGCGGGACAACCACTTCCGGATGCTCAGCCAGCGGCGGTTCGACGGCGAACTGCCTGCCCGGCAGCGGGCCGCCGAATTCTCCGACTGCCGCTTGCTCGACGGGCTTGGCCACGAACATCGTCCGCTCCGTTGACTCGCTGGAGAGCACGTCCCACACCACGGCATAGCCTCGGCTGCCGAGCGTCATGCGGAATCCACGGTATGGAATCCGTTGATCGGCTGCAGGGGGCGGGGGATAGAACCACAAACAAGTAATCTGCTTCAGAGATCGTGAGCCGATCATGACGTCGGTCGCCGAGAGGTACACGGTCGGGCGTTGATCGTCGACCGTTGCGAGCCCTTTCGCATCGACGCTAACCGCCCCAAATCGGGCCCACCGCGCGTCGTCCTCCGCGGACAGCGAGTATTCGTGAACCAGCAGCGGCGCCATCCACAGCGGGATGCCCGCGTCCGATTCGGGCTGGGGCGACAGGAACGAGGCTTTCGCGAATCGGCGTTGGGTTCGCTCGCGGATTTGCCGGTGGGCTGCTGAAATGGCAGAGTAGTCCGCGGCACGACGCTGGATCGGAGCCGGCGCGCGCGTTTCGCAACCGCCGGCGACGATCGCCGCTCCCAGTAGCGTCGCCAATCGCACGATGACGAAAACCCGATCCGGCATTTTTCTGCCCCAATCTTCCTGCGAGCCCCGCTTCCTTGGGTGTTTGCCCCAGCGCGGAAGGCTCTCATCGATCTATCGCCTGAAAATGCCCATCGCGCCCTCCAACTCCAGCAGTCTCTGCTTCATGGCAACGCCGCCAGCCCCAGAGTAGCCCCGCAGTAAGCCGGACGAACCGACGACGCGGTGGCAGGGAATGACCAGGGGCACTCGGTTGCCAGCCATGACGCTGCCTGCGGCTCGGGCCGCCCCGGAAAAACCGGCTTTCGCAGCCAGTTCTCCGTAGGTCAGCGTCTGCCCGTAGGGGATGCTCCGGCATTGCTGCAGCACGCGCCGCTGAAAATCGGTCACCTCGCCTAAAGCGATGGGAACATCCAGGAAATTATCTCTCCGCCCTTCGGCGAACGCTTGAATTCGCTTGGCAAAACGGCGAATCTCGACGCCAGCCGCTTTCGGATCCTGTCCTATGTCGAACCAATCGGCGACCGGCACGGGCGCCACGTCCTGAAGAGCGCCCGCCGCTTCCGTTCCGCTTTTCCAGCCGAATACCAGGGCGCACAGTCGCCGGTCCCGCCATTGCACGGCCAGCCAACCGAGTGCGGACGGGAAGACGTAGACGGCGGGCGTGTCGAATTTGGGGGCGAGGTTTCGGGGCATCTGGAGGCTCCTCGGCGGTGCTCGAAAAGGCGTCCCGCGAGCAGAGTTCCGTCGTCGGGCAACGGGGTGTTGACGCGGGAGGGTACTTTGACAGTTGTTGCGGTATCATTCTATACTGGACAGTCGAAAGCAACCAAGTCGGGCGCGTCACGGCGGATGGCCGCCACGCGAGCACGCCTCGGTTCCCAAGGAGGACCCTATGAGTCACTACGCATCGCTGAGTGACGATTACTACATAAACATGAATCTGAACACGGAAATGGACCTGCCGCAGTCGCGCGAGACGGTCCTGCACTACTTCGAGCAGATTCAAAAACGCTTCCCAGCCATGCGGAACTTCTACGGCCGGGAACGCGGCGAGTTCGTGTTGGAGGAAGACAAAGACCAGGCCAGCTACCGCTGGGCCACCGTCGAGCCGCGCCGGGTATGTTCCGGCCACGTCAATCCGGCAACGCCGCAGGAAGCCTTCCGGCAACACGAACTCGCCCTGGAACTGGCCCCGTACGCGCTGTCCGTCAGTCCGCTGGACTGCGAATCGCTGAACGTCATGTACGGGTTCGACTACACGTTCCGGGGAAACCACAGCGAGTTGCTGGTCGAAGCCTTGGGGCTGGCGCCCGCGCTGGAACGCCTGCTGGAAATCCCCGGCGCGATGGTGCTGGGCAGCGAGCCGGCGCTGCAATTGGCCCTGGACGAGGAGTGCCGGGTGCAATGCCGCTTGAGCTTCGAGACGCGCACGTCGGCTTATCACGTGCGCACCGGCGAATACCCGGAAGATCAGCTCAGCGTCTACTTCACCGCCCGCCGCTACGGCAGCCTGGACCCCGGCGAAACATTCGTGGACGCCATGCAGCGTTTGGGGAAGTTGTGTACCGAATTGGTTGACAGCTACGTGGCCGAAAACGTCCTCAAGCCGTTGCAGCGGGCGATCGCGATCCGGTAGCGTTCGCCCCCAATTCGCGACTTCCGCGATGCGGGAGGGCAGCACGGAGACCGTCCCTGAAAGAAGGCTTGGGTTCAAGCGTGACGCAGCTCCTCCAGGTTTGGCCGTGACGCGCGTGAAGTGGCGATGGATGTCACGTCGGGTTCGGTTCGTTCCTCGTCACGGTTCCTCCTCCAGGGCCACGCCCGCTCGATGCGCATCGGCCAACAGCAGGCACGAATCGAATTGTTGACAGAGGTGTTCGACTTCCTCCTCGTTGGAGATGTAGCCGACGCCGAGATCTTCGACCGTCTCGCCGTCCAGACCGCTGAGCAGGTACACCTGCGTGCGCTCGCGAGCTTCGACCAGCAGCGAGGCGGAGACGGCGTCCGGCGTGCGGGCGCGGCGGATTTCCCGGAGCGTTTCCGGAGCGTCGTTCAACGCGGACAGCAACTGCAGCGCGGGGCCGGGCGGACAGCGGAGGTCCGTACACAGCACGATCACGCCGTCGTCGGCCACGGCGGCCAACGCGGCCGACAGCGCGCGGGCGAAATTCTCCCAACTCTGTTCCTGACGCCCGCCCGCGATGCTGGCCAGCACCAGACTCGACCGCCGCGGCAACCGGCACAGCCAGGCGGCATCGCACAGCTTGCGGCCGCGTTTGGCGACGGCCTCGGGTTTGCCCGCTAGCACGTGCAACACGGTGTCGCGGGCGCCGGGCACGAATTGCAGAACGATCTGGATTCCCAGCAGCCAGGCCGCCTCCTCCACCTCGTCTCGCCGCCGGTGCCGCTGGACCGGCGACCGCGACGCCTCCGGCGACAGGAACCGTTCGCGGGTCTTCGCGTCCGAAAACGTGGGAAACAGCCCGGCGTGAACGCCCAATCGGCCCAAGACCCGCCGCGGCCGGAGGCAGCTGATGGGCAGGACCAGGTCCGCGTCGAACAGTTGCCGATGGATGTAGATCGGCCGGTTCTCTTTGGAGGCGGCCAGGTAAGTCAGGTCCGCACGGTTTGCGGGGTCGTGCTGGACCACGCGGACGGCCGCGGCGATCTCGGCCGGCAGCCCGGCGGTGGGCTCCCGCCGACGGACTCCGCTCTCCTCGGGCGCCAACAGCAACGTGATGTCCTCGGGCAAGACGCGGCTGTCCAGCAGCGCGTGGACGGCGCCCGCGACCACGGCATCCAATTGCGGCACGCCTCGATCCACCGCCAGCACCACACGATCGCCCGGAGTCGTGGCCCGTTGCAGCGGCGGGAAGTCCAGCGGATCGGCGAGCGCCGCCGCCACCGCGGCGGCCGGATCGTCGAGAGGCCGGCCGCGCGGGTCCCCAAAATCGGCCACCGCGGCCTCGGCTGGCGGACGAATCCGCAACACTTGTCCGTCTCCATAACGCAGCTGGATCATGCCGCCTTCGCCTCGTCAAGTTGTCGCAGAAGATCCTCGGCCTGGCAGAGATCATCCAGCAGCAAATCGGGCGCCGCCCCCGCCAGCTTCGCCTTGTCGTGTATGCCGGTTGCCACAGCCAGGGCGCGGGCTCCGATGTGCCGGGCGCACTGAACGTCCATGAGCGTGTCTCCTATCACCCAGACCCGGTCCGCACGGATGGCTGCGTTCAAAGCCCGATGTGCGGCCGCCAAAGCGTCTTCGGCCACGGCATTCCGTTCGTAGGACCGTCCGCCGTAGCCGCCGAAGGCAAAATAGCGATCCAACCCGAAGTGCTTCAATTTCAGCCACGCCGCTTCCTCGATATTCCCGGTCAGCAATCCCAACGCCACGTCGCGGCGGGCGGCGAGTCCTTCCAGAAGGCTGGCAACGCCCGGCAGCACGCATCCCGACCGCAGGGGCAACTGCACGTGAAGGTGTCGCAGGTAGGCGGCACGCAAGAGAGTCCAGTTTTCCTCCGAATCCGTGATGCGACGCCCGTGAAACAAATCGCGAACGATGCCACGGTCAGTGCGCCCGCCCATTGGAACGTCGTCCGGCGGCGGGCAATCGAACAACTCGATGAACGCCAGCCGCAACGACTCCATGCCGGAACCGCCCGTCTTGATCAACGTACCGTCGATGTCAAAAAACAACACGTGCATGAGAGTAACGGGATACGGGTTGCGGGATACGGGTTACGGGCCACCGGTCACCGACCACGCCGAAGCCCACGCTAGCTCGCCTCGGCGCAACCCCGCCGTCTCGCTATGTTAGTATCCGTGAATTGGATTTCCCGTCAACGACACATACCGGGGTGCAGACCGTATGCCGACGCCGCCAGCCGTGATTTTTGATGTCGATGGAGTTTTGGTTGATTCGTATCAAGCGCACTACAGAAGTTGGCAGTTGGCTTGCCGCGAATGGGGTCTGGAGATGACCCAAAACCAGTTCGTGGCCACGTTTGGCCGGACCAGCCGCGAGATCATTGTCGAGTTGTGGGGCGACAGATTCCCGGCGCCTGAGTTAGTGGCGCAGCTGGACGATCGCAAGGAGGAATGGTTCCGCGATATCCTGCAGCGCGATTTTCCCGGCATGGACGGCGCCGCCGAGTTGATCGACGAGTTGCAGCGGGCCGGTTTCGCTCTGGCCGTCGGCTCGTCCGGCCCACCGGACAATGTCTACCTCGTGTTGGACCGCCTGGAGTGCCGTTCGGCCTTCCGCGGCGTGGTCACGGGCGTTGACGTGCAGCGGGGCAAACCGGATCCGCAAGTGTTCTTGCTCAGTGCCGAGCGGGCGGGGGTCGAACCGCGGCATTGCGTCGTGATCGAAGACGCTCCCGTCGGCGTCGCCGCCGCCCACGCTGCCGGCATGAAGTGTGTCGCGATCGCCAGCACGGGCCGCGTGCGGGATTCACTGCTGTCGGCCGAACTGGTCGTGGACAGCCTCCGCGAACTGAGCGCCGCTCGCATCGCCGCCGTGCTGGCACGACCGTAGCCCCGTTCGAGAAATAGCCGTGGCGTAAGCTTCCAGCTTGCGAAGCCGCGATCTGCCGCAAGCTGGAAGCTTACGCCACTTTTTGCTCAGCCCGGCCCGTAACGCCGCAGATATTCTTTGACGCGGACCTTGCGGGCCGTGTTTTCGGAACTCATGTAGCGAATCGTTCCGAAGATGGGCCGTTCGGGGCCCCAGGCGCGATCGTACCGTCCGAGCACCCAGAAGATCCCGCTGTACGAGTTCGGATTGCGGCCGTCCAAAGCGTACTTGTTGTTGAGTTCGATCAACGTTTCCAGCGCCGCCTGCGGGCTGCTGGACCATTCCAGGATCTTCTTGCCCCACAGCATGCGGAGATAGTTGTGGATGCGGCCTTCCCGGACCAGTTGCCGCTGGGCGGCATTCCACAACGGGTCGTGCGTCGCGGCCGATTCGAACTCGTCCAGCGTGTACACGCGCCCGCGCGGATCGTCGGCATGTTTGGCCAGCGTTTGCCGAGCCCACGCGGGCAGCGAGTCGTAGCTGTCGTACTCGGCGGTCCGCGAGCACATGTTGTAGCCGAGTTCGCGCCAGGTGATCAGTTCGTCCAGGAACGACTCGACGGCCGCGTCGACGCCCCACCAGTCGTGGGAACTGCCGGTGGCCTTTGCCGATACTCGCTGCGGACTCCAACCGGTGCGGCGCATCGTCTCGGCGAAAACCTGATGGACCGAAATATGGCCGAAGTGCAAATAGGGCGAGAGACCGCTGGTGGCGTCCACGTCCGGATCGTTCCGTGAATCACCATAGCGCGGCAGTTTTTCGCCGAGGAACGCGCGCAACGTCTCATCCGCCGCCTCGGGTCCGCCGATCGTCGCCGTCGGCGTGACGGTGTGGTCGATGGGAAATCGGCTGAGCCGTGCCGGTTGCTCCGCGATTTCCTGCGGCTTGGCGGGCGGCCAACGCCGCAGAGTCTCTTTTGGCAGGCTGTCCAAGACCGGCAACCGGCAGTTTCTCAGGGGATCTTCGTCAGGCAAGGAATCCGGCTCCAGGTAAGGCAGGAGATTCCGCTGCAAGAAACGGCGGAAGTCAAACGCCCGCGCGAAAGTGCGGTCAGCGGCCCGCATGGGCAGCAAGCCGTTGGAATCGACGAGTTCGAACCGCACGGGGACCTGCCGTTTGGCAGCGGCGACCATCTGCGGCAGAAAAAAACAGGGAAAATCGTCGCTGACCACCACACAGGCGCACTCGGCCAACTGGTCCAACAAGCCTCGACCCGCCCCCGGCTCAGCTTCCAGGTAGGGATAGTAGAACGCGTTTCGCTTTGCGAATCGCGCCTTGTTGTCCGCCATGCCCTGAATGACGAACTGGTGAAGGCGGTCGCTCGCCCAACGATACTCGCAGCGGAGGGCTTCCAGGATCAGCAGCGGTTTCCGCAGGTCGCGAGCCCACTCGACCGCTCGTTGGAGACTGAAATTCCAGGTCGGCCGGCGGAAGGCCGTCATCCAATACAGCACGTAGCGTCCGTCGCGACGGACAGGCGACTGGTCAGTTATATTGCGGACTCGAATGTCCGGCACGCCCGCCATCGGTCTGCCCCGCCAAGAATGAAAAAGGCCGGCGACCAGCGTCGCTCGGCCAAGGACCGGATCGGCAGATCTAGCCCATTACCTCATCGATGGCCTGCTGCAACTTGGATTTGGTCGGCGCGCCGACCATCCGCTTGACGACCTCGCCGTCCTTGAAGAGCAGCAGCGTGGGAATGGCTTGGACCTGGTACGTATCGGCCGCATTCCGGTTATCATCGATGTTCAGCTTGCCGACCTTGACCGATCCGGCGTTCGCCACGGCCAGTTCATCGATCATCGGCGCGATTTGCCGACAAGGGCCACACCAGGGAGCCCAGAAATCCACCAGGACCGGTTCCGAGGCTTGAAGCACTTCTGCGGCGAAGTTGTCATCAGTGAATTCGCGAACGTTTGCACCCATCGTCAATCTCTCCCCCGGCTTTCGGACCAACACAAACCGCCGACCGGAGCGTCCCGCCGGGAATCCACGACCGCGGTCGGGCAGTTTCTTAACGGCCCGCGATTCTATCGGGGCACATCAAGCGATGTCAATCAAGGGGTTCGACCGCTCGTCACTTGGCCGCATCGGTCCTATAATGGCCCCCCATAACCGTTCCAGGAGCCCGACCTGTGCGGGACGGCGGTTTTCCGCGACTGAAAATGGTTCTGAGAGCTTGTCCCCGATCGGCGAGAGGGATTTCGAATGAGTCTGGTTCACAGTGAACGAGTGCTCGTAATTCCAACGGAACTGCTCCACAAGTTGGGCTATTTCCAAGGCTTTACGGCAGATGTCGAGCGGTATTTGGAGGAATTGCAGAGCCCGCGGCACGCGAGCTACCGGCCGCGAGGTGAGATGGAACAGGACCCAAATTTCAAGCAGTTGATCCCTTACGTCATTTTCCGGCACACCGACAATTCCGGCGACACCTCGTTGTTCCACTACACACGCGGCACCGGGCAGGGCGAATCACGACTGCATCGAAAACGGAGCATTGGCATCGGCGGGCATATTTCGGTGGACGACGCCGGCAAAGCGGAACCCTACAGCGATGGGATGCAAAGAGAACTGGACGAAGAAGTTGTGATTGATACGCCTTACCGTCAGAGGTGCGTCGGCCTGATCAACGACGACCTGACTGAGGTTGGCAAAGTGCATTTGGGGGTCGTTCACTTGTTCGATGTCGAAAGGCCCGCTGTCCGGCCGCTGGAGAGCGAAATCGTCGATGCAGGATTCGCCGAGCCGATGGAATTGATGGGTGATTTGGAATCGTTCGAGAGCTGGTCACAAATCTGCCTAAAGTCCATGTTCACAGGCGGTTAGTGCAGGCGACATCGTTCGCAGTACGCCGCGCGCCGCGTTGTGCCGTCAAGGGAGGACTTGCCCGCCAAGCCTGTCCGATTTCATTCCTGTTGCGTGATCGTGACGGTTGTTCTGATCGCCAAAGTTGAAATAAACGGGCCAGAATGCCGGCAGTGCCCACGAAATGCTCGGCAAACTGGCAACCGATCGGTCCATTTTTCCGAAATGGAAAATGTTACCTTCCGGTCGGCGGAACTTTCTTACGCGCTGTGGCATCTGTAGAAGGGCTTGCTCTAGGAGTGGGTCCCTTCTTTTGGCGACATCGTGGTGGCGACCGGGGGTGCGAAGTCGGTTACTCGCGGCTTCGGGTGGCGGACGCTGAGCGACGTTCAGATTCTGCCGCTCGTGCGGGTTTCCGCGGATCGAATGCGATTGTCCGTGCAACCAAACTGTAGATTTTGGTTTGCGGCGTAATTAAACTGGCGATGATTAGCGACCTCTGGCGGGACTAATTCGAGTTTGAGAGAGGGTCACGTCGTGATTTCCCGATTTCTGAAGGCATCGAAGACGTTGCGCAACAAGCTAAACAATCATCCGGGGCAAAAGGCACGAGCGAGAAAGCGGAAGCAACGTCTGGCGTTCGAGGCGTTGGAAGACCGCCGCTTGTTGGCAACGCTGCCGCCCTCCCCTGCGCTGCTTTCGACCATCGAGGGGTTCAATATCGACGACAATGCGTTCAACAACGACAACGCGTACATCCAGCCGCCGGACCCCTTCGGGGCCGCAGGACCCGCCCATATCGTGAATGTGGGCAACACGTCGATTCAGTGGTTCACCAAGGACGGAACAAACCAGTACCACACCAGCCTGAAGAACTTCTTTGCTCCGCTACGTCCCGACGACGGCATTTTTGACCCGAAGGTACTCTACGACCAATACGCCAACCGCTTCGTCGTGGTGACTCTCGAACGGTACCAAACCTCCGCCGGCGATTGGTTCGACATGTCTCGGATCATGGTCGCGGTGTCCGACGACAGCGATCCGAACGGGAAATGGTACTACCATTCGATCAACGGCATGGTGAACGTGCCGGATCCCACGGATGTGGAAGAAACGCTCGTTACTTGGACGGACTATCCCGGCTTTGCCTTGGACGAAGAGGCCCTCTACATCACGGGGAATCTCTTTGAATTCGGCACTCAGGATCCTTACGGCAATCGCCTGTGGATCATGGACAAGGGATTGGGAAAGGGCGGCTTCTACGATAACGGGCCCGCCGTGGTCAACATGTACGACCCGTCGGCACTGACGGGGGTCGACTTCACGGGCAACTACACTCAGGCCCAGGATTTCCGCTGTATGCAGCCGGCCCACGTCTACGGGACCGCACCGGCTGGGGTGGGGACCTGGCTCACGCTGTACGATGGCTTGAACAACGGCGTCCAGGAATTGGTCGACGTGATCCGCATCGAAGACCCGCTGACCACGCCCAAGTTCACTCGCACGACGATCAATGTCGGCGACATCGAAGACAGCACGCTTCCCATCGACGACAATTCGCCTCAGCGATTGAGCACCGCGCGGCTCGACGGCGGCGACCGGCGCGTCACCAATGCGGTCTGGCGGGACAATTCCTTGTACGTGGCGACGGTGATCAATCCCCGTTCGGGGCCCGATGTCAATCAGGTGACCGCGCATTGGTTCCGTTTCGACACGTCCAATCTACAGACGCTCAAGCTGGCGGACCAAGGGAACGTCGGGGGCGAAGAAATCGGATTCGCGGCGCACACGATCTGGCCGGCGGTGAACGTGGATTCCCAGGGCAACATGGTGATCGGGTTCTCGGCGACGGGACCGACGATTCACCCCGGGTCCTATTACGCGGTCCGAGCCCCCAGCGACCCGGCGGGGACCGTCCGGCTGGCGGGGACGCTGGCGGCGGGTCAAGACGTTTTTGCGTTGGCAGGCACGACGGCGACGTCGGACAGAAATTGGGGCGGCTACACCAGTGTGGCCCTGGATCCGACGGACGGCGTCACGTTCTGGTTGTACAACATGTACGCCTTGCCTCGCCAGACGCTTCCCGGCCGCTGGGGCACGCGGTGGGGCAGTCTGCGGCTGGCGGATCCGGCTCCTCCTCCGACACCCGGCCCCGTGACGATCCGCGGCGTGGTTTGGGACGATCAGGACGAGGATCGCCGGCGCGACGCGACGGAGCCTGGACTGGGCGGGTGGGTCGTTTGGCCCGACCTCGATAACGACGGCGAGCGGGACTTGGGCGAAGCCGCTTTGTCGGTCAAGACCGACTCGGCCGGCAGGTACAGTATCACGCTCGACGTGACCGGCTCGGTGACCCTTTACGAGTCCATGAACACCGGCTGGAAGCAGACGTTCCCCGGCGGGACCACGCAGGCGCAGGTGGTCACGGTCACCGGCGGCGGGACGATCAATGACATCAACTTTGGCAACAGCGACAACGTCGGCTTCGACCACGGCGACGCGCCGGCACCCTATCCGACGTTGGAAGCGAACAACGGCGCGAAGCACGCCATCATTGCCGGCTTTGGGCTCGGCGTGGCGGCGACCGACGGCTCGACGGTGGTCGTCGATGGCGAACCCGACGGACTGCCCGACACGAACGCCTTGGGCGATGACAACAACATCTCGGACGACGAGAACGGCGTCGTGTTCACGACCGGCCTGATGCCCGGAAAACCCGCCACGCTGACCGTCACGGTGTCCCTGGGGACCAATGCACCGGGACTGCTGCAAGGCTGGATCGACTGGAACCGCGACGGCGATTGGGCGGACGCGAGCGAGCAGGTCTTCAAGAACCGGTCGTTGGCTGCGGGCACGCACACGCTGACCGTCAACGTTCCCGGCACCGCGAGTCCCGGCACGAGCTACGCCCGCTTCCGCTACGGGCATGAAAAGGACCTGTCCTACGTCGGCACTTCGTATTTTGACGGCGAGGTGGAAGACTATCGCGTGGGCATCTTGTCCGAGAGGCCCGATGCGGTCGACGACGCATTTACCGTCGAGCGGGACAGTCGGGAGAACATCTTCAACGTGCTGGCCAACGACGTGCCGGGCGCCAATGGGATCACGATGTTGCGCATTCGCGACTTGAACATGGAGGGCGCATCCGGCACGGCGACTATCGATCGCAACGGCACCCCCGACAACTATACGGACGACTTCATTCGATACACGCCTCGTGCCGGGTTTTCTGGCTCCGACCCATTTTCCTACACGGTCGTGGATGTGGGCAACGGCCTGACGGATACAGCGCGGGTAACCGTGACGGTCACGCGGCCGCAGGGCGATGCGCCCGTGGCGGTGGACGACAGCTACATCGTGCTGACGACGGCTGACTATCCCATGCCCGTGCTGGCGAACGACCTCCGAGGGCCCACGGGCTTGCCGCCCGTGATCAGCGATTTTGACGCGGACGGACTGGTAGGAACCGTGACGCTGGTGCAGAATCTCGGCGGCAGCGGGTTGCAGGGGTTCACCTACACTGCGGACCCGAATTTCTTCGGCACGGAGCAATTCACGTACACAATCATCGACGCCAACGAAAAGACTTCGACCGGAAGGGTGACGGTGCAAGTGGGCACGAACCGCATCAACGACGATCTGGTGCAGTTCCGTCTGGAAGCCCACGAATTGAATGATTTGACCGGAGATAGAATCATCACGAGCATCGGCCAAGGGATGCAATTCGAAGTTTGGGCTTATGTCCAGGATATGCGAAACGTGCCGGGCTACGAGCAGGCGCCGGGCCTTGACGACGACGACAAGGGCGTGGGCTCCGCGTACATGGACTTGTTGTACGATGCCGCGATGGTGTCCTTCGCCGGTGTGAAGTTCGAGCTCGAGGACGGGGACAAACCAGGCAACTACCCCGCCGGGCAAATTTACGACGCCGAGGTCCCGGGAATTCTGAATGAAGTGGGAGCCTTTCAAGGCTTCCCCAGCGACCCGCTCGGGGCCGAGGAAAAGCTGCTGTACAAAGCGACTTTCACGGCCGAGCAACTGGGCACGGTCCAGTTCAAGACCGATCCTGCCGACGGCCTTCCTGGGCAACCAGCGTTGCACGAAACGGCGTTGCGCATTCCCGAAGTTCCGGCCGCCTACGATCAGATCGAATTCCTCACGACCACGATCAACGTCGAGCAGTTGAATCCCCTGGTGAAGATCCGCTTGGCGGCTACGGACTTGGCCGGCAACTCGCTGGAGGGCCGACAGATCGCTCCGGGGACCGAGTTCTTCGTCAATGCCTACGTCGATGACCTGGGTGTCCGTAATGGCGGAACAACCGTCCCTCCGGATCAGGAGGGCGTGTTCTCCGCGTACATGGATATCAACTACGATCCGAACCTGGCGCGGCCAGTTATCACGCAAACTGGCTTGGGATTCGACATCACGAACGGGCCGCTGTTTATCAAGGAGGGGCTGAAGGGCACCGACTGGTGGCCGGACGCCGGCATCGTGGACGAAGTCGGGACGTATCAGGGCTTTCCGGGCGGGCCGGCAGAGACATTCTCTGGCGAGGCGTTGCTGTTCCGCATCCGATTCGAGGCGTTGGGCGGCGCCGGCGGTCAACTGGTCTTCAGCGGCAATGAAGCGGATGCGGTGGTCAGCGAAACGACCTTGGTCAACCCGTATCCAGGTGTGTCGGTGCCGACAGCCCAAATTCTGTTTGATTCCGCAGCGCCCTTCACCGTTACCGCCGGTGCGGGCGAAGGCGAATTCACCAACCCCAACAACCGTTTCGATGTGAACAACGACAACCATGTCACCCCCTACGACGCGCTGGCGCTCGTCAACTTCTTGAACGTGTCCGGCACCACCGCGCTTTTGGGGACGGCCGGGGGGGGCGAGGGCGAAGCGGGGCGGATGTATTACGACGTGAATTCCGACTTTGTCGTTTCCGCGATCGATGCCCTGGGTGTGATCAACTACCTCAATGCCGCGTTGTCGGGGGCCGCAGGGGAAGGCGAGGCCCCGGCGGAATTGCCGGTCTCGGCATCCGTGTCCCAGGTTCGCCTAGCCGGCGTGCTTCCGGCGAGAGACCTGCTGACGCTGCCTCGTGCGAGCACCGCTGCTGCGGCAGCGGACTCGTTGACGGACTGGTGGTTGCCCGAAGAACACGAGGAAACGGACTACTTTGCGGCAGTCGGGGCGGACGAGCGAACCGGCCCGGAGTTGTCTCGGGAGCCAATCCTCAGCGATGCTCTGGCTGATGACATCGCGGCCGCCTGGGGGCAAAGTGATGCCTTCGAACTCCTGCCCACCGATTGGCTCTGATGAGGGGGCTGCCCAAGAATCGACGGAAATTGGGCCAGAGGGTGTTGACAGCACGCGGCGGTTCATGTTTAGATAGTCCCGCTGGCAAGGGGGCGTCCGCTAGCTGCCATCCGTGGTGGCGAGTTCCCCCGCTCCCGCCGCCTGTTTGCCTTCCTTTCGCAGTCCCCCGACCGCCTTTCCCGCAGGTAACTCGGCCATGAGCCTTGCCGCCAGATTGATCGCCAAAGATCCGCTCGTTTCTTGTCGTGAAATCCCCCTGACCAGCTTTCCGCTTCGCATCGGGCGTGGACCGGAGACCGACGTTCGCGTCGGTGATCGGTGGGTCAGCCGCGAGCACTGCGAAATCGATTGCACCGACGGCGGCGCGCTCCTGGTCCGAGATCTTGGCTCCAAGCACGGCACGTTCGTCAATGGCCGATCCGTGCTGGAAGCGGAACTAAAGCCGGGGGATCTCCTGAACATTGGGATCACCCGATTCGTCGTCGAGTACGATTCCACCCCCGCGGCCGTCCGTCGGCCCGAACTGGCGCTGGTGTCGTAGCGGGCAAGGTGTCGTAGCGGCCAACAGTGGCGACGAGAGAGGCTACGATACGAAGCAAGGGTTGACCAGCCGAGGCAGAATCCTGGCCTCGAACCCCTGCCGCAGCAGTTCGGCAACCGCTTGTCGTCCACGCGGGCCGAAATCCAGCGTCCAGTCGTTGACGTACATCGCCACGAAGCGGTCTGCTCGGCTGCGATCCAGGCCGCGGCCGAAGGTCAGTGCGTAATCTAGCGCCTCGCCGCGGTGCTCCAAGCCGTAACGGATGCTCTCGCGCAGCAGACGATCCACATCGCGGATGACCTCCGGCCCCAAGTCTTGACGGATGCCGTTGGCCCCCAAGGGTAGCGGCAATCCGGTTCGCTCGTGCCACCAGAGGCCCAAGTCTGCGATGAAGTGCAACTGGCTGTCGCCGTAGGTCAACTGCCCCTCGTGGATCACCAGACCCGCGTCGATCGGCTGTCCTTGGTACTCGCCCGCGAGGGTCGCCTCCAGGATTTGATCGAAGGGGACGACGACATGGGGAAAATCCGCATCCAGGCACAGCCGCAACGCCAAGTAGGCCGTCGTCAGCGTGCCCGGCACGGCGATCGTGCGGTCGCGAAAGCTCTCGATCGGCGCCGAGTTTCGCGCGACCACCATCGGGCCGTACCGGTCGCCCACGCTGGCCCCACAGGTACACAGGAGGTACTTGTCGTCCAGGTGGGCGTACGCATGGATGCTGAGGGCCGTCAGTTCCAGATCGCCGTGAAACGCCCGCCGGTTCAGCGTCTCGATGTCCACCAACTCATGCACAAAGCGGAGATCGCCGGTGTCGAGTTTGTTTTTGGCCAACGCATAGAACATGAAGGCGTCGTCGGAATCGGGACTGTGGCCGACTCGAATCAGCTTGGTTTGAGAGTGGATTGCCATTTCCTTACTCCAGGCGTGCGTGGTTCGGCTGTCTCTCTTCGGCGAACGGCTCGGCCCGCCCCGTCGATTTAACTGTGAATCGCCGTCCCTGACAACTAGTGCCATTTCCAGTTTCTAACTTCCTCGTTTCTAAAGTGCGGTGGCGTT
>CAYUFW010000031.1:0-19370 GCA_964443915.1 uncultured Pirellulaceae bacterium
GGGTCAGAGACCCGCGCCGAGCGGTTCTGATAGGGCCTCTTAGGGGCCTTCGGGAAGGTTTTCCAGGTCGATCCGATCCTTGGGACGGTCGGCCGCCGCCTTCATCGTTCTCAACCACCGCAACGAAGCATACTTGTAGCGGCCCTGTTCCGCGGCGGTCTCGAACAACTGCCCGACCGGCTCGTCCGGAAAACCCGGGATGTAGTCGAAGACGTCCAAGAACCCGAAGTCGGTGACGAGCATCATCATCCGGGTGCCGCGGATGTACGGAAGAGAGACGGGAAAGGTCCGCTCGATTCCGGTGTCCGGATCGATCTCGTTGCCGATCCAACACGCATGCACCTCCGCCAACGCAGCCAACAGCGACCGTTCCGTTTCGGGCGTGCGCCAAAACACCACGTCGGTGTCTTCCGTGGCACGCACGAACCCGTGAAACGTGACCGCATGACCGCCGATGACGACGAACGGGACGTCATGGCTGCTGAGCACGTCGAGCAGGTGAAACGGGTCTCCACTCTCCATCGATCACCTCCGCGCGGCGCGAACTCAAGTTCCTTCGGAGAAAGTGCTGATATCCGCGCGGCGATTCGCGCAGCACGCGGAACGAAGCCTGCTGCAGCTTGGCAAAATCGGCCAGGCGCTGGTCGGCCGTGCGCTGCTGGCACAGGTGCCGCAGGTACCGCGTGCGGAGGCCGATCGCCGCGTGAATGCTCTCCCTGTCGGTCGTCATGGCGGATCTTCCTCGCACGCGTCGGCTGACGATGCGGATCGTTGGCTCGAACACGACGTACGCTACCGCGCGGGGCGGCGCCGGTCAAGACGAAGCGGGACTCGACCGCCGACCGGACCCCAGTCCCTGGAAGGAAACCGAGGCGGCTCTCAGAACCACTGATAGCTGGTGATCAGACACCAGCGGTAGATGTTCAGGACGCGCTGTCCGGCGGGAGTCAGCTTGCCGCCGTCGCTGATGTTGGGAATGAACAACTGCTCGATGTCGGGCCAGCCCTCCCAGGTGACATAGATGCCGTTGGGGGCTTGCTCGCGATACTGCTTCGTCCCGCGGCCGCAGAACACGTAGATCGTCTCGGCCACGGTCGCCTCGACCACGGCGTCCACGGTGCTGAATCCCTGCTGAATCGCCAGAGCGCGGCGGGCCGCCCACCCCAAGCCAAATTCGGCGGGCTGCTGGGCGGCTTCCTGAACGATCCGATGAAACGCCTGCTGCTGAACCCACCACGGTCCCGCAGGCCATGACGCGGGAGGATATTTGGACGACGCAAACCGGTACAACTTGGCCCCGGGCGACAACTGCTTCACCGTCGGATTGCGAATTCCGGACAGGACCCGCTCAGCGACCTCCTTGGGCAGACCATCGAGTGACAGATCTTGATTCAGCGCCATAGGCCGCCTCCCGGATCGGATCTGGCTGACTTGTTCCACACGACTTCGTCCGCGTGAGCCCCCCGCGAAGAAAGCCTCTCCCACCTCTTCATCGTACGTGGAGCCGGGTGCGGGCGACACCCCCCGATCCGTCCTGCAACGGTTGTCTCAGCGCCGGTCCTAACCCCGTTTGGAACCAGATGCGCAACCATGTTTGCTCCGGCTCTGCTCGGCCTCAGCACAAGCCGCCGCACGGCCGATCGTGACGGTGGGACAGCGGCCTATCCATCCGCACAACTCGCTGGACCCGCCAGCGACCAACGCGGTCAGCAGACACGCCCACTGCACGTGACCGATGCTCAGAATCCCGGCCAGCCACAAGCCAAGGGCTATCCCCGCAAGAAAGGACAGGACCCTGGTCACAGGTCGGCCCGAGAACAGCAGCAAGCCGGCTAATCCACCGACGAGCAACCCGGCAAATCTGCCCCACCATTCGGTCACCACCGCTTGGTTCAACGCCGCGCCCAAACTGCCGCCCACGGCCCCAGCCGCGACCGCCGGCATCCCCAACACGAGAGACACGCGCAGGGCCAGCCGCCATCCGGAAACCCGCCAAGACATCAGCCCGAAAACCAGATATCCGGAAATCGCGCCGCCACCCAAGCCGTAGCCGGCCCCCGACAGCATTCCCCCCAAAGCACCGCCCAAAAAGCCGGCCAACATCGCAGCGCCGAAGACCACTCCAAAAGCCGAGCCCGCCAAGGAATGTCCAAGAGGGACCCCATCTTCGTCCTCCTCATCGATCGAGCCTCCGATGCGGAATACTCCGGCTGGATCCTCGAACACGAAATCCAGGGCTTCATTGAGCGGCAAGACACGGCCGAATTCGCCGACGGCTCGCCAGCGTTCACCGTTCCACCAGAAGACTTCAACGTCGTCCTCGTCTCCCGTCGGCCTGAGCCTCGCGAACGGTTCCTCGTCGTCGGCCCAAAGCAAGGTATATCCCCCGTTCCGCTTCCTGCAGACAACGTCCCATTCTCCGTCGTCCAGGTGGCGTTCGATCCGCTCGCGAAACCCGCTGGGTCTGACTCGAACCATGACTTCCCTGCCTTTCCATGCCACACACGGCCGATTCGGCGGTGAGACCGGCGATGACCGATTCACCCTCCCCTGCCATCGAGAAGCGCACAATCTACCGCATCCTGCCACATCTAGCCCAGAGCAATTCTGTGAAGCCCCAGAGATGGGCCGCACGGGACCTGCCAGCGAGCTGGCGCGGGTCCAGAAGAATGCGTCGGCGGGCAGAACCGGCTCCCCCCGCCGGTCGCCTCATCGCAGGGCTTCCAAAGGCCGCCGGCAGACGGCGACGATCGCCGGCAGGAGGCCGCCCAACAGCCCCATCGCGGCGGACAACAAGACGCCCACCAGCACGGTGTCGCCGCCCACGGTCATGACCAGCACCACGAACTTGCCGGGGCCGCCCTGGCCGCTGGAAACGATGCTGCTGGCCTTCACGCCGTCGCACAGCGAACCGAGGCCGCAGCCCAGCAGACCGCCCACCAGCCCCAGCAGCAGCGCCTCGATGAGCAACGAAGCCAGGATTTGCCAGCGTGCGAAGCCCAGCAGCCGGAGCACGCCGATGTCCCGCTTTCGCTGACTGACCGCCGCGAACATGGTGTTCATCAGCCCGCACGCGCCGCCCACGGCCAGCCAGAAGACGACGAACACGACGCTGACCAGGAATTGCTTGTTCGTCTGGGACAGGTTGGCAAAATACTCTTCCTCCAGCAGCGCTTGGACGGCCGCTTTCTTGTACTCGAGGTTGAGGTAATCCTTCAACTCGCCGGCCGCTGCCGCGTCTTGCGCCCGCAGCACCAGGGACGTATACGTTTCTTTGCCGAACATCGGGCCGATGATCGCCCGCTTGGCCCAGACCTCCGAATCAAAGGTCGACCCGGACGACTGCATCACGCCGACGACGAGCCATTGACGCTCGCCCAGCGAGAACACGTCGCCCACCTCCAGCCGCGCCCGGCTGCGGGCCGTCTGCAGGGCCTGAGCGCTACGGTCCCGGCCCAGTTCGCGAGCGATGCCTTCGCCCAGAACGACCTCGATGGCGGGCTGCCGGTCCGAGGTACTGCTGCCCGAGCCGGGCAACAGTTGCACGCCCGCCTGCGAAAACCAGCGCCCGCCTTCGTACAACCGCAAATCGTGAATGCCGGCCGACAGGACCGGATCGTCGACCCCTCGCAACTGCAGGAACCGCCGCTTGGGCCGGCCCGGCGGCGCGCCCGGGAGCGGTTGATTGACCACCAGGTAAGCCTCCCGGCTGCACATCGGGCGGCCGTTGTCGCGAACGACTTTCGAGTGGTTCTCCAGTTCGCCCGCGTCCGTAAACTGCAGATTGCTGAACGACTCGTCGGTCGCCCCTTCCGACAGCACCACCACGTTGGCCGGATTCCCGCTGCTGTCCGTCAACTGGTACATGCCGTTGACGAACGCCAGCATCACGGCCAGCAGCGCGTTGACGGCGACAAACGCGAGAATCGTGAGCAGCGTCGTCTTCCAGCGGACCACGAGATTGCGCACGTTGTAGCGGAACGGGATCCTACCTTGCCAGACCAGCCAGCCGGCCGTAGCGCCGATCAGGCCCACCGGAATCAACAACGCCGGAGAAATCTGCATCTTCGTCCCTTGCTCAAGCCACCTTGGCAAACACTTCCGAGACCCGGATCCGGCTGGCGGTCCAGGCCGGCATGACGCTGCCCACCAGCGCGGTCAGCAGGCCGATGCCGACGCCCCAAACCAGGGCGTCCGCCGGAATGTAGAACGCGCCGAAGAAGGCGATCGGAAACTTGAAGCCCCCGAACACCAGGTTGACGGTCGCGAACGTCGCGCCGGCGCTGCACATTCCGGCCAGCACGCCCACCAGCGAAGCTTCGCCCAAGACCAGCGTCATGATCTGCCAGGGGCGGAAGCCCAGCACCTTCAGCACGGCCAACTCCTTCTGCCGTTCGCGGACGCTGATGCTGATCGCATTGGAGATGACCAGGGCCAGGGTGAACAGGAGCGCCGGCGCCAGCAGCCAGCGCATGCCCCAAATCAAATCGCGGTAGGCATCCAGGAACGACGCAATGCCGGAGGCGGCCGTCTCGAACTTGACCGCCGGACTGGTGTAGTTCGGCGAGGCCAGAATCTGGCCGGCGACCTTGGCAAACGTCTCGCTGTCCGGCACGCGGAGCCAAACCAGGTTCAGCGTCTTGTCGGCCAGCGGATGGGGCTGGCCGGTCTGCCGCTCGTACGCGTCCAAGGCCGCCAGCAAGTAATCCCGGTTGATCGCCGCCGTATTGTCGTAACGACTCTCCGGAAAGGCGCCCACAATCTCCAATTCCAGGTCGATATCGCGGTAGTTGATCCCGTACAGCTTGATGCGCTCGCCGACGCGCTTGTTGACGGCAGTCAAGCGGCCTTGGCCCATGATGATCCCCTGCCGGTTCTGTTCCATCTTCCGGATCGCCTCGTCCAGCTTCGCCGCTTCCTCCGGCGGCAGCGTATCCAACTCGTCCATCATCGTGCGCAGCTTGCGCGGCTCGGTGGCGATGGCAAACAGACTGTTCTCCCGCGTCCGTTTCTCCGGGTCCAGCGTGCCGCCGTAGAACTGCCAGGTCATGGAGTCTTCCGGTTTGACGTCACCCGGCTTGCTCGCGGCGCCGTCGCTCAGGCTGGCCGCATAGGCGAACGGCATTTGGCTGGGCAGCCGCCAGCGTTCCGTCACGATGCCCTTGAAGTTCTTGGACTTCTCGGCCGTGGCCTCGTCCAGGAACGCCAGGATCGACCAGACGAAAATCACCACGGGCACCAGCACCATCGTGCCCAAGACGATCACGATGGAGCCGATCAGGTTGCGACGGATATTTTTCAGCATCAAGCGAAAGAACTTCACCGCATCGTTCCTTATTCCCGCCTCATCAGAACCGCACGACGTCCGCTTCGTGCAGGACTTCGGGCTGCTCGACCAATTGGCCCTTCTCCAAGTGCAGGACGCGGTCCGCGCGTTGCGCCGCGCGGGGGTCGTGCGTGACCAGCAGGATCGTCTTGTGCAGCGAACGCCGCAGTTCGTCCAGCAGGTTCAGAATTTCGTCGGCCGAGCGGGCGTCCAAGTCGCCCGTGGGTTCGTCCGCCACGATCAGCGTGGGATCGGTGACGATGGCGCGGGCGATGCCCACTCGCTGCTGCTGGCCGCCGGACAGCTGCCCGGGACGATGGCGGATTCGGTCGCTCAAACCGACCAGATCCAGCGCGGTCAGGACCTGGTCGCGCCGCTGCCGGGCCGACAACGGCAACAGCAGCAGCGGCAGTTCCACGTTCTCGTACGCCGTCAGCACGGGCATCAGATGATAGAACTGGAAGATGAACCCCACGTGCCGCGTCCGCCAGCGGGCCAACTGGCTTTCCGTCATCGACGAGATCAGTTCGTCGCCGACCCAGACCTGGCCCTCGCTCGGCTTGTCGAGCCCGGCAATCAGGTTCAGCAGCGTCGTCTTGCCGGAACCGCTGGGCCCCATCAGCCCCAGAAAATCGCCTTCGGGCACGTTCAGCGTCAGGTCCTTCAGCACGTCCAGCCGCTCGCTCCCACGCCGAAAATACCGGTGGACACCCTGGACGCGTACAATCCAATGTTGCTCTGCCACAAGGAACCTTCCGTTATCTGGGCGCCCGAGCGGCTTCTGCACCGCATTTCGCCTGCTGCCGAACGGGCCTCGATCCGAGCATTCTAGACTCTCTGGGCACAAGCAACAACGCATTTTTGCCGCCTCCATCTGGCTGCGGAACGCCGCCCGCTTCAAAATGTTCGAACGTCGGGCGAGTCGCATGTCCAGGCGAACGGTGGGCGTGAGCCCACCGGTTGTTCCGGCGCCAGTGTGCTGGTTGCAGGGAGACCGGTGGGCTAACGCCACACCGTTCGCCAGCGTGCTGCCAGCAAGGGCACCGGTGGGCTAATGCCACACCGTTCGCCGAAATGTGGTAATCGAAATAGGGGGGCCTCCCGTGAATCTCCACCGGTCGATGTTGGGACTTGCACTTTGTCTGGCGGCGGCTGCGATGCTGGGCGCCGCCGATCAGCCGGCGGCGACTTCGGTCTTGTCGCTCGATGGCACCTGGTCGCTGGCCGTCGACCCGCAGAACGCCGGACGCGAACAGAAATGGTTCGAGAAGGACGCCGTCGACGGAGCGAAGCCCGCCAGAGTGCCCTGGATCATCCAGGAGGCGTTTCCCGGCTACCACGGCGTCGCCTGGTACTGGCGGGAATTCGACGCTCCGCTGAACCCGCATCCCGGCGGGCGGTGCCTGCTGCGTTTCCAGCAAGTCGACTATCTGGCCGAGGTCTGGCTGAACGGGACGCCCGTGGGCACGCACGAGGGCGGCGAAACGCCGTTCGTGCTCGACGTGACCGCGGCCGTCAAACCGGGTGCGAAGAACCGCCTGGCCGTCCGCGTGCTGAATCCCACGACCGAACCGATCGATGGGATCAGCCTGTACCAGACGGCCCGCCGCTGCAAGGTGATGCCGTTCGGTGCCGGCGCCATTTTCAACCACGGCGGCATCACCGGGTCGGTGGACTTGCTGTGCGTCCCCGCGGTGCGATTAGATGACTTGTTCGTCATCGCCAGCCCGACACAGACGATGGGTAAGATCCACATCCAGACCGTCGTGCAGAACGCGGCCCCGCAGGCGGAAAAGGGATACATCGAGTTCACGGTCGCCGACGCGCGCGGCGGAGCGACCACCGCGGCCCTGCAGCTGCCGCGGGAGTTCCCCACCGGAGCGTCGCAGATCGAGGCAGACCTGACGATCGACAACCCGCACCTGTGGGACCTGAACGATCCGTATCTGTATCGCGTGACGGCCCGAGTCGCCGTCGCGGACGCCAACTCGTTCCACGAACGGTCCACACGCTGCGGCTTCCGCGATTTCCGCTTCGCGGACGGGTACTTCCGCCTCAACGGCCGCCGGATCTACCTGCGGTCCAGCCACACGTGCAACCATTATCCCATCGGCATTCAATTCCCGCAGGATCCCGATCTGTTGCGCCGGGACATGATCAACATGAAGGTCATGGGCTTCAACATGATCCGCTTCATCTGGGGCGGAGCGACGACGGTGCAGCTGGACCTGTGCGACGAGATCGGCCTGTTGGTCTACAACGAAACCTATGCCTCGATGCCCATCGGCCTTTCGCCACAAATGCCCGAGCGGTTCGACGCGGCCGTGAGCGAACTGATCCGTCGCGACCGCAACCATCCGAGCGTCGTGATCTGGGGACTGCTGAACGAAACGCCGGACGGCCCGGTCTTCCAGCACGCCGTGGGCATGTTGCCGCTGGTCCGCCAGCTCGACCCGAGCCGGATGGTGATGCTGAACAGCGGCCGCTGGGACGAGCGCGCGTTCCGTTCGGGCATCGGCAGCGTGGCCGGCATCCGCATCTGGCCCAAGGCGGCGCCCGTCGAGCCTTGGGTGGCGTTGAATCCCACGGCACAAACCATCCGCGAACTCGGGATCACCTGGCCGCCGGGACACTTGGCGTTCCATCCCGGCCCGCTGAACGAGTTCAGCGTTGTCCGCTGGACCGCGCCGGACGCGGGCGACGCCGAGGTGACGGCCGTGTTTACCGGGCTCGCCGAGCGGGCGACGACCGACGTCCACGTGCTGCACAACGGCCGTCCGCTGTTCGACGGCGTGCTGAACCTGAACGGCTCGCCGAACGAGGCATGCTGCAGCCAGAAACTGGCCGTGGCCGCGGGCGACACGCTCGATTGCGTCGTCGGCTCCGGCAACGCCCACTACGGCGCCGATACCACGGGGCTGTCCATCACGATCAAGACGGCTCAGAAGACCTACGACGCGACGGCTGATTTCTCGACCGAGGCCAATCCCAACGGCGTCTGGAGCTACGGGCAGATGACGCCGGCACCGGCGCCAAGGGCCGCGACGTTCGCCATCTACTCGAACGGCAAGCCGCAAGGCGCGGTCGGCAGTTTGGCGAATCCCGGTTCGAGCGTTTGGCAGGATGTGCTGAAAGACGTCCACAACTACCCGCGAGTTCCTCACACGAGCGAGATCCTCCGCTCGCTGCGGACGGTCGATGGCCAGGAGCAGCCCGTGTTCCTGACGGAATATGGGATCGGCAGCGCGGTCGATCTGTGGCGAGCCGTGCGGCACTTTGAGCAGCGCGGAGCCGAACGCTTGGAGGACGCCCAGTTCTTCCGCGACAAGCTCGACCGCTTCCAGGCCGATTGGCAGCAGTGGCGCCTGGACGAAGCCTTCGCCCGCCCGGAGGACTTCTTCATGGAAAGCCTGCGCAAGATGGCCGGGCAGCGGACGCTGGGGCTGAACGCCATCCGTTCCAACCCGAACATCGTCAGCCACAGTCTGACCGGCGCGGTCGATCACGTGATGTGCGGCGAGGGCCTGACGACGCTGTTCCGCGAACTCAAGCCCGGCACGATCGATGCTCTGTACGATGCCTGGGCGCCGTTGCGGTGGTGCCTGTTCGCCGAGCCGGTCCACGTCGCCCGCGGTGGCAAGATTCGCTTGGAGGCGGTGCTGGCCAACGAGGACGTGTTGGCCCCCGGCGAGTACCCCGCGCGGTTCCAGGTCGCCGGGCCGAACCTGACACGCATTCTGGACCGCGCCGTGACTGTGACCATCCCGAAGCGAGCCGGCGCGCAGGAGCCGCCGCTGGCCACGACGTTTTTTGCGGAGGACATCGCCGTCGACGGTCCGTCGGGCAAGTATCGCTTCGTGGCCACGTTCGAGCGCGGGGCGGCCGCGGCCGGCGGAACCGCCGAGTTCCACGTAACCGACCCGGCGGACATGCCGCTCGTGGAGACGGAAATCGTCCTCTGGGGCGACGATCCGCAACTGGCCCAATGGCTGGCCGGCCACGGCATCCGCACGCGGCCCTTCTCCCCTCGCCCGGCTGCGGGAGAGGAACCGGGGGGGACGGCCCGACGCGAGGTGATCCTGGCTTCCTCAAAGCCGCCCTCCCCAGGCGGCGCGACCGTGTTCGCCGAACTGGCGCGCCGCATCGCCGGCGGTTCCACCGTGGTCTTCCTCGCGCCGGAGATCTTCGCCCACGGCGATCAGCCGACGGCGTGGCTGCCGTTGGCGCGAAAGGGCACGCTGTCGCCCATTCGCGGCTGGCTGTACTTGAAGGACGAATGGTCCAAGCGTCATCCGATCTTCGACGGCATGCCCTCGGGCGGCCTGATGGACTACGACTACTATCGCGAACTCATTCCGGATCTCGTCTGGCAAGGCCAAGACCCGCCGGTCGAGGCCGTCGCCGGGGCGATCAAGGCGTCGCAGGATTATGCTTCGGGCCTGACGGTGGCCGTCCATCGTTTGGGCGCGGGCCGCTTCGTGCTGAACACGCTGCTGATCCGGGAAAACCTCGGCCGCCACCCGGCCGCCGAGCGGCTGTTGCGGAACATGCTGCGCTACGCCTCGGCCGAGGCAGACAAACCGACGGTTGACCTGCCGACGGATTTCGACCGGCAAATTCAAACCCTGGGTCTGGGCACGCCGTGACCCTCAGGTCGCCAAGAAGAGAATGGAGCGAAAACCAAGGCAGCATTCTACCCATCCAGAAAGGCAGAATGTTGCTTCCACCTCCTAGGAAACCGATGGAAGGGCCGGGACCTCTTGCGTATAATCTGGGCGGAGGCAGCAGATCATGACTTTTCCTGTGGTGGTTGAAGCGTGCGAAGGACAGTTCACCGCGCAGCTGGTGGGTGACCCCGCTGTCCACGTCGTAGGGGCGACCAGGGATCAAGCTCTCGCCGGCTTGCGGGCCGCCATCCAGGAGCGTGTCTGCGCGGGGGAATTGACGTCGCTAGAGATTGAAACTCTGGGAATCTCTGACTTGGCCGGCACGTACCGCGAGGATCCGACCCTGCGCGAGATTTGTGACGAGGCGTATCGTCTCCGCGACTGACAATCGAACTGGCCTACGGATGGTTGGCTCAGTCATTGCGAGATTTCCAGCGGGTGCGCGTGCTCTTGCATTCGTCAGTCGCCGAAGCCCAGTTCCAGCAATGGCGGTCGCAACAAGTGCGCGTCCCTACACACGATCTGCGAATCGCCACGCGGAACGGAAAAGCCCGGCTTTCTCGCAAAAGCCGGGCTTCTGGCATCCACGTAGGCTGGTCTCTCCGAGACCAGCGTCCGCGTCTCGGAGAGACGCGGCTACGTGGGAGACTACGGCTTCGCCTGGCGAGCCAGGGCGTTGGCTCGGGCGGCCAACTTCTTGTTGGCCGTCAGCTTGGCGACCTGCTTCATCGCCGCGGCCACTTCGGCTTTGTGGCTGGCGGCAAGCCGCTCGGCAATGGCCACCGCGGCCAGACAGGCTTCCTCTGTCAGGGCGGGGGTCTCCAAATTCGAGACGACCAGGGCCAGCGAATCGGCCGTCGCGACGTTGCCCAGGGCGCTCAGGACCAGCCGCTTCTCCTCGGTGCGTTCGGCTTGAGCCATCGCGTCCCGGAGCGATTCGAGCTTCTTCGCGTCGGGCGCGTCCTGCATGGGCACCAGCCGCACGAAGCCGCGGAGGGCGAGGACTTGGAAGATCTTGCTCGGAGGCGACTTGAGCAGCTCGGCCACCGAGGGCAGGGCGTCGGCCGTGGGCCATTCGCACAGCACGCGGAGGGCCGTGTCCTTGACCTGGGCGTCGCGGTCGGACGCGGCGGCCTGGACGGCTTGCAGCGACTTGGGCCCGCTGGCCGTGCGCAGCGTCCGCAGCAGCGCCAGCTTCGCTTCGCCCTGGGCTCCTGCCACCGCCTCGCAGAGCGCATCGACGATCGCCGGGGGCGTCGAGACGGCGGTCAGCGTCAGGTTCTCCGACTCGCGGACCGTCTTGCTGACCGCCACGCCGTTGACGGTATAGTCGATGCGCAGGGACTTCGCGGTTCCATGGATCGGGTCGCCAAAGTTGCCGTTGGACGCCTCGACTGCCAACGCGCCGGCCTTGACCAGTTCGGCCACCTTCTTGGTCACGTCGGCCGATGTGCCGGCGGGCAGGTCGCCGTACACGGCTTTGACGATCACAATGTTGCCGCTGGCCGGCTCGCTCTGACGGACGCAGAGGGCGCTGAGCGCGGCCTCGGCCGCTTGCGACTCGGCGGCGGACTTGGCTTTGGCCAGGATCTTCAGCAGCGCGGGCAACTCGGCCGCACCGGCTTGCTCGCGCAGAGCCTTGAGGGCCGCCAGGCGGACCGCCTCGTCGGCGTCATCGGCGGCCTTGACCAGGCTGGCCGCCGCCCCGGCGACGTTCCGCAGCCCGATCATTTCGACGGCCAGAGACCGGACCTTGGCGTCCTGGTTCGTGAGCATCGCCACGATCGTGGTGTCGGCGTCCTTGCCGGGGAAGTTGCCCAGGCACTCTTGCGCGGCCTTGGCCAGATCGCCCTCGCCCGTCAGCGCCAATTCGGCCAGCAGCGTCAAGGCGGGCGCGTAGCCCAGCCGCGTCGCGTTGCGGATCGCCGGCAGACGCACTGCTGGATCGCCCTTGGCGGCGAGTTCCAGCAGGGCCGGACCCGCGGCGGCGTCGCCGAGGTGGCCCAAGGTGTTGACGATCAGGATCTGCTTGTCGACCGGCAGCTTGGGCAGTTCGCCGGTCAGCGCGGCGGTGACTTCGGGGCCGGGCATCTCCAACGCGATCCGCGCGGCGGCCGCGGTCAGCACGTAGTCCGCGCTGCGGATCGCTTCGAGCAGAAGCGCGATGCCTTCGTTCTGGCGGGCCAGAACCGCACCGCGCAGCGCCCCGGCGCGAACCTGCTGCGGCGCCGGCGACAGGCTCCGCAGCCGGTCGTAGATCGCCAGCGACTGGGCCGCCTGCCCTTCCTCGGCCATCGCCTCGGCACAGCGGAACAAGCCTTCACAAAAGTTGACCTGCTTGGCGCCCGACGCGCCGGCCAGGGCCGCTTCGATCGCCTTGGCGGCCTCCGGCGTGCCGATCTCGCCCAGGGCGCGGGCGGCGGCTTGGGCCAGCACGGCGTCGGGGGCCGTCAACAGCTTGGCCATCGCCTCGACAGCCTGCGCGTCCCGCCGCACGCCGAGACTGCCGATCACGCCCAACAGCGGGCGGCCCGTGAGCTTGCCCATCGCGTCGCGAAGGGCAACGTCCACGGACGGATCGGGGATCGTCTCCAGGGCGTAGCGGGCCATGTGCGACATTTTTTCGTCGCCCAGCATGGCGGCCAGCGTGGGCACGGCTTTCTTGGTGGCGACATGGGCCAGGACGCGGCAAGCTTCGTGTTTCTCGAGCTGCCCCGCGTCCGATGTGAGCACGGCGATCAGTTCCGCCTCCTGATCGGCAGCGACGGCAGGGGCGGCCGCCAGCAGAGCAGCGGCCAGAGTGAGCGTTAGTGTGCGTTTCCACATAATGGTGAATTCTCCTTCGAGAGAGTTTTTGAATTTCTTGGGGACTATCTTCAAACCAGACGGGAGACCTTCGGTCGGACGTTTCGGCGGGGTCGGAGACCCGAGCCGAACGCGCGACTCGTATCCCGCATCCCGCGACCCGCCACGCTCAATACACGTACGGCTCGCGCATGGCTCGTGAGCGGAACCGGTTGGCCTCGTCGTCGTTGATGAACTCCTCCTTGACCGGGTCGTACTGCAGGTCGCGTTTGAGCCACATGCAGACGTTGGCCGCGTGGACCGTGGTCATGCTGTGGTGCATGACCCTCGGGTTGGCAACGGCCTCCTGGCGGCTCTTGACGCAGTCCAGGAAGTTCCGCATGTGGTCCAGCGACCGGCCGGTGCGGGCCACGTACTCGCCCACGACCTTCTTGAACTGCGTCAGCAGTTCCGGCGACGACACGTCGGGCTTGGAGTAGCCGTCGGCCGCCGCGACCCAGCCGCCGGGGCCGTCAAACCGCTCGCCGCACGAGCCGTGCCAGTACTTGTCGCCGCGGGACAGGACCATCTTCACGCCGCTGGCGAACGTGGTGACCATCCCGTCGCCCGAATCGTTCTCCACGTACTGGTACTTGACCGGCGAGGTCTCGCCGCAGTCCAGTCCCGCCTGGGCCTGGGCAAACGTGTGCGCGCCCCATTCGCCGATGCAGCTGGTGTGGAAGTCGTAATGGCCTCGCCAGCCGCCGGAGACGTAGCCGGGGTTGAACGGCCGCCACGGGCAGGGACCCAGCCAGGCGTCCCAATCGACCTCGTCCTTCGGCGGTTCCGGGGCTTCCGGCAGCCAGTCGTGGCGCATCTGGGCCGCGTCCCACGGAGCGATGTGGGCATAGGCCGTGTGGATCTGGCCCAGTCGCCCGGTGCGGGCCATCTCGATGCAGAACACGTGATTGGGCTCGCTCAGCCGCTGCGTCCCGGTCTGGTACACGCGGGCATAGCGGCGGGCTGTCTCGACCACGGCCCGGCCCTCGGCGATCGTCATCGCGGACGGCTTCTCGCTGTACACGTCCTTGCCGAATCGCATTGCCAGGATCGACGCCATCGCGTGCCAGCGGTCGCCCGTGGCGATCAGCACCGCGTCGATGTCCGTCCGCTCGGCCAGGAACTCGTGGATCTCCGGGTACGTCTTGCAGTCCTGGTTGCCGTACTGCGTGTCGACGTAGTTCTTGACGATCTCGCGCTGCTTCTTCTGCAGGTCGCAGTCGGCCACGAACTGCACGTCGGGATTGCCCATCATCCACCGCAAGTCGCCCATGCCGCGGCCGCGCAGGCCGATGCCCCCGCAGACGATCTTCTCGCTGGGCGGCACGGCCCCGTTTTTGCCCAGCACGGATGCCGGCACGATCATCGGCACGGCCAGGACCGCCCCGGCCTGGGCCGCCGATTTCAATAACTCGCGTCGCGTCACTCTCGTCTTCTGCATGTTCATTTCCTCCTCGGCTGTTGCTGTCACACTTGGCACGGCTCGCGCTGGCTCGCGCGATCGAAACAATGCCGCCGGGTGTTTACGAATGAGAATTGTGCCCCTCCCCCGCCCCGAACGCAACCGGGCCTGGGGCGACCTCGAAACTCCGCACGTCGAGACACGCAACCCGAAAGGAACGCTTCCAGGGAGTGGAAGCGATGCGTCTGAAGCGTTAGAATTCCTTCTCAGCACCACCATCTACGACAGACCCCGCAGGCCGCCGGATTGCGATGGACCAAGCACAACACAACGCGATTGCCAGCTTCATCTGGAGTATTGCTGACGACGTCCTGCGCGACGTCTACGTCCGCGGGAAGTACCGCGACGTGATCTTGCCGATGACCGTCGTTCGCCGGCTGGACGCCGTGCTGGAGCCGACGAAGATCCGGAAAACCCACAAGCCGGGCAAGATCGAAGCGGACCCGTTGCACGGCCCTTACGCGGTCAAGATCGCTGGCAAGCGGGCCCTGGTGGAATACGAGCCGGACCCGGAGTTGCGGGACACCGAGCAGGTGGCGCTGCTGGAAGACGGCGGCGTCGAGGCGTTCTTCCAGCGCGAGGTCCTGCCCCACACGCCGGACGCCTGGAGCGACGAACCGGCCACGCGGATCGGGTACGAGATTTCCTTCACGCGGTACTTTTACAACCGCAGCCGTTGCGGACGCTCGCCGAGATCAAGGCCGACATCCACGCCCTGCAAGCCGAGACCGAGGGGCTGCTGGAGAAGATCCTGGTCGACACGGAGGACAGGCTGTGAGCAAGCGAAGCAAGCCGAGACAGTCCGGGACGCGAAATCTGATTCGTTCGCCCAAGACCATTCCCGGCGAAGATCTCCAGGACTCGTTCGCCGAAGTTGTCGGCATGATCGAGCAGGCGCGACAGCGTGCGTTTCAAGCCGTCAATACGACCCTCGTCGAGCTGTACTGGCAAGTCGGAGAGTACATCAGCCGCAAGCTGGAGACGTCTGCCTGGGGGGAGGGCGTTGTAGAACAACTCGCGGCGTACATCGCCCGAAAACACCCCGATCTGAAGGGGTTCACCCGTCGTAACCTCTTTCGTATGAGGCAGTTCTACGAAACGTACCGCGACGACGAAATTGTCTCACCACTGGTGAGACAATTGCCGTGGACGCAGAATCTGCTAATTCTCAGCCGCTGCAAACGCCCGGAGGAGCGGGAGTTCTACTTGAGACTGTGCCTACGCGAACACTGGGGCAAACGGGAACTGGAACGGCAACTCGCCGGGGCTCTGTTCGAGCGCAGCATCGTCGCGCCGCCAATTGTGTCACCACTGGTGACACAATTGCACCCCGAAGCGGCTACGGTGTTCAAGGACTCGTACCTCCTCGATTTCCTCGACCTGCCGGAAGTTCATTCCGAACACGATTTGCAGCAGGCACTCGTCGCCAATCTCCGCAAGTTCCTCCTGGAGCTGGGCGCCGACTTCACCTTCGTCGGCGAACGCTTCCGCCTGCAGGTGGGCGGGCGGGATTTCGTGCTGGACCTGCTGTTCTTTCACCGTGGCCTGAACTGCCTGGTCGCCATCGAACTGAAGATCGACGAGTTCCAGCCGGAGTACCTGGGAAAACTGGAGTTCTATCTCGAAGCCCTGGACCGGGACGTGCGCAAAGTGCACGAACGCCCGTCGATCGGCGTGCTGCTGTGTGCCACGAAGGACAACGAGGTGGTGGAATACGCCCTGAGCCGCGCTCTCTCGCCGGCGCTGGTCGCCGAGTACCAGACGCGCTTGCCCGACAAGACGCTGTTGCAGGCCAAGCTCCACGAGTTCTATGAACTGGCCCAAGTTGCCGATGAAGCAGCGCCCCAAAAACCCGCTTCGTCGCCCCGCTCGCGACGCTCCCGAAAGACGAAGGGCCGCCCGACATGAAGCTCCGTCCCTATCCCGCTTGGATCGCCCGGCCCTTGGGATACAATGAGGACGGGTCCTGAGAACGGAGACAAACACATGCCCCTTCACGACTGGACGCGCATCCCGGCCGGCCTGTTTCACCATTTCCAGCAGGATTGGTCGATCGAAATCGCGCGCGAGTTGAACCGGGGGCGACTTCCCCAAGGGTTGTCGGCGCTGGTCGAGCAGCGATCGGGACCGCGCGAGGCGGACGTTCTGAACATCGAGAGCACCCGCAAAACGCGACGATCGGGCTCGGATCGCGGCGGCGGCGCGGCCGTGGCGGAATTGCCCGCCGCCCGGATTGTCCGCCGGAGCAGTAAGGAGATTTACGCCGGCCGGGCAAATCGAATCGTCGTCCGTCACCACCTGGGCCACATCGTGGCGGTCATCGAAATCATCTCGCCGGGGAACAAGGACAGCCGAGCGGCGCTCCGGGATTTCGTCGAGAAGACGCTCGACCTGCTCCGCGCCGGGATTCACGTCCTGATCGTCGATCTGTTCCCTCCCACGCCGCGCGACCCGTGCGGCATCCACAAGGCGGTTTGGGACGAGATCGAGGAGGAAGATTTTGCCTTTCCGGAAGGCAAGGACCGGGTCCTCGTTTCGTATGAAACGGGCGCTCAGCGCGTCGCTTACATCGAGCCGGTCGCCGTCGGAGACGAATTGCCCGACATGCCGCTGTTTCTGACGAGCGATCTGCACATCATGGTGCCGCTGGAGTCCACGTACCGGGCGACGTGGGAGGCGACTCCGCAAGAGATGCGCACCGCCGTCGAACTCGGCGTGATGCCCGAGCCCGACGCTGATGAGTGAACGTCACAGCATCCGCATTCGACAGGAAACCCTGAGGAGACCGATCATGAGGCAAGTGCGTTGCGTTTTTCGTGTAGCTCTCGCGGTTCTTTGCCTGCTGGCCATACAGGCCGCCTTGCTCGCGGCGGACCCCGGCCAGTTGCCAGTGACCCTGGTGGACCTTGCCCAGCCGTTGGCGGAAAGTTCGGTCATCGCCACGGATGCGGAATTCAGCCACAAGGACGGGACGTTGCAGGTCCGCACCGGACATGCGGCAGAACGGCCGGGCGTGACGATCAAGGGGCCCGGCGGACGCTGGGATCTGACGGCGTTTGCGGAGTTGGAAACGACCATCAAGAATTTAGGGAAACACACGTTGAGCGTTCACTTGGCGGTCGACAGCCCCGATTCGGACCGCGCCGCCAGGCAGAATTGCTGTATCGAGTCCGTGACGATTCCGGCGGGACAAGCGGCGACCGTGAAGCTGAATCTCCGCAAGCGGTTGCCCAAGCCGTTGCAGGACAAGCTCCGCGGCTTGCGCGGCTGCCCGGGCGGCTTCGCCAGTGGGGGGCGAGGGACGATCGACCCGGCCGACGTGGTCGGCATCTCGGTGTATGTGTACCGTCCCGGCGGCGATGCCGCGTTCGAGGTCTCCAGTATCCGCGCCGGCGGGAGCCCGGCGTTTCCGCTACCGGAGAACCTGGACGACCTGTTCCCGATGATCGATCGCTTCGGCCAGTACATGCACAAGGACTGGCCGGGCAAGACGCATTCGGAGGAGGAGCTGGCCGAGCAGCGGCAGCAGGAGGCGGCGGACCTAGCCGCGCATCCGGGGCCGAAGGACTGGAACCAGTACGGCGGCTGGCTGGGCGGGCCAAAACTGGAGGCGACCGGCCGCTTTCGCGTGGAGAAATGGCGCGACAAGTGGTGGCTGGTCGATCCGGAGGGACGCCTGTACTGGTCGCACGGGCTGGTCCGCGTGACGTGGTCCTGCGGCTACACGCCCGTCACCGGCCGCGAGCACCTGTTTGCCGAACTGCCCGGCCGCGATACGCCGTTCGGTCCCTTCTACGGCCGCAGCACATGGGCGATCTCGGGACTGTACGACCGGGGCACGGAGACGTTCAACTTTTCCGGCGCAAACCTGCTGCGGAAATACGGCCCGAACTGGATGGTGGACTATGCCGACGTGGTCCACCGCCGACTGCGGAGTTGGGGATTGAACACGCTGGCCAACTGCTCCCAGCCGGCGATCTATCTGCAGCGGAAGACTCCCTACACGGCGACGGTCTACAGCGTCGACTCGCCGCCGACACGCCGGGCGGGACCGGATACGTGGCCACGATCCACGACGACAGCCGCGTGATCGAGGGCAGCAGCGGCGGCTGGGGCAAGTTCCCCGACGTGTTCGATCCCAGCTTCAAGGCCGTGCTCTTGAAAGAGGTCGCCCTGCACCGGGGCAAAGCGGTGGGCGACCCGTGGTGCCTGGGCTATTTTCCGGGCAACGAACTCAGCTGGGGCGGGGACGAGACGACGCTCGGCCGGGCCACGCTCGCTTCGCCCGCCGACCAGCCCGCCAAGCGGGCGTTGGTCGACCAGCTGAAAGCGAAGTACGAGACCATCGAGCGATTGAACGCGGCCTGGAAGAGCAGCTACGCGTCCTGGGACGCGCTGCTCGAATCGACCACCCCGCCCGGCGCCGATGCCGGCCGCGAGGACCTGGCCGCGTTCCTGACCAGTGTCGCCGACGCCTACTTCCGCCAATGCCGGGAAGCGGTCAAGGAGATCGATCCCGAAGGGCTGTACCTCGGCTGCCGTTTCGCCGGCTGGAGTCACGGCACCGTGTTCCGCACGGCGGCCAAGTACAGCGACGTGATCAGTGTGAACCGGTACACCGAGACGCTGGACGACCTGCGTCTGCCGGAGGGCATCGACAAGCCGGTGGTGATCGGCGAGTGGCATTTCGGGGCGCTGGACCGCGGCAAGTTCCACGCCAGCTTGCGGTCGGTGGCGGACCAGCAGGCCCGCGGCGAGGCTTACGAGAAATACGTCCGCAGTGCGCTGCAGAACCCGCTGGTCGTCGGCACCCACTGGCACCAGTTCGGCGATCAATCGACCACGGGCCGCGACGACGGCGAGAATTTCCAGAACGGCTTCGTCGACGTCTGCGACACGCCCTACGCGGAGACAATCGCCGCCTGCCGCCGCATCGGCTACCAACTGTACCAGGTCCGGGCAGCACAATCGGAGCGAACTTCCGGCGGCGAGAAGAACTAGAGCACGAACGTAGGCCGGAACAAGTCCGCGCAGTTCCGGCAGGAATTCTCGGCGTCTTCGGGCTTGGAGC
>CAYUFW010000031.1:19380-41202 GCA_964443915.1 uncultured Pirellulaceae bacterium
CGTGCCGGAACTGCGCGGACTTGTTCCGGGCTACGCGCTGTGAGCGGCACGGCGCTAGCCGCCGGTGAGGTGTGGGCGTGCTTTGCCGGCGCAACCCGCGGCTAGCGCCTTGCGGCTCACCCAGTCCAGCGGCCGAGTGCATGCCGGCGCCCGCTGGACGGAAGGCGGCGAAACCTTCATAATCCACGCCCATGCGGTCTTACGAACGCGAAAACCTGTGTCACGATCCGATCCACGGCTATATCGCCTTCACGTCCGACGCGGGGCTGAGCGGCGGGGAGACGTGCGAGCGGCAGATTATCGACCACCCGTGGATCCAGCGGCTGCGGTACATCCACCAACTGCAGACGGCCTGGTTCGTCTATCCGACGGCGGAACATACGCGGTTCCAGCACGTGATCGGGGCGATGCACCTGGCCAGCCGCGCCGCGGCCGTGTTGTACGACAGCCTCCGCGCCGTGTGTCCCGATGTGCCCAGCCGCGGTTACGTCGAAACGCTGCTGCGCATGGCTGGACTGCTGCACGACGTGGGGCACGGGCCGTTCGGCCACTTTTTCGATCAGCACTTCCTCCGCTCGCACGGACTGACCCACGAGACGCTGGGCGCCCGCATCATCTGCGACGAGCTGGGTGGTTTGCTTCGCGGCTTGCGGCGAAATCCCAACAGCCAGTTGGCGGCCAGCGAGCAGTTGAATCCCGAACACGTCGCCTGGGTCATCATGCGGCCGCAGCGGCAGGAGGAGGGCAGCCGGCCGCAGTGGCTGAGGTTCCTGCGGGCGCTGCTGAGCGGAATCTACACGGTCGACAACATGGATTTCGTGCTGCGGGATGCGTACATGTCCGGTTACAGCCAGCGGTCGTTCGACTTGGAACGGCTGCTGCACTACACGTTCTTCAGCGCTTCGGGGCTCACGATCCACGACCGGGGCATCGACGCGTTGTTGCGGTTCATGGAAGCCCGGGCGCACCTGTTTCGAGCCGTGTACTTTCACCGCACCGTGCGAGCCATCGACCTGACGCTGGCCGATCTGTTTGCGCAGAGTAAGCGGCACCTGTTTCCGGGCAATCCCGCCGAGCTGCTGCCGCAGTACCAGCAGTTCACCGAAGCCTCGCTGTTGGTCGATGTGGCCCGCTGGGCGCAGGACAGCGACGCCGAGAAACGCACGCTGGCGGCGGCTTGGCAGCAATTCCTCACTCGGCAGATTCCGTGGACGATGGTCTGCCAGCGGAACCTGGAGTTCGCCGAGGACGACGCGGAGCGGAGCAGCATTTTCAGCGACGCGGAATTCGTGGAACGCAAACTCCGCCAGCAGTTGCCCGCCGGCCTCGCCGGTCTGCCCCTGCGCGTCGACATCGCGCGGGCCCTATTCCGCCCGCTGACGGGCGGTCCCACGGCCGGGCAGAACTTCCTGTACGATTCCGCCCGCGATTCGATCCGGCCGCTGACCGCCAACCAGTTGTTCCAGCGGCTGCCGATCAGCCAGCGGATCTGCCGCATCTACGCTCACTCAAAGCAGCACGCGGCCGAGTTGGCGGCGGCGCTCGATTCGCTGATCGGGCACCCCGGCGAGGACGATTTGACGAATATGTGAGAAGGATGAGGGATGAAGGATCAGGGACGGGCGACTGAAGACGTTCTGGCGGCGGCCAGGATGGACAAGAGTGTGCTGACGGTGGGCACGTTCGACGATGACGATACGCGTGCCTACTGGGCTTCGCGGACGGTCGAAGAGCGATTGGAGGCGATGGAACTGATGAGAATGATCGCCTATGGCTACGATCCGGTGAATGACCGAGTTGAGAGAGTTCTGGAAATCGTTGACCCCGAAGACAGTCAGCAAGGATCAAGTTTGTAGTGCCGCCTTCAGGCGGTCGGAACCGGCTGATGCCGGCACTACGAACGTGAGGAGGTAATACCCATGTTCCTGGCATTTGGTGAAATCATGGCGCGGATCGCTCCCGAAGGCCACTTGCGGTGGCGGCAGGCGGTGCCGGGGCGGGTTGAGGTGACGTGGGGCGGCGGCGAGGCGAACGTGTCTGCGTCGCTGGCCATGTTCGGCCAGAACGTGCGCTACGTGACCGCGCTGCCGCGGCACGCGATCGCGGAAAGTCTGGTCGCCACCTTGCGCGGCTTGGGCGTAGACACCGATCACATCCTGTGGCGCGACAAGGGCCGGCTGGGTCTGTACTTCGTCGAAGCCGGCGCCAACCAGCGCGGCTCGACGGTGCTGTACGACCGCGACCATTCGGCGGTCAGTCTGGCCGGGCCGGACGAGTACGCCTTCGACGCGGCTCTGGCCGACGTCCACTGGCTGCACGTGACCGGCATCACGCCGTCGATCAGCGAATGTGCGTGCCGCTCCAATCTGGAGTTGGTGCGGCGGGCCAAGCAGGCCGGGGCGGCCGTTTCCTGCGACTTGAACTTCCGCAAGAAGCTCTGGAACTGGCGGCCGGGCACGGACAAGAAAGCGTTGGCCCGCGACTGCATGTCCGAGGTCCTGCAGCACGTCGATCTGGTGATCGCCAACGAAGAGGATGCCGCCGACGTGCTGGGCATTCACGCCGAGGGCACGGACGTCGAGCGGGGTACGATCAACGCGGCGGCTTACGAAAAGGTGGCCCGCGAAATCGTCAACCGCTTTCCCGGCGTGACGCGCGTCGCGATCACCCTGCGGCAGAGCATCTCGGCCGACCACAACAACTGGGGCGGAATGCTGTTCGACGCCGACGCCGACCGGGCCTTCCTGGCACCCTTGGACGAGCGGGGCCATTATTGCCCCTACGAAATCCGCGATATCATCGACCGTGTCGGCGGCGGCGATTCCTTCGCCGCCGGACTGATCTACGCCTTGAATTCCGAGACGTACCGCAAGCCCCAGCAGGCCATCCGCTTCGCCGTCGCCGCCAGCTGCCTGAAACACTCGATCCAGGGCGACTTCAACTACGTCTCCCTCGCCGAGGTCGCCGCCCTGGCCGGTGGCGTAGCGACCGGCCGCGTGCAGCGGTGACACAACGTAGCCGGCACACTCCGTGGGCCGAGATTCCGTAGCCGGCACACTCCGTGGGCCGAGATTCGCGCACGGGCTGTGCGGGCCGCCGTGCCCGGTCACCATCGAGATCGAGACATGTGATCCCTTGGCAGATCTCGCTCTGGAATTCAGGAGGCGCAACCATGACGTCCGCTCTGCTTGCCGTCGTTGCCGCTCTGTCCACCGTCGCTGCCGCGTCCCAGCCGTCCGAGCTGAGCCCATCGAGCATTTGCCGTACCACGCCGACACTGTAAACTTGCCGAGAGCGAAACAACACGTCGGCCACGACCTCCCACGCGACTGAGACCCGACTATGGGACGCGACGAGGCCTTTTGCCCCGAAGGGGCGCAGACAAATCAGCCCAGGGCAGAGCGGAGCAGCGACAGCTGCGGAGCGCCGCCCTGGGTAGGGAGAGCATCGGCAACCGAAGCCCTGTAAGGGCGACACAAGAGAACGCGGAGGCCCATGCCTGTGTCGCCCTTTCAGGGCTTGGGGAATCCGTGGGATACGACACCCAGGGCGGCGGCCACGCTCGCCGGGCTCGCGTGGCCTTGCCCTGGGCTGATTTGTGTCGGCCCCTTCGGGGCAAGGGAAAATGCGGACACAGCCGAAAAGTGACGCTGTCCACCTAGACAACTCAACCGAGACCTGACTATGGCACGAGACGAGGCTTATCGAGCAGCGGAACGGAAGATTGAAGCAGCGCGGCAGTCGGGGGCGAAGGAACTCGACCTGAGTTGGAGCTTCGTTCGGCCTGAATCCGAGAAACTCACCGAGTTGCCGGAGTCGCTCGGCCAGCTCACGTAGTTGCAGTCGCTAAACCTGTCCGGCAACCAACGGACGGCGCCGCCGGCGTGGCTGAAGGAAAAGGACCCCAGTTCCAGCTTCGGCAGACTGATGCGCGCGGTGAACAAGCGTCAGGAGTTCGGGCTGCCTTTGACGCCTCGTGCGATAGACCACGCTAACTCACCCTGCGGCAGCAACCGGATCGCTTCCTGTCGTTGTTCGGGTGTCATGCTTGTCCGCGCTTTCCGCGCACCCGGCACGCCGCACGCTTTTCGCGGGAATGGAAGCCGATTGGTTTCCTCGGGGGCGGCGTCGGCGGAGCCATCCGTTGCCGGATCGCTTCGAACAGGGTTTGGATGCTCGCGTCGTGACGTTCAATCCGTCGTTCGAGTTCGGTCAGCTTGTGCGCCAATTCCTTGTGCAGCGACAGGGTCTCCCGCAGCCGGACAAAGGCCCGCATGACGGACGACCTGGACGATCTTCCATCCGGCGAACCGAAGCCGACGCGAAACAGCAAGCCCGTTGGCGGTGTGCCTTGCGGGTGGGCGGGCAATCTGCGAAGATCGGGCCGGCAGACGCGGCTGGCGTCTCGAAGCGAGGACAACGGTTCCTTGCTCCGTCTTCCATCCATTGGATTGTCTACGCATGAAATTCCGCATTGACTTCAGCGGTCTGTTCGGCAAGGCCGTCGACCAACTTTTTGCGTTGGCGCTCACGCAACCGGGGACGTTCCACGGGGCCGCTCGGCCGATCCTTCAGGGACACGCCGGAGGCGACATCGTCAAGGCCCAGGCGTTGGCGTTGGAGGGACTGCACACGCACTTGCACGTCATCAAGCGGCATTCGGAGCGATTTCTGGAGTGCTTTGACGAGGCCCTCTCGTATGCCGGACTCCGCGTCCCGGTCGCGGGAAAATGGACGACGCCCGTCGGAACCGCGGCCGGTGTGGATCCCAATGCGGAAGGCCTGGAGCCTCTCTCCTTTCTGTACGGCTTGCAGATACCGGGGCCGATTGCGGTGCATCCTCACCATCCGGCCGAGATGCCGTTTCAGGAGGATGCGCGGCGGGAGGATCTGTTCGTCCCGCCCACGTATGCGAGCGAGGGACTGGTGCCGGTCCGCGACCGCCTGCGGTCCTATCGCGAGGCGGGCGGCGCAGCGGTCCTTTTGCCTGCCATCGTAGGCTGCTGCCGGTCCGCTGCGGACGAGTCGGATTTGCTGCGCGAACTGGAGACGATGGCGGAAGCCTTGGCCCCGTACGCGGACGGTCTGGTCTGGCTTCCTGCGCTGGCCGGTTGGCCCGGCGTCTGGTGTCCCCCGATCTTCCGCCGGGCCGCTCAGGCCATGTCGGCAGCCGCCCCCGGCCGGCTGCTGCTGGTCGAAATGCCGGCTTTCGAGACGTCGGGCGAGAGAAGCTGGCTGGATCTGGTCGGCGCCTTTGCCGAGGGCGGCGGCGCGGGGATCGTCGCGGTCGGCGGCCGCGAGGTGCCGCGGGAACAGACGCCCAACCCGGCCTGCTGGCCGTTCGAGACGGCAATCCAATGCGGGGGCAGTCTCGCCGCCCACCGGCAAACGGCGATCGAGGCCGCACGGCGGGCTTTCCCGTCGCTGTTCATCGCCGCCTGCGGAGGCTTTCACCGTCGAGAAGAGGCGTTCTCGGCCTGTGAATATGCGAATGTGATTGTCGAAAACGAAGCCTACACGCGCTACGGTCCGGGAATCGCTCTGCAACTGCTACACAAACTCGTGCTGCGTCTGAGGTTCCTGCAGCGGGCTGGCCAGATCGAGTCCGAGGAATTGTGGGCCTTCCAACAAGCCCGCTGGCGGTTACAGACGGGCTCCGCGACAGGCGAGCGGATCGGTTGACCGGCGAAGGCTTCTGCGTCGCCGGCATCAGGCGCTTGCCCCCGCCGAACGCAATCTTCGGCCTGATCTTATCGGCGCATTATTGACCTGTCAGTGAACAATGAATATAACGATCATGTGCATCCTGCACAGTTGCGAGAGTTGCGCATGTCGACCGGGAGCAGCCGAATTCGTGAGAATGCGGAGGATGCGCCGGTCATCGGTCCCGGCGAGAACGGGCTAGGCTGGGACTCGACGCCCACAGCTTTTTTCGCCCGACGCCGGAGCACGAACCATCACAGCTAACACCATCACAGCTAACAAGGAAATCCGTTCATGAAAACATCTCTCGAAATCCTGATGAACGAGCACCGGCTGATCGAGCAGGTGCTGGCCTGCCTGGAGAAGATTTTGGAACGCTGCGCCGCCGATGGCCGGCTGGACGGCGACGCGGCGCGGCAAGCGATCGAATTCTTCCGCGCCTTTGCCGACCGCGGTCATCACGGCAAGGAGGAGATTCAGCTGTTTCCGGTGCTGGAAACCCGCGGCCTGGGCAGTCCCTGTGGGCCGCTGACGGTGATGCGCCGCGAGCACGAACTGGGACGGCTGTACCTTCAAGGCATGGACGGCTACGCGGCCGCCGCGTCGGCCGGCGACGCCGATGCCGTGCAGTGGTTCATCCAGCACGGCCAGAGCTACATCCGTCTGCTGCGCGAGCATATGGTCAAAGAAGATCACTGTCTGTTCCCACGCGCTGAACAGTTGCTGACGGACGAAGACGACACCCAGATCCAGGCGGCGTACGCCCAATTCGAGGCCGCCGACCTGGGCGCCAACGCGCGAGAAAAATTCCTCTCGCTCGCCCATGCCCTGGCCGATCGCTGCGGTGTGCCGCGGGCCCAAGCGTTCGTCTAAAAGATGCAACCGGCTCTCCAGGCGGGCCGGTCAGGCTGGAAAGCCTGACGTACGTGAAACGCCGTCCGTGGCGGCCCTGCTTCGGAGGAGGAACCCATGACTCGTGCCATCTTGATCTTGATCGTGCTCCTGGCCCTGGCCTGGGCCGCGCGGCCGGCAAACTCGGTGCGTTGCGTGCTGGGCGGGGAAGGCCAAGCGGCGGCCGCGGAGGCGGTCCTGCCGCCGAGCCAACAGGAAGCCCGAATTCGGGCGCGGGTGCTGTACGAAACGATTCACGGTGCGCTGCAGGTCATGCACCGCGACTTTTTCGATCCCACGCAGCGGCTGTCGATCCCGTCGCGGTCGCTGGAGGACGTGTTCAAAGAACTGGCCCGCAGCTGGCAGGTGAACGTCCACTGGCTGGCGGTCAACGCCGAGCCCATGAACGTGGACAACAAGCCGCGCGACGATTTCGAGCGCGAGGCGGTGAAGCAGCTCGCCGCCGGCAAAGCGGAGCACGAGGGGCTGGAAGACAACCTGTATCGCTTCGCGGGCTCGATCCGCCTGTCGTCCCAATGCCTGAAGTGCCACTTGCCGCAGCGGACCAGCACCGAAGACCGCTTCGCCGGACTGGTGATCTCGATGAGGATTGCAGCAGGCCGCGGCCCTTGATTCAATGCTTCTGACCCTGGAATTGGACCTGAACGGAGAGATATGCAGATGGTTGGCGCATCCGGCCACGGCAAAGAATTGATCCAAGTGCAGCACGCCACCGTCCGTTTTGCGGGCGATTCGGGCGACGGCATGCAGTTGGTCGGCGGCCAGTTCGCCGACATCGCCTCGATGAGCGGCAGCGCGATCTGCTCGTTTCCGGACTTCCCGTCGGACATCCGTGCCCCGGCCGGGACGCTGGGCGGCGTGAGCGGATATCAGTTGAGCTTCGGCGATCAGCGCGTCACCACGCCGGGCGACGCGCCGTTCGTGCTGGTCGCGATGAACCCCGCGGCGCTGAAGGTCTGCCTGCCGGAATTGCAGAAAGGCGGGATCAGCATCGCCAACGAGGACGCCTTCACGGCGGCGAACCTGCAGAAAGCCGAGTACGATTCCAATCCGCTGGAAGACGGCTCGCTGGACGACTACCGGCTGATCCCGGTGCCGATGGGCCGCTTGAACGAGGAAGCCACGGCGGCGACGGGGTTGCCGAAATCGCAGCGGGAACGCTGCAAGAACTTCTTCGCCCTGGGCGTGGCCCTCTGGTTGTACGACCGCCCGCTGCAGCCGCTGCTGGAATGGTTGATGAAGAAATTCGCCCGGACGCCGGAGGTGATGGCGGCCAACGCGGCCAGCCTGCGGGCCGGGCAAAACTTTGCGAACACCGCCGAACTGTTCCGGGTGCATTACCAGGTGGCGCGGGCCGAGTTGCCGCCGGGCCGGTACCGCCGCGTGACGGGCAACGAGGCGCTGGCGCTGGGCTGCATCGTCGCCGCCCACCGCCTGGACCGGCCGCTGGTGTATGCCAGCTATCCGATCACACCGGCCAGCGAAGTGTTGCACGAATTGGCCAAGCACAAGGAGTTCGACATCCGCGTCATCCAGGCCGAGGACGAGATCGCGGCCTGTTGCGCGGCCCTCGGCGCGTCGTTCGCCGGTGCCGTCGGCATCACGGGCACCAGCGGCCCCGGGTTGTCGTTGAAGTCGGAAGCGATCGGCCTGGCCGTGATGACCGAATTGCCGCTGGTCGTGCTGAACGTCCAGCGGGCCGGGCCCAGCACGGGGATGCCGACCAAGACCGAGCAGGCCGACTTGCTGATCTCCATGTTCGGGCGGCACGGCGAATCGCCGGCGGTCGTGCTGGCGGCCGCTTCGCCCGGCGACTGCTTTCAGATGGCCTTCGAGGCGGTGCGGCTGGCCACCAAGTACATGACGCCGGTGCTGTTGTTGAGCGACAGTTTCCTGGCCAACAGTGCGGAACCGTTCCGCATTCCCGATCCCGCCTCGCTGCCGGACTTGCGGCGGCCGCTGAACGTGACGGCGGAGGATTTCGCGCCGTACCGCCGCGATCCCCAGACGCTGGTCCGGCCGTGGGTCGCCCCCGGCACGCCGGGCTTCGAGCACCGCATCGGCGGCCTGGAGAAGGAAGACGGCAAGGGGACGGTCAGCTACGACGGCGAGAACCACACGAAGATGGTGGCCTACCGGGCCGCCAAGATCGCCCGCATGGCGGCGGACGTGCCGCCGGCGGAAGTGGTGGGGGCCGAGCAAGGCGACGTGCTGGCGGTCGGCTGGGGCAGTTCCTACGGGGCCATCGCCGCCGCCGTGCAGGAACTGCACGCCGAAGGCCGGAGCGTCGCCCATTTGCACCTCCGCTACCTGAACCCGCTGCCGCAGAACACCGGGGAAACGCTGGCCCGCTTCCGCCGGATTCTGGTCGTCGAAGGGAACTGCGGCCAACTCAAAATGATCCTCCGCGACCGCTTTGCGGCGTCCTTCTTCTCCTTGAACCAGATCGCCGGCCGGCCGTTTTTGATCCGCGAAGTCCGTACCGCCATTCAGGAGTTGTTAGACCGTGAGCACCACGACCGTTGAAGTCCAAACGCCCGCCGTTGCCGCTGACGATTGCCTCCGAGTGTTGACGTCGAAGGATTTTCAATCGCCGCAGACCGTCCGCTGGTGCCCCGGCTGCGGCGATTACTCGATTCTGGCTCAGGTACACAAGGTGCTGCCCGAGTTGCGAGTTCCCCGCGAGAATTTTGTGTTCGTGTCGGGGATCGGCTGCTCGTCGCGGTTCCCTTACTACGTGAACGCCTACGGCTTTCACACCATCCACGGCCGGGCGCCGGCGATCGCCACGGGCGTCAAGTGCGCCAATCCCGAGCTGTCGGTCTGGGTCGTCACCGGCGATGGCGACGGATTGTCGATCGGCACCAATCACCTGATCCACGCCATCCGGCGGAACGTCGACCTGAACATCCTGCTGTTCAACAACCGGATTTACGGCTTGACCAAGGGCCAGTACTCGCCGACATCCGAATTCGGCAAGAAGACGAAGTCCAGTCCGATGGGCACGATCGAGCAGCCGATTCGGCCGATTCAAATGGCCCTGGCCGCCGAAGGGACGTTCGTCGCCCGGACCATCGCGGCGGACCCGAACCATCTGCGGCAGACGCTGGAGGCGGCCGCCCGCCACCGCGGGACGTCCTTTGTCGAAATCCTGCAGAACTGCCGGGTGTTCAACGACGGCGCCTTCGACACGGCCGGGGGACGGGATGCGGCGGAAGAAAACCGTATCCTGCTGCGGCACGGCGAACCGATCCGCTTTGGCGCCGGCGGCCGGAAGGGCATCGCGACGCGGAACCTGGCCCCGCAGATCGTCGACCTGGAGGCGGGCGAGGCCAGCCTCGGCGAGTTGCTGATCCACGATGCCGGGGCGGCGTCGCCCGCCCTGGCGGCCCTGCTGGCGGCGCTCGAGCCGCCGGAGTTTCCGCTGGCCCTGGGCGTCTTCCGGGACGTCGAACGGCCGACGTACGATTCGCTCTTGGTTTCCCAGATCAACACGGCCGTGGCCCAACGCGGACGCGGCGACGTCGACAAGTTGCTGAACGCGGGCACCACGTGGGAAGTTGACTGACGCGCGATGAACGACCTGGCCCCACCCACCGCCGACGAAGTCCAGGTGGCGGCGTACGAGCTGTCGCCCCATCGTCCCGACGCGCCGCCGGCGCCGGACGACGCGGGGCGGGACGCACTGCCCACCCGCGCGCTGCTGCGGCAGCACGCCGTCTGGTTCTGCCGGCTGCGGTGGATCGTCGCGGGCGTCCTGGCGGCGACCGGGCTGGCCGCGTGCTGGCCCGGCTGGCCGGAGTGGTTCGCCGCCTCCCTGCCGCCGGCCTGGTTGCTGGCCTGTGCGGCGGCGCTGGCGGCGGTGAACGTCGCGTACCTGCTGACCTTGAGGCGTCTGCCGGCGGACTCGCCGGCCGGCTCGGTGCGACGCCACTTGTGGTGCCAGGTGGTGGTGGACCTGATCGTGCTGACCGCCGTGGTCCACGCGGTGGGCGGCCGTCTGACGTATGCGCCGGTCGCCTATTTGTTTCACATCGTCCTGGCGTGCATCTTCTTCCCGCCGGGGGAGAGCCTCGGAGTGACCGCCGTTGCGGCGGTGCTGTTCGGCACGCTGACGCTGCTGCAGGCGACCGAAGTCCTGCCTGCGCCGCAGGCCGCGTCCGCTCTGCCCGCCGCCGGGGCAACCGGCCTCGACGGCCAGCTGTGGCAACTGGGATCTCTCCTGGCGGTCTGGGCCGTCATTTGGTACTTGGCCTCGCGGCTGACCGCGGAGCTGCGCCAACGCACGCGGGAGCTGGCGGCGGCCAACCGCCGGCTGGAAGCCAGCAGCGCCGAACGTACGTCCCACATGCTGCAGACCACGCACCAGTTGAAGGCCCCGTTCGCCGCCATCCACGCCAACACGCAGTTGCTGTTGAACGGCTACGCCGGCCCGCTGGCCGCCGAATCGCGGACCGTGATCGAGAAGATCGCCGCACGGGCGCAGATGCTGTCGCGGCAGATCCAGGAGATGCTGCAGCTGGCAAACCTGCGTTCCCAAGCCCAGGCCGAGCCGCCGCGGACGGTCTTCAACTTGCGGGACGTCGTACAGCGGGAAGTCGAGCGGATCGGGGCGCAGGCGGCCTTGCGCGGCATCGCGCTCGAAACCCGTCTGCAGCCGGTCCTCGTGCGCGGCAGCAGCGACCACCTGGTGATGCTGATCGATAACGTGCTGAACAACGCCGTCAACTACTCGTACGACGGCGGACGGGTCGCGGTCAGCTGCGGGCCGGACGGCCCGGCGACGGCCTGCCTGGCCGTCCGCGACCGCGGCATCGGCATCTCTGCGGACAAGCTGGCTCACGTCTTTGAAGACTACTACCGCACCACGGAAGCGGCCCGGCACAACAAGAGTTCGACCGGGCTGGGGCTGGCCATCGTGCGGTTGGTGGCCCAAGCTCTGCAGGCCACCGTCAGGATCGAAAGTTCGCCGGGCTGGGGAACGCGCGTGACGCTGCGGATGCCGTCGGTCCCGGATGCGGTTGCCTTTGGATAACAAGGAGATTCCCATGGCGTATTTGTTGATTGTCGATGACGACGAGGATTTTTCGGCTGCGGTCGCCACGGTTTGCCGGGGCGAGGGGCACGAAGTGGCCGTGGTCAGCGATGCGGCGGGGGCGCAAGCCAGTCTGGCCGCACGACTGCCGGACGCCGTGATCCTGGACGTGATGTTCCCGGAGAACCCCAGCGGCGGGTTCGAGTTGGCGCGGGCCATCCGCAAGAAATGGGGAGAAATCCCGGTCCTGATGCTGACGGCCGTCAACCAGCAGTTTCCGCTGGGGTTCAGCAACAAGGACATCGACCCCACGTGGCTGCCGGTCAGCGACTTTGTCGAGAAGCCGGTGGATTTTGAGATTCTGAAAGTCAAGGTCAACGATCTCCTGGCCCGCACGCGGCCGGCCGAGTAGCCGCGCGGGATGGGCATCGGGCAGGCTCTTACTTCGTGGAGAACCATTTATGGAAACACTTTCCAATCACCGTCAGCGTTTTCCTCTGCCGGTCACCTTGCGCGACAAGGCCTTGGTCTTCCGGCCCTTGGACGCCGCGTGCCGAGACGCCATGCTCCGGTTCGCAAGCGAGCTGCCGGAGCAGGACCTGCTGTTCTTGGACCGGGACATCGCTCAAGGTCCGGTCGTCGATCAATGGATCCGACGCGTTGCCGAGGGCAGTCTGTTCACCGTGGTGGGCTGGCAGGACGACGACATCGTCGGTTATGCCACCGTGGAGCGCGGCAACGTGCGGTGGACGCGGCACGTGGCCGAATTGCGGGTCGTCGTCGCCGAATCGTGCCGCGGCATCGGCCTGGGGCGATGGCTGCTGGAATTAGCTTTCGAAGTGGCTCTGGAAGAAGGCGCGACCAAGCTCGTCGCCCGGATGACCCCGGACCAGACGGGGGCGCTGAGCCTGTTCGAACGGCTGGGGTTCGAACGCGAGGCCGTGCTGCGGGACCACGCCCAGGATGGCAACGGCCTGGCGCACGACTTGGTGATGCTCAGCTTCCACACCCGCAAACACCTGGACAACCGCTGCGGTTCCTGCGGCGTATCCGTCCTGGCGCCGCTGAGCATGGACGGGTTACGGCTGTGTTCCCACTGCTACGAGCAACGCTACGAAGAACTCGGCGGCGGTGATTGAGCCGAATTGTCCACGGGCCTGCCGCCGCGTTCGCTGCACATCCCGGCAAACCGCGACAAGATTGGTTGTCCGAGGATTTCCATCTCGCCGATCGCGCTGGGGAGCCGCCGCCGGATCGCCGCTGGGTCGATGTAATCCAGCCCGCTCAACTCCCGCTGGTTCTCCGCCTCGTTCAGCCACTGGTCCACCATGCCGGCGGTGACCTCCACGTGAAACTGCAACCCGTACGCATTCGCCCCGAAGCGGAATGCCTGCTGCACGCACAACTCGCTGTGCGCCAGTTGGATCGCCCCGGCAGGCAAGTCGAACGTGTCGCCGTGCCACTGGAACACCGTGCGCCGTCCGCCCACAGCGCCGAACAGCGGATCGTCCGCCGGGGCCGTCAATTCAATGTCGTACCAGCCGATCTCCTTGACCCGATTCGCGTACACCCTGGCCCCCAGCGACTTGGCCAGCAGTTGCGATCCGAGGCAGATCCCCAGCACCGGCAGTTCGCGGCGGACCGCCTCCTGAATCCATCCCGTTTCCCACGACAAAAACGGGTGCTCCGCGACCTGATCCACGTTCATCGGCCCGCCGAGCACGACGAGCCCCGCGACCTGGTCCCAGACCCAAGGCGTTTCGGCGGTCTGCCGTGAAAACATGGCCACCTCGCGCCACTCCACCTCCGCCGCTCGGAAGTGGCTTTCCAAGCTGCCTAGCGTCTCGCGCGGCACGTGCTGCAGAACGTATACCGCTTTCACGATTCCTCTCCCCTCTGGTCCAACGCCTGGTGAACGTCGGCGATCAAGTCGTTCGCGTCCTCGATGCCCAGCCGGTCACGCGCCTCTCCCCTCGCCTTCCTGCCTACTCGAGACATCCTATCACTTGAATTGTTCATGGCAAGCTCTAGAACATAGCCGTGGAGCGGATGCCCTCCGACCGGGAAAGAAGATCTAGCTCCTCGTCTGTCGATCCGTGGCCGAATCATGTGCGGCGAAGCGCAAGACCACCTGAGCAGAATCTCGACGCTGTGGGAGCCCCTGCTCAAGGCCGGCTACCAGGGGCTGAGACAGCACGCCGCCGAGATCCCGGCCGCAGAAAAAAATGCCTGACGTAAGCCATCGACCGGCTGAGCGAACTCTACACCGCCCTCGGCAATCCCGGAGAAGCCAGGCGGTGGCAGAGGGAGCGGGGTCCGCAGTCCGCGGCACCGCCTCCATGACCGTTGGCTCAGAGCGGTCGCTCGGGCCATCGACGCACCGCTCAACGGGGGAGAGTGTAGAATGTCGCGTCCACCAACGGGAACGGCTGCCAGCACGCCGATCAGAAGTGCAAGTCCGGGCCTTCCGGATCGCTGTCCAGGGCGCCGCTCAGGAACAGAAACGAGCCGACCAGCCACAGCAGGGTTCCCAGGCCGAGCACGCCCAGGGCCGGCGTGACAAACCACCCGGCCTCCTCGAGCGAGCCGGCAGTGACGTTCTGCGCGGCCCCGAAGCAGGCCAGGCAGTAAGCGATGATCCCGGCGATCGTGACGACAAAGCCGCTGATGACCAGCCGCGTGCCGCGCCGCATCCGCCGCTCGGCGACGGATTGGATGTCCGGCGCGGCCGACGCAACGGGCTTCGTAGCGGCCGGGGATGACGCGGTGAAATCGTGCAAACCGGTCACGGGAACGTGCCAATGTCCAGTACTCATGGGGACAAACCTCCTCCTCGTGCGATCACGACCAATGGTTGTTCGTGAACAGGTCTCTCAAGACGTCCTTCCCAGCGGTCCTGCCGCAGGGTCTGACCCTGCAGCCGACGGCGGGCCGCCGCCCGCTGCCGGACCGCCAACAGGACCGCATACAACATGCGGGCGGCCAAGCCCAGAAAGGTCAGCGCCCACGCGGCGGAACCCGCGGTGACAAACGCGCGGGCGATCGTCGTCAGGAACCCCACGCCCACGGCCTCGGACAGCCGGAACGTGCAGACGGAATACATGCCCAGCGGGAACACCAGGCCCCAGTACAGCGGGTCGTAGGTCAAGGGCACGCGGCGGGCCACGTGCCGCCAGACGCCCAGGACGAGCAGCATCGGGATCCACCACGTGGCCGTGGCCCAGAACATGATCGTCAAACCCAACATGAAGGGCCGCAGCGGAGCCAGCGCCGCGGAACTTTCCGCGGCCCCGTACAACAGGGCCCCCGCCAGGGCCGAAATGGCCATCGCACCCATGTTCACCCAGTACGGCGGCATCAGGTCGGTCGGCGAAAACCGGAAGAACATGTACCGGTAGAAGATCAAGCCGATGATCCACAGGTACAACATGCCGCCGCCCAGCCAGAAGCACATCAGGACAAACAGGCACGACTCGCGGTCGCCCCAGACGTTCCCCTGCAGCACACACCCCAGCGCGGCCACCGACTGCGTCGCGACGACGGCCACAAGCCACCCGCCGTTGATCCCGGCGGCCAGATCGGGCTTCTCCGTGCGGACGGTCAACAGAGCAAAGATCGTGTACGTCCACGCCGCCCACAGGAGCACGCAGACCCACCACAGCACTTGTCCGGCCGCCACGTTGCCGTGCAGCAGGACGGCTTGCGAGCCGAGCACGCCCGAGGCCGCGACCAGCGTCAAGAAACCGGGCGCCCGCTGGTGGCTGGCGAGGTCCGCCAGCACGCGCCGCGGGAAGAGACACGTTCGGGCAAGCAGCAAAACCCACAGGACCGGATAGGCAATCAGATTGATCCAGGAGAAGGCAACGGCGAACTCGTTCAGGCCGTGAAGCTGGCAGGCGATGGCCACGATGCCCGTGGCCATGACCAGCGCGAAATACGCCGGGTGCATCGCTTCGAGCTTCGCGTGCAAGTAACTCATCGCCGTCCTCCCGGCCGCCGGCTGATCCGTCGCCGGCCGATCCGTTGCCGACGAAACGACCGCGACGGCAACGGGCTCGCCAACGGCCGTCCGCTCCCGGCTTCGCCCGTCAACATCCGATCGGCCGACCGAGGCCGTTTCCCCAGCCAGAATGACGTTCGCGTTCATACTGGTAGTTTAGGACGCCCGCGAAGGGCGAAGAATCAGCGCCCGGCTGACACCCGCGTGAGACCTTAGGAAATCGCGTGTCGGTGTTTGTCCTACATGCTGCTCGCGGAGGAAGCGCGGGACCGGTGGCTTGGCATCGTTCGCGTGGCCCCGGTCGCAAGAAAAGGAGGATGCAGGCCGGCGAGCCTGCCGGACTACGGGACCAGGCCGTGCTCCAGGGCGTAGCGGATGAGTTGGGCGTTGGAGGTCAGGCCCAGCTTCTCCAGGATTCGCGCGCGGTAGGTGCTGATGGTCTTGACGCTCAAGTCCAGCCGCGCGGCGATCTCGGAAACGGAACGCGCCTCGGCCAGCGCCAGGAACACTTCGTACTCGCGGACCGACAACAGCTCGTGCGGCGTTTCGGAGCCCGAGCCGCCGAGGGCCACGTATTCGGCGATCGCCGTCCGCCCACTTCGACGCCAGCACGCGGCCCTGCTGGTCGACGATCAGCAGCGAAAACGCCTCCGGCAGGTCCGTCTGCCCGGCCAGGTCCGACAGCCACTCCAAGTCCAGGCCGTTGAACAGCACGGCCGCGACGGCGCCCTGCGCGTCGCGGACCGCCAGCGCGTGGTTCAAGGTGGGGCGTTGGAAGATCGGTGAGATCGCATAGGTCCCGGTGACGATGTCGCGGGACTGCAGCGCCGCCCGGAACACGGGGTTGTCCTGCCAGCTCTGGTAACTCGGCAAGGCATGGGCGCTGGCGACGACCTGACCGTCGGCGGACAGCACGCCGAGGTTGGCCAACTGGGGGTGCCCGGCCAGCAGCGCCTGCAGGAAGCTGGAATCCACGGCCGCGGGAGCCGGCGAATCGGCGGAGGCGAATTTGGAGGCCTGCCAGGCGAGCAGTTTGCGCGTTCCTTGGATCTGGTGCGCGTGTTCGTGGCTGGTCAGCCGCGCCAACTGCAGCGCCTCGCGCTCCATCCGCGCCAGCATGGCCTCGCGCTCGTTGGCCGCGGCGAAAAACGTGAACAGCACGGCCGGCAGCGTGGCCAGGCAGATCAGGAACAGCAACCGGCTCCGCAGCGATAACAGCGGCGAAGAGACAGGCCGCGTGTCAGTCATGCTCGCCTCCGTTTCGGGCTCGCCCCAACAGCGGCCCCCAAACCCGGTCCCCTCGTCCGTCCTGCAAGCTCTCCCGCAGCCCTAGTTCCCGGAATGCGGGTCGGCGCTGCGGCAGGGGCGCTGCGGCGAACGCGGCTACCTCGGCGACGAACGTTGCGATGTTCCGGCCGCGGTGTTGCCTATTCCGCCGAGCGTCAAGTTGACCAATTGGATCGGCGGTTTGCAGCCGCCCGTCTCCCGCGGGCGGCGCGAACGCTCCAGCGTTTCCAGGAACCGCTCCAGATGCACGCCCTTCATGCGGCACACCTGCTGCAACGAAACCTGGCGAGCCACCGTCCGCCGCAGGACGGGGTTGCGAATCGCCTCGAACCCGTGCTCGACGAACACCGGTTCGAGTTCCGGATGCCACGCCAGCACGGCCGCCACGCGGTGCTCCGGGCCGAGCCGCTCCGGCGGCGGGCCCCAGTCGGCTGCCGCTGACGGCCGGTAGCGGCCCCAGCCCAGCATGACGGCGCACAGATGCCCCGCCCAGAGCGCCAAGGCGGTCCATTCCAGCACCCCGCTGATGCCCGTCAGCAGGAACGCCGACGGCGCCCAGTCGGTCAGCACCTGGGAACTGACGCGCCACAAACAGCCCACATTCAGCAGCACGAACGTCGGCCCCAGCGCCGGCAGCTTGCCGGGCTCGATCCCCCGCAGCGTCGGCACGACCTTGGCCGCCATCCCGACGATCATCATCGAGATGAACCCGACGGTGATCGCATGCCGGATGGCGCCGTAGTAGGCATGACTGAATTCGCTCCCGTTGGCCGCCTGGTAGACCGGCAACAGCAGGAGCATCGCGAACGACACGAACAGCCAGGCGAACGCCGCGCGGAGGAACTTGCCGCTACGGTCGCTCCGGCCCGGCTCCGGCAGCGGACGCCACAGCCGCCACGGCCCGACGATCAGCCCCACGCCCAGGGGCAGCAGCAGCCACGGGACCAGCAGCGCATAGGCCGCCTCGATGCGGCCAGTTAACCGATACGCCAGCAGCAGCCCGACCTCCAGGCCGATCGCGGCCAGGAGCAGGCCGAGCGCCGTCCAGCCGCGCCGGCGGGAAGTCTCGGGCAAGCCGAAGATGACGGGGAACATGCGAATCCCGACGCCCAGGATCATCAGCATGGCCATGCCGTGGATCTGCAAGTCGCGGAGCGGGGCCTGGAACGACGCGATCTGGGCCAGCATCGCCTCGCGGGACGGCGCGGCCATCAGCCGGGAGATGTGCCAGCCGCTGAACACCGTCTGGAGCAAGAAAAAGCCCAGGGCAGCAAAAGCGAACCCGGCGTAAGGCTCCAGCGGTCGGCCGCTCCGCGCAAACGCCGCCGCCAGTTGCAGGGCAAAGACGACGACCGCCCCGATCTCCAGTCCGGCGCCCGCCTGGTGGACCACGCCGGCCCACGATGCCGGCACCGCCATCATCGCCGAACTGCGCGCTGTAATCCCGGTCAACATGGCCAGCCAGACCAGCAACGCCAACCGCGGCGCAGGCAAGTCCACCTGCCACATCCGCGGAAACGCCTGGTAGGCAAAGCCCATGATGAACAGCCCCACCCAGCCCATGATCTGCGCGTGCCCGTGGGCGTTCACTTCGTGCGCCGTGACGCCGGTGAACGAACCGGCCAGCCCGATCTTCCACAACAGCAGGACGCCCCAGGCCGCCCCGATGGTCAGGATCACGCCCAACCCGGCCAGAAAGAACGGGCGGTAGATCGCGTCGGCCAGCCGCGGCCGCGCGTCCTCGGCCAGCTGCGCTTGCGCCGCTTGGCGGGCGGCCGGATCGCGAATCACCCGCTCGATCTCGGCCAGCAGCGATTCCAGGGCGACGCCGTGCGCGCCGGCGAAAAACGCCAGCGACTCGGCAGGCCCCTGATCGCCGCCGCAGCCGCGCAGCCCATAGCGGTTGAAAATCGCCCGCGTCTCCGGGTGCGCGCGGAACAGATCAGGCAGCAGAGTGTCGGGGCCGATCCCCTCGATTCGAGTTGTCATCTCTCCCATCTCTCCCATCGCCCCCATCGTCATCGACCAGCTAGAAGGCGCTACCGCCCGGTTTCCGGAACCGGCGGCCCGGCGGCCAAGGCATCCTCCGAAGATCATTCGTCGAGCGTTGCCGAAGCAGCGTTCGAGAAATAACTGTCCGATTTCTGCGTGGCGTAAGCTTCCAGCTTGCGGCAGATAGCGGGATCGCAAGCTGGAAGCTTACGCCACTTATTCCTCGAACGGTGCTAAGGTGCCAACGTCGATGGCACCGGCTCCGCGCTTTCGCACAACGGTCGCGGTCGATCCGGGTCATTCAGCAAGTCGGCAATCGTCGATTCGCGGAAACCCGCCTCGACCGTCGCCAAGGCTTGGTCGATCCGCTGGTGCAGCGGACAGAGTCGCTCCCCGTGGCTGTCCAGGTGCAGCGGACACCGCTGAATCCGCTCCACGGGATCGACGGCGCTGATCACGTCGAACACCGACAACTGGGCCGGATCCCGGATCAGGAGGAAACCGCCGCGGGTGCCGCGCTGGGCCGACAAAATCCCCACCTTGGCAAGACTTTGCAGGACTTTGACCAAGTACCCCGGCGCCGCGTGCGTCGCTTCCGCGATGTCGCGAACCTTCTTCGGCTCCGCCGCCTCCTGCGCAAGCCAAATAACGGCCCGCAGCGCGTATTCCGATGCATCCGACAGCAGTCTCATCGACCAAATCCTTCCTGAACACGGGTTGACAATATCTTATCCGGCTCCTAAAAAATAGCAAGTGTGCATTAAAGCATTAAATCGTTGTATTTGTTCCGGCACCATGCCAAGCGGCTGCGTGCATCTCGGGACGGAAGAACGGATAACGAGGAGCAAGGCTTTCTCCTGAATTGAAAGGGTATTTCCTATGGCATTGGACCTGCAAACCACGGTCGGCGAATTGGTGAAGGAGCGTCCGGCGCGTTCCCGGGTTTTCGAGCAATTGCAGATTGATTACTGCTGCGGCGGCGGGGAATCGCTGGCCGCCGCTTGTTCCAAGCGCGGGCTGGATGCGCCGACGGTGCTCCAGCAGATCCAGCAATCGGACTCGCAGTCCGCCGCCGGCGATGAGGAACTGGCCGACGCCGACGCGATGTCCTTGACCGACTTGGCGGACCATATCGAGCAGGTGCATCACGCGTACCTGAAAGCGGAGTTGCCGCGTTTGGATGCCATGACGAAGAAGGTCCTGGAGGTTCATGGCGAATCGGATCCGCGCCTGGCCGACGTGCGGCGGGCGTTCGTGGGCCTGTACCAGGAACTGGCCAGTCACCTGATGAAGGAAGAGCAGATCCTGTTTCCGATGATCCGGCAGCTGGAGTCATCGGCTGGCGTCCCCGCCTTCCATTGCGGCTCGGTCGCCAACCCGATCCGGCAGATGGAATACGAGCACGACAGCGCGGGCAACGCCCTGGGGATCATGCGCGCCTCGACAGACGGCTACCAGCCGCCGGAGTGGGCCTGCAATACGTATCGCGCGATGCTCGATGGTTTGAAGCAGCTGGAATGGGACCTGCACCAACACATCCACAAGGAGAACAATGTGCTGTTCCCCAAGGCGATCCGCCGGGAGGCGGAGCTGGCCGGGGGGCGGACGTAAACCGCAGACCGAAAGGTAAACTCAGCGCTGTGCGCGGGGCTCCGCCCCCGCACTCGACCCGACCGATAGGTCTCCGAAGAACCGGGAGACCTTCGGTCGGCCGTTTCGTCGAGGTCGGGAGACCTGCGCCGAGCGCGGCTGACTAAACTCGCTTGCCGCGCGAACCACAAGGGAGACGCTTCCGGCATGGCCAGCGAAAAATGGATCCCCGTCGTCGATGAAGACGTTTGCAGCGGCTGCGGCATCTGCGTCGAAGCGTGTGGCCGGCACGCCCTGCAAATCCTGGATCGGGTCGCCGTGTTGCGTCACCCGGACGCCTGCCGCAGCGCGGAAGATTGTGTCTCCGCCTGTCCGGTGACGGCGATCGAGATGTGTTGGGTTCCCATCCCGGGAGACACCTCGCGAGGCAAATGGCGCTGAGCGATGGGAAAGGACCATCACGCGCACCTGAATCTCCGTGGCATTCGCAGCGGCTGCACCAATAACTTGATCCCGGCCAGGGGAATCCTCAGCACGCCGCACGCCATGCGCCACTGCACGTGCAGCTACGCCGTCGCGACATCGCTGGCCCTGGTGAACATGCCGGAGGCGAGCAACTGGGATAAGTTGGGGCACGATACCATCGTGCGCCACTGATCGTGTCCGCGATTTTTCGGAGTTGGGCCAGACGCAAGGTCACCAGCGAAAGCACGGCGAGGTTCTTCGCCGCCTGGCTGAAGAGCTACGGATGGACCGAGGGGCGGCTCGCCGAGTACTGCGGCAACCCGGTCGACAACCTGGAGCCCCTGGCCCGCGCTGGAGTCCCGCTGCTGCACGTGGTGGGCGACGCCGACGCCGCCGACGTCGTCCCGCTCGCGGAGAATACCGCCATCCTGGAAGCACGCTACAAGCAGTTGGGCGGATAGACCGTAATCCATCGGCGGGATAATGCCTGTCCTTTTCGCTTGCTCCATGCCACCGACTCGCAGCGCCCCACGCTGTGAGCCAATGGGGCAGCCTACCTGAGCCCCGGTGGCTCACTTTAGCTGAGCGCCAACCACATCGTCGCCACCGCAGGTTCCGGACGAGGCATCGCCAAGCATGCCTCGTCCCGAACCCAATGTCAAATGAAACCTCTCGCCTTCTTGCCACGCGAAACCACAGAACGATAAGCGCAGGGAGATGCCATCGGCTGGATAGCGTCACGGCCTGGCTGCTAGGCCGAACTGCTGTGCGCACCAGTTCCTGATCCGGTAATATTCACGCAATCTCTCTTGCTGAGCCGGGGGCGAGAGCGGAGTCG
>CAYUFW010000032.1:0-13607 GCA_964443915.1 uncultured Pirellulaceae bacterium
GCTCTTCCTAACCTCTTCGTAGATATGAGGCTTGCGTGCAGCGCATTGGGTATGGCAGACGTTCCTTACCTCTTGGCGGGATCGTTCTCGAGCAACTACTATGGCATCCCCGCTCGACCGACGACCCGCACGATCAGCAGCGGTTCCAGCGCCGGCGGACGGTCGCCTTGCTCGGGCGTACGGTTTCACTTCCCAGCCCCGAGGACGTCATCATCACGAAGCTGCGTTGGCTGAGAAAGAAGGACCGCGAAGACATCGAGGGCGTGATTGCCGTCCAGGGCGACGCCTTGGACTGGCAGTACATCTACCGCTGGTGTGACCGGCACGGGACTCGCGAGGCGATTGAGGAAATCCGCCGCGCGCTTCCGCCCTTGGTGGCCCCGTGACGGCACGGCTGACAAGTAAGCCGTGCCACACAAACAGGGCCACGTCTGTTCGTTACAAACACGGCCACGCCCGTCATTTTCTCAGAACTAATCCTGACTCGCGAACGAGCCGTTGTCGTTGCGGGCAGAATTGGCTATTTGCTCGGGCCTTTATCGTCAATCGGTGGAAACCCTGACGCTAGCGAGCCCGCCACGCTCATGGCGACGCGGAAGCCCAGGGGGCCGGACCGGTACGACGGCAGGTTCCAGTTACGGTACACCGATCGGCAGTATTCGGCTCCGTCCCACCAACTCCCGCCCCGGTACACGCGGTCTGAGCCCACCGTCGGCCCCGTGGGATTCATTGCCAGCGTTCCCGCAGACTGCTGGTAGCACTCCGAGGCGAACCAGTCCGAGCACCACTCCCACACATTTCCGTGCATGTCGTAAAGTCCCCACGCATTCGGTGCCTTCTGCCCCACCGGATGCGTTTTCCTGTTCGCATTCGCACCGTACCACGCAACATCACACAGTCTTACCTCGTCGTCTCCGGAACACCATTTCGTGGTCGTCCCGGCTCGGCAGGCATACTCCCACTCGGCTTCCGTCGGTAGCCGATACTCCCCAGGTGCTGACTCCCCGTGAGGCAGCTCACCCAGTTTTCGGCAGAATTCCACCGCCTCGTCCCAGCGAACCACCTCCACCGGCAAAGTCCGATCGGATTGGAACTCACTCGGATTGCTGCCCACAACCCTCCCGTACTGCTCTTGCGTCACCTCAAAGATACCCAGGTAGAAAGGCTTCGTGATCCGCACGCGGTGCCGAGGGGCTTCGGCAGGCAGTCGGTCGATGTACCAATCCTGCTGGTTCGCGGCTCTGGCTTCCTGCACCAGCTTGGCAACCTCCTCCTCCGTCGATCCCATGTCGAACTCGCCGGGCGGGATCAAGACGAGCTTGAGACCGATTGAATTCGCTGTCTCCACCTTCACGTTTAGATGTTTTGCCCAGGCGTCCTGGCACTCCTTGGCTTTGGCCGCGTCAAACGGAGCGATGGCCGGTGGCGGCTCCCCGGCAGGCAGGACCGACGGGCGCGAAGGCTGGGAGGCGGGGCGGCGCGTCGTTGGTTTCGATGTCGGGGGGGCTGGGGACGGAGGCGATGAAGCGACCTTCTTCTGTGGACTCGCTGGCCGGCAAGGAAACTGCCCTCGCGAGGCGGAGGCCGTGTTGCCTATAGCGAAAGCCAGGGTCGCCCCAGTGACGGAACGACGCCCGGCCCTCGGATGCACCGTCGAACCAACAACCGCCCCGGTAAACCCGGAACGAGCCTCCTGCCGGCCCGGTCGGATCGTCCAGCGGCGAGTTTGCGTAGTACCACCCCCACCAATCCTGGCACCACTCCCACACATTTCCGTGCATGTCATAGAGTCCCCAAGCGTTCGGCATCTTTTGACACACCGGATGTGTCTTCCCTCCCGCATTTGCGTTGTACCATGCGACGTCTTTCAAACTAGCTTCATCGTCACCTGAACACCACCTCATCGTCGTCCCGGCTCGGCAGGCATACTCCCACTCCGCCTCCGTTGGCAGCCGATACGCTCTCTGCCCCGATCGTTCTTCCGGCAATTCGCCAAGCTTTCGGCAGAACGCCGACGCCTCGTCCCAGTTCACCATCTCCACCGGACAAGTTGTATCTTCCTTGAACGTGCTCGGATTGCTACCCATCACGCGCTCATATTGGGCCTGCGTCACCTCGCTGGCGGCCAAGTAGAACGGCTTCCTGATTCGGACGCGATGCTCTGGGGTCTCCGACTGCAGCGCGTCAATGTAGAAGCCCGGCTCCTTCTTAGCTTTCGCCTGCTCCAGCAGTTTGGCAACTTCCTCCTCGGTCGATCCCATATCAAATTCACCCGGCGGAATTAGGACGAAACGGATGCCGATTGAATTGGTCATCTCGACGGGCACGCCCAGGTACTTCGCCCAGGCCGCTTGATGTTCCTTGGCTTTGGCCGCATCAAATGGGGCGATGGCCAGCGGCGGCGCGCCGGCGGGCGGCACCCAGGGGGGCGAAGGCTGGGAGGCGGGCGGCCTGGTCGGCGTTCCGACAACCGTGGGGTTGGCGGCCAGCCTCGCCGGATCCATGGTCTTCGGCGGCTCCGGTAATCGTTCGAGGTGCAGGACGAGATCGAGAGATTCGTTGGCTACCGGCTGAAGCTGCTGCCGAAGTGTTCGATAACCGTCCAGCGTCGCGAGCAAAACGGCCTTGGTTTTGCCATCGGGTTCCGCCACCGTCACGGTGCGATTTGCGCCCTGACCGGCGACGGTTACGCCCTGACCGCTGGCGGTCAGCGTCGCCTCAGACGGATCGATGGTCACACGGTAAACGGCAGCATTGCTCGTCAAAGGCGGAGTCGGCTCGAACGTTATCGCCACCATGGTCGTCTCGTTCTTCTTGACCTGGAAAGACCGCGTGACGGTTTCGAGATCCCCAAGACGCGCGGTCAGGTTGTGTTCCCCCACTTCCACCTTCAACGGCTTGTCTAGGCCGCCAAACGTGATCATTTCGCCGTCCAGCGTGATGTCTACCTCCTTGGCCGCCGCCCCCTGCAACTCGATCCGGACCATGCCGTATTTCGTTGAAAAGGCGATCATCACGCCCAACAGTATCAGCAATGCAGCGGCTCCGCACGTCGCGATCCAGACCCACAGCGGTACTTCCCCTTTCGATCGCGAAACAGGCGAAGGTGCCAATTTGGCTGGGGGCAGCGCGGGGGTCGAAGGAGGCCCGATCCCGCCCGACCGCACAGCCTGCGGCGGCGACGAATCGCCACCCGCCGGGCCGGCTAGTTCCGACTCAAGATCCGACACACTCCGTCCGGTAGGTTCGGCACGTGTTGGCGGGGGTCTGGAAACGGCTCGTAGCGGTGCTGGTAACCTACCGCCGCCAAGGACGGGGCGTCGAATGCGAGGCGGCCGGTCAACAGAAAATAGTACGTACATGTCAGGGCGTACAAATCGGCCGACGCGGCTACCGGGCCGCCAGTCCACTGCTCCGGGGCCATGTAGGCGGGCGTACCCAAGATTTGGCCTCGCTGTGTCAGCTGCGAATTGGTCTGCTGGCCCCGCGCCAAGCCGAAATCGACGACCTTGGTCACGCCGTCCTTGGTGCGGATCAGATTGGCCGGCTTGATGTCCCGATGCACCAGGCCGATCGCATGGGCCGCTCCCAGACCTGCAGCGGCGTCGCGAATCACGCGCGTCGCTTCGCGCCATTCCAGCGGCTTGGTCTCCGAGACCGCTTTGTCCAGCGACGTGCCTTCGACGTACTCCATCGCGATGTACGCCAAGCGGCCTTCCGCCCCGGCCTGGTGTACGGCCGCCACGTTGGTGTGGTGCAACCGCGCCGCCGATTTGGCCTCGCGTAAAAACCGCTTCAGGCGTTCTTCGTCCCGCGACAGTTCGGCCGGCAGCACTTTGACCGCGACTTGCCGGTCCAGGATTGGATCGCGGGCCAGGTACACGACGCCCATCGCTCCCGCGCCCAGTTTCCGCTGGACCACGTACTGGCCGAGCTTCTTGGGCATCGGCTCGGGCTCGCCGGATTGTCCTGGGCCCTTTCCGGCGGACGACTTGCCGTGCGCCGAGCGAACCGCCGCGTCCTGCGGAGGCACGCCGCCCGCTGGAGCTTCCCCCGACTTGGACTTGCCGGTATCGTCCATCGACATGGACAAGGTGAACGTGGCTCCGCAGTTCTTGCACTTGGCCCGCGCGCCGAGGCTCTCGTCACCCACGTGATAGGACTTGCCACAACTCGGACATGCGACGCTGACAGTCATGGACGAATCCTCGCAGTAGTGCCGTGGTTTCGTTTGGGGACCGAGCCACAGGGGGCCGATTGTACCACCATGCCGCGGTAGGGAAACCCCGGTTTTGTGCTCTTTCCGCGACGCCGGTAAGGCGAATACATGCTTGCCGAAGTTACATACGGGCACTGGCAGGGGAAATGGGGAAGGACTTTCCACGGTCTCCCTCTATTTATGGGCGCACGCCGCAACGCCGGTCACCGGCGAAAGCGATTCACCACGAAAGACACGAAACACGCGCTGGTTGGCCGCGCCGCCTACGGGCTCCTTACCTTTTCGTGTGTTTCGTGTCTTTCGTGGTCTTCCCTTCTCCGCCGCCCCAGGTCCCCGATTTCCGCCGACGTCAGGACCATGTCGTAGACGCGAAGATCGTCGATCAGCCCGGTGAAATGAAACGGGACTTCGACGGGGACGGGACGTCCGGCGAGCATCGCCATCATCCCGCCGTAGTAGCGCCGATGGCCAGGGGCTGGTCGTCGCTGAAGTCCGCGTCGAAGATGCGGACTGCCGGGGGCACGAGTACGCCGTCGACGTAAATGGCGGCGGCGCCGGACGTGCGGTTGAACGTCACGGCCAAGTGATGCCAAGATCCGTAGCTGACGGCGCCGGCGGACGAACTCGTTCCGGACGACTTGCCCGCCTGCGACCACGTCTCGACGAGCACGACCCGGTCGTTGCGCATCCAGGAATTGATCCCCCACGAGAACCCACCGCTGCGGCTGGTCCAGGAAGACAGAACCGTTTGGATGTTTTGCACGCCGTCGGCCAGCATCGTCCACGCCGCCAGCGTGATCCGATCGCCCAGTCGCGTGGCGGGAATGACGATGTAGCCCCCGCTGCCCGTGTCGTAAGCCCGGTTGCCGCGCGCGGCGTCCGGGCTGAAGAAGCCGTTGCCATACAGGGTCCCGTTATGGCCGCGGCCCAGCGAACCGGAGTTCGCGGCGTCCCCCTCGCATTCGAAGTGCAGGATGGGCACGGGCCGGGGCGTTTCGGCGACCGCAGCCGCCGGCTTCGGTTCCGGCTTGAGTTGCGATTCCAGTGTCCGTACGGGCTCGGCTCGGGGCTTCGGCTCGGCGGCCAGTCCCCGCGGTTTGAATCGCACGTCTACGACCGTGGTCCCGTTGCGCTTCACGCGAAACGAGCGAGTCACCGTCTCGAACTTCGGCGAAGTTGCCACCAGGTGGTGCTCGCCAACCTTGAGCCTCAGCGGTTCGTCCAGGCCGTCGAGGTCGATGGTCTCACCGTCCAGATTCACGCGGACGCTGTCGTCGGCCCCGCGCAGCGTGATTTCGACCGTGCCGTACTTGGTGGAAAACGTGATGACCACGCTGAGGAGCAGCAGCACGACCGCCGCCACGCCCGCCGCGAGCCACGGCCACCGGCGCGTTCTGCGGCGCGGCTCGACGCCCCCGGACGCGAACCGTGCCGGTTGGGATGCGACCAGCGGAACCGTCGCCAAAACGGACGGTTCCGAGCAGACCGGTGCGGGCTGCGGCAACATCCGGGTGTCCGCCGGATCTGCCAAGGATTGCCAGGAAGCCCCCGACGCGAACGCAGCTTCCGGAGTTGCGAGCAACGCGTCCAGCTGCGCGATCATCTCGCCGGCGTCCTGGAAGCGCTCGGCCGGTTCTTTCGCCGCCCCACGCAGCAGCAGGCGGCAGCCAGCATCCGGCAGGTCCGGCACGGAATCGCGCGGGTCGGGAAACGACTCGTGACGGTGCAGATATCCCATGGCCGGCAGCGAAGCGGCCTGGAACGGGCCCCGGCCGGCCAGCAGGCAGTACCAGGTACACGCCAAGGAGTACATGTCGCTGCGCGGGTCTCGACGAACCGGTCGATCTCTTCGGCGTCGGGCGTGCGACCGGGCACGAGTTCCAAAATCAGGAAGCCATCCTGTGTGGTGAGATGGCACCACGGCGCGGACCCGCACACCGCGCAGGGCACAGCGAACGCATTGAGCGGGTGCGGGAAGCCGTGGCCACAGACGGAGCAGAGCGTCGCGCCGTCGGGCAGGCCGGAAGCAAGGGCGGTGTTCACGGTAGTGACTCCAAGCTATTTTCGATCGCAGCCCAGAGGTGAGCCGTCGTCCGGTCTGGCGTCTCTGCGCGGGGAGCTTTCGGAACCGGGCGAGCCCTTTCCTTCCTGTGGATGGGGATTTCCCCGGGTCCCAGAAAGCCGAGCGTCACTCGGTTCCCTCGAACTTGCAGGACTGTCACGAGGATCTGTTCACCGATCGTGATCTGCTCTCCCGGCTTGCGGCTGAGCACCAACATAATCATGTCTCCTTGTCTGGATGATGGAGAGAGGACGGCGGCTCATCTCACGTTCTAAAATACCGCTGAGCCGTGGGCCTCCCATTGGACATTCGTCGTAGGACCTTCGGCCGATGTCAGTTGCCGGGTAATTCCACGTGGTGACGCTCGGCCAGGACTCGCAACTTGTCCAAGGCCCGCTGCTGGAGTTGCCGCACGCGTTCCTTGGAGATTCCCAACCCCTGTCCAAGCTCCTTCAAAGTCGGCGACGGATTCCTATTGAAACCAAAGCGGGCTTCGATAATCACGCGTTCGCGGGAACTCAAACCAAACAGCAATTGCCCCACCGCTCGGCGGACTTGCTGGACGGCCCTCTCCTCGCCCACGGTGGCCCGGTGGTCGGCGACCGAATCCTCCACGGCGTCGCAGGGCGGGCACAGGGTCCGATGATTCGCCGAGGCCTGTTTCTTCAGCAGCGCGAGGCAGCCGTTCACGACGGCCCAAGTGGCGTAGGTTGAAAACTTGACTCCCCGCGAGAAATCGAACCTTTCCACCGCCCGCATCAGGGCCTCATGTCCTTCGCCGAGAAATTCGTCAAAGGCCGCTGATCCCACCTTGGCGTATCGCTTGGCCAACGAGAAGACCAATCGCAAATTGGCTTCGATGATCTGATTTCGCACCGCCTGAGCCTCTGCCAGCAGACGATCGATCTTGTCCAGTTGCGAGACCGTCGCCGTGCGAGGATTCAATTTCTGCCGCAAGTGATCCGCTCGATATTTGAGGTAGTTCATCCTCCGAAACAGAAATGTCTCTTCTTCCTGACTCAGCAGGGGGACCTCGTACAACCGTGCCAAGTAGAAGTCTGCGCCGCTGGGCGCACGGCGCGTGTGCGGAGCGGCGGCGTTGGCCGCTGGCGGGCGCAGGATCATCTTTTCCCCGTGCCCAGCGGCGAAACTGTCGTGGTACAGGTAGGCGATCTCGGTTCTCCGCAATCGTTCGGCCCGCAATCGAGTCGCCGTCCGCCCGGGCGCGAGTGCGACGCTTGGCGCGCCCTGCGCAGCGGCCTGCCCGCCACCGCCTGCCGCCTCCCGGGTGGGCACTTCCGCCTGGCTCGCCATACCGTGGTTTCGCCGGTTTCTTCGCCTGTCCGGTGCATTCTCGACGATCCGTTCAGCGATCATAACTTGCTCTCCTGGTCTGCCGCTGGGCCCGAACACGTCCCCTTGTCCTCATCGGTGGCGGCATCGCGGCTGGATGCCGGTCCACCGCTCCGGTGAGGCTACCACCTTGTGGCCGGCCTCCCATTGGACCTTGGGCGTAGGACCTTGGTCGCATCTTCCTCGGTCGGACACGCGAGCACACCGTCGCCTCCGCAACGCCAACACGCCGCGGTCTAACTGGCATGTCACCGTGCGGATCGCCTGATCACACGATTCGCGCAGGTCGGTCTGGACCTGCGCTTCAACGAGTCTTTCTGACGGACGGCCGCTGTCCCCGGCGGCCTCGTCTGCGATGATCCGCTCGCGTCTTGGCGACATGCTTTCTCTCCTTGTTCGTGCATGTTAGTCCTGTCCATCAGGGGACACACAACACGGCCGGTCGCCCCTGAGGCTGAGCGTCCAGTGAATGGCATCCAACAGGGCCTGATCGTCGACCGGCTTGACGAACAGGGCTGCGCCGCCGGCCCGGATGGCCGCCGCGCGGGTCTCTTCCGTATCCTGGGCCGTGACAAAGATGAAGTGGAGCGGAGACCCCTCCTGCTTCAATTGACGCTGCAACTGAAGGCCGCTCATGCCTTGCATGCGTACGTCGGCCACGACGCAGGCATTCTCGGCCCGACATCCGGCCTGCAGAAACTCGGCGGCGCTGCCGAAGCCGCGAACCCCCAGACCGGCGGATCTCAGCAGCCGCTCCAGGGCTCGGCGGACCGACGCGTCGTCTTCAACTACGTAGACCGTCGCCTGCTTCGCCGTCATCGTGTGAGTTCCTCCACTGGCCTTCTTCCCGCCTGGGCACGCGGTCAGGAGTTCTTTTCCGAAAAGAAGCCCCGCGCTTCCGAAAAAGCTGGGTTTCCGCGACGGGTTAACGTCCAAGACCGCCTGAGCGGATGGTTATGATGCCCGCGGAGGCCGACTCCGGCCATTGGACGTTAGTCCTACGTGGCGCCACGCCCATGGAAAGCCGGGCGCCCTTAGCAGCGGTGACCGGGCGGGTTGGCCCGCAGCGGTGGGGTGGGAACAGCGCAGCGCCGCCGCCCGCAGATCGTCCGGTTCCTGGCACGGGAATCAATCCGCTCGCTTGGTCGACGTGAGTTCGAACGTTCAGATCGAATTGACCGGAAAAGACGCTCCGGCCTTTCTGAACCGGCTGTGCACCCAGCAAGTGGACCGGTTGCCGCCTGGCAGCGGTTGCGAAGCGTTCGTGACCAACGCTCGGGGCCACATCATGGCCCACGTGCTGGTGTTCTGCGGGATTCAATCCCGGCTCTTGCACGCCTCCGGCGTTCGGGCTGCCAAGATCCGTGAGCATCTGCAGCAATACTTGGTCCGCGATCAGGTGGAGATCCACGATCGGGGCGGTGAATGGTGCGAGTTCCGCCTGGCCGGAAAACAGGCGGAGTCCCTGCTGACGGAGATGACTTCGGCGCCGATTCCGGCCGCCGATTTGGAGCACGCGAACGTGGCCTTGGCAGAATCCGAGGTGTCGGTACGACGACACGCGTTGGGGGACGTCCCCGGCTTCCTGATTTCAGCCAACGCGGACCTGGCAGGCTCCGTGGGGAACGCCTTGCGGCAGGCCGGCGCGCGTCCGTGCAATCCTCTGGCGTTGGAATCGCACTGCGGTCCGGCGAAAATCGTCTCGCTGCCGCTATCGCACGCTTGATACGCCGCCGCCGCACCGCCTGGTTCATCGAGGTTCGTTGGCTTCCTTGATATCTTCAAAACCACGAGGGAAGTCGGAGGGGTTGGTGATCTCGCCCAGAGTGATTCTCTTTTTCGAGGAATTATCTGCCTTGACGCACACCATCCCAGCTCTAACATTCCATTAGAGGCGCGTTCACGCCCGCACTGATCCTGGCAAGACTTTCCAAGTCTCGGCAAGACTTCCCAAGTCTCCGCAAAACATTGCGGACGGAGGGCAGAATGATTATTGCCGCCAATCAGAATTGCCGCCAATCAGATCTACGGCGTATCGGCAAAATGCGTCGACGGCTTCGAGGCCCAAGTTGACGATCTGCTTCTTGACGACCGATCCTGGAACATAACCAACGTTGTCATGCGGATTGGTGGCTGGCTGAAGCGCCGGCGCGTCCTGGTAACGCCGAACGTAATCAACCACCGGGCAAGCCGGTGGGAATTCGGGAGATTTTCTTAGCGGCCTCACAGGGTTGGCGGGGGCTCGATAGCTTTCGTTTCCTTCGAGCTTGCCAATTGCCGCGCCAGCGACAGGGCATAGGTGGAAGCGAATTGCTGACGCTCGCTCCCTTCGGGCCATCATATCATGGCTTGACGACGAACGCCGCTTCCTGCAACTTCACGCGCAGGCCGCCTTGCATCGTGGTGATCCACAGTTCGCCGGGCTGGGCTTCGAACAGGTACGGGTACGCCAGCCAGCCGCGTTCGTTGCGGGCGATGACGACGGGTTTGCTCCACGTCCGGCCGTCGTCCTCGGAAAACGCGATCGCCAGTTGCAAGCGATGGTTGCTGACCGCCACTTCGGACCATTGGTTGTCGCCGCCGCTCAGCGGGAACGTGTCTTTGCCCTCCGGGAAATAGCGGTTCCAGACCAGCACCAGGCGGCCGCTGCGGAGCCGCTCCACCAGACCCGGCGCGCTGCTGGCGTCGATCTTCGCGGCGCCCATCGCTTTCCAGGTCAGCCCCTCGTCGTCCGAGTACGCTTCCCAAAAGAACTTCCAGTTGGTCCGCATCAGCAGCCAGATCCGGCCGTCCTGGAGCGGTTCGATCGTGGCCTCGGTCACGCCGCCGTGATGGCCGACGCCGCCCAAGTCGATCACGTTGCTCCGCTGCCACGTGGCGCCTTCGTCCTGCGAGGCGTACGTCACCACCGTGTGCCGGCCCGGATTGTGCCGCAGCATCATGGACGTGAACAGCACGGTGCCCTTGGCCGTCTGGTTCATGTCGCGGATCGCGCCCGTCCAATCGTCGTGCAGCTTCTGCGGCGGCTCCCACGTCTTGCCGCCGTCCGTGCTCCGCACCACGCACGTCGGCAGTTTCGCGTCCGGCGAGTCGGAGATCTTCGGGTCCCACTTCCAGCCGGACTTCTCGCGATCGTTCATGAAGGCCACGATCACGATGCCCTTGCGCGTGCAGAGCACGGCCCGCTCGGGACGAATCGCATATCGGGTCGCGTCGGCAAAGATCGGAGAGTTCATCCAGGACTTGCCCTCATCCGTGCTGAGCACGGCGGATTGCCCCGTGTCGACGGTCAGGATGCCGCCGTCCGGCAACCGCACGAAAGGCCCCATCGGCAGGCCGGGCAACTCGTCGACCTCAGCGTGCAGCCAGATGCCGCTGGCCGTCTTCTTGCCCCCGTCGGCTGCGGCCGCGAGTCGGGTGTCGACGACTCCCAGGGAGGTCAGTGTCAGGACGCACAGGACCACCGCCGAAACAAGACGGCGGGCGGACGGATTCGCAGGAAGGTACATAGTGAGTCTCCTGTCAGTCGGTTTATACTACGGTCCCAGTTTGCTTGTTCTCTTGCGAGGATACCTTCGCGCTGATCTTCATCGGTGCTCCGGCCCTGCCGACGGAACTCTTCGATCGATGATCTGCTTGAAAGGGCACGGCTCACTTCGACGTCTCCGGCCGGAAACCGGCTGCGACGTGGCGGCGGTAGGCGGCGTCGTACGGTCCCAGGTCCACGTCTTGCGGCAGCAGATCGAGATGGTCTTTCGGCGCCGTGGAAAAGACTTCCCGCACGGCGTCCAGATAGCCGAAACCGAATTCCTTGTGCGGCGCGAGGTAGTGCCCTTCGCTCCACTCGTTCCAGTTGTCCAGCAGCAGTGTCCTGCTGCCCAGTTGGCCGGCGGGCAAGGTTCGCACGAATTCCTTCGCCTTCTGCAGCAGCCCCTTGTATTCGGCCGGCGGGATCTTCCAGATGCTGCCTTCGTCGTGCCAGCCGCTCCAGCCCTGCGAGACCGTGACCACTTGCGGCAACACGCCCATGTCCTGCGTGCGGCGGAGGTAGTCCAGTTGCGTGGCGATGGCCCGCGCGGGATCGGGATTGTTTTGCACGTGCCAGCAGTAGGCGAACGTGTAATCCAGGCCCAGGTTCTTCATCAGCTGCAGATGGTTCCGGTCCAGGCCGCGGTATTCGCCCAGCAGATACAGTCCGTCGAACCCGGCACCGCGGCACGCTTGCCGCATCTTGTCGAAGGCCGCCCGCACGTTCTCCACGCTGCCCAGATCCTGCACCAAGAATTCCGGCCGGTAGATGAACAACAGCGGGCGGTTGTCGATCTTCAGATAACTGGGATGGCGAAAGTAGTTGTCGATCCAGAACGGCAGCAGGTTGTTCATCAAGTCCGCTTCGTCGGCCACGCCGGCCCGGCCGCGCGACTGGTTCTCCCACATGATGGTGAACTGCATCTTGGACACGAACCGGGACTGGAACAGCGCGTCGTGGATCGCGCTGCCAAACCGCATTTTGACCGGCCCGCCTTGCCCGTCGCGGTACCAGCAGTAGACGAAGTACGAGATCCCGTGCTCGACGGCCCATTTCGTTTCCCAGTCGGCGACTTCCGGGTTCTCCTGCGAGTAGAACCCCAGGGCCGGCGTCCGCTCCGGATGCTTGACCACCTGGTTCCACATCTGCGGCTTGTCTGCTTCCCACAGCGGGCAGTGATGGGCCCCGATCAGGATCTCGGTCGGAGCGGGCCGGGGTTCCGGGATGGTCGGCTTGGGCGGTTCCGCAGCGGCGGCCGACAGAACGGCGAACGACAGGCACACGGTGGCAAACGGGAAACGGAAAATGCGGTGGATGTTCATTCTACTTTTCCTCTCCTTCATCGTCCGGCGTTCTCGCAGGGGACTGTGAATCTGCGTGCCGTTGCGAACGGCGCATCGTTTAACCGCGATCCACCGGGGAACGCGGGGAGTGTCCACACGCACGCCGCCTCACGCGCTCCCCGTTGGGTCGCGGTTAAACAATTCACGGCCACCCGCACAGTCGGGCAGGGCGGCGGATCAGAACAGCGCTTTCCGCGTTGCGCGTCGTTTTTGGGGAAAGCCGAACTGTTCGAGTTCGCCGATCCGTCCAAAATGACCCGCAAGCTTCCGCACGTCAAGCCGTCTCAGCACGTCCACGGTGATCGGACGCTTCGAGTCCCAAAACACGAAGGCCGAAAGGAACTCGGCCGCCGGCTCGGAATTGAGCAGGCCGGCCAGCAACTCCGCTTCGCGTTTCGAGCGGCAGGCCAGGAAGTTGACGGTGTCGTCAAACACGACCGGCTTGCCTTGATAGCTGCCCACGACCTGGAAGTTCAGCCGCTTGTAGAAGCCGGAGATGGCGACTTTGTAGGGGGCGAACGTGTACTCGCCGACGCCGAACACCGCAAACCGCGGCCGGTTGCGGTAGATCGAACTGCGGCGGCCATCCAGCAGTGGGGCGTGAGCAAGCAGGTAAGCCCACGTCTTGGGGGCGGTCTCCCGAATCACGTCCGTCGCCGCGTTGACGGCGGATTGCGTGACGATCATCCAATTCGGCGGATGCTCCGTGCGCCCTGCCGCGACCTCCGAACTCTTCAGCATCGGAAACACGTACGCCGGTTCGATGTCCACGAACTCGCCGAGCTTGTTGCGCCAACGGCCGTCGGCAAGGCGAAGTTCCATCACCGTCGCGCAATCGTGCTTGACGCCCGAACGCCACACGTAGTCTTCGTCCGGTTCGCCGCGGACCAGGTGGCTCCAGCCGTCCAGCGCTTCCACGTTCGCCACCACGCGGCCGAGGCGCCAACCCAACTCGGAGACCGAGTTCCGGGCGTCGAGTGTTTCGTAAACGCTCGCGGTCCGGTGACGGCATCCGGGACGGAATTCGCAGACCAGCAGGCACGCCTCCACGCTGGCACCGAAGTGGAGTTCCGCGTCGATGGCGTACATCGCGGCGGCGGC
>CAYUFW010000032.1:13617-15500 GCA_964443915.1 uncultured Pirellulaceae bacterium
CAACTGGAAGTCGTGTTTCCAAGCGTGCAGCAGCAGCTTGCGGGCGACCGCCGTCTTGCACAACATGGCCAGCGTGCCGCGACGGCCGTCGAGCGATTCCATCAGTCGGATCAGCATCCACTCGGAGATATCGAAATTGCTCTTGCCCGTGATGGCATCGAGGCCGGCGTGCTTCTGGAAGTTGGATTTCACCGGCAGGTTCTCGCTGCCCAACGATCCCAGTTCCGCATTGGTCACCCATGGCGGATTGCCGATCACCAGCAGCGGCTCCGGGAGGCCGGTCAGCATCGCGGCCCAATCAGTGGCGAAAAAATCCGCGTGGACCAGTCGCACCTTGCGCCCGTCTGCCCGGCCTGCCAATCGCTGCTGTACACTCGCCAAATGGGCAGGATTGACGTCCAGGCCGACGGCGGTGGCGAGCGTGTCAAACTTCTCCAGGGCCGACAGCAGCAAGCTGCCTTGTCCGCACGTGGGTTCCACGACCGAAACCGGCTTCGTCCCGCGACGCCGCAGCAAGCCGCAAACCGCGTCGGCCAGCGGCTGGGGCGTCTGGAAATCCCCGAATTCCGTTCGTTGTTTTGGTTTGGCCACAAGACGACCGCTGGTGAGTGTTTCTCTATGTTTGCACACGTTTGGAGTGCGGCGCCTTGTCGTCGCTTTGGCTGAACGCCAGCAGCGCTCTGGAACGATGGGAGACGAAAAGGCGGAACCCTGTCAGTCTGCCGAAGGTTGCCTCGTTCCCAAAACGGCGACAAGGCGCCGCACTCCAAATGCGACCGTCTCGCCGCATCCAGTTCACCCTTTCGACTGCCGGACCCTCCGCGAGGCGGCCTTCCGGCGCGGCGCGGCTTCGGGCACCGTCTCCTCAGGTGCGGCGAACGCGCCGGCCCGCTGGCTCTGGAATGCCTGCTTGACCGACTTGGTCATAAACCGCGTCAGCTGGGGGCTGTCGAACACGGCCCCGCCCCAGCTGCGGCCGTAGGACGTGTTGCCGTACGACGACGCTTCGTGGCGCGGGTAGCAGACGTACAGCCAGTCGGCGGCGCGCGTCAGGGCCACGTAGAACATGCGGCGCTCTTCTTCCACCTGGCCGGGATCGCCCAAGCTGCGTTCCAGCGGGATCTTGCCGTCCGTGGCGTGCAGCACGTACACGACTCGCCATTCCAGGCCCTTGGCGGAGTGCAGCGTGCTCAGCACGAGCGTCTGCTCGAAATCGCCACCGCCGCGCGAATCGCCGTTGGGCGGATCGACCGTCAAGTCGGCCAGCAATTCGGCGCGGTCCGTGAATTGACTGGCCATCTGCACGAGCTGTTCCAAGTCCGCCATCCGCTGCGTGGGATTGTCGAAATTCTCCTCCAGGATCGGTTGGTAGAACTCGATCGCGCGGCGGACTTGCGCCGGCAAGTCGCCGACGGAACCGTTGCCGGCAAGATGGGTCATCAAGGATGTAAACTCGGGCCAGATGTCTTTGCTTTTGGCTGGGATCTTGGCTTCGCGCCAAACGTCGAACCGGCCCTCGGCGGCCTGCAAATCGCGCAACAGGTCGTGGGCCTTCTTCGGGCCTACGCCGGGCAGCAGGCACAGCGCCCGCTCGCCGGACACTACGTCGCGCGGGTTCTCGGCCAGCCGCAACAGCGACAGCAGGTCCTTGGCGTGGGCCGCTTCGACAAACTTCAGTCCGCCGTACTTGACGAATTGCAGCCCCTGCCTGGCCAGCTGGCTTTCCAGCAGGATGCTGTGGTGCGACGCGCGGAACAGCACGGCTTGCTGCGACAGCGGGATGCCCGCCCGCTGATGCTCCAGGATCCGGCTGACGACGAAACTCGCCTGTTCGTGCTCGTCTTCGCAGGTGATCAACTGCGGCGGCACACCGCCGGCACGCG
>CAYUFW010000032.1:15510-25086 GCA_964443915.1 uncultured Pirellulaceae bacterium
CAACTCCTTCGTGTACCGCTCGTCGGCCAGTGCGATCACGCGGTTGGTCGCCTCCAGGATCGGCTGCGTGCTGCGATAGTTCTGTTCGAGTTTGACGATCCGCGTGCCGGGAAACTGCTGGGGGAAATCCAGGATGTTGCGGACCGTGGCGGCGCGGAACGAATAGATCGATTGGGCGTCGTCGCCGACCACCGTCAAGCCGCGGCCATCCGGGCACAGACTCTGCAGCAGTCGAGCCTGCAACCGGTTCGTGTCCTGGTACTCGTCCACCAGCACGCAATCGAAGCGGCTGCGGACCGCCAATCCGACCTCGTCGTGGTCCAGCAAGTCGCACCACTTCAGCAGCAGATCGTCGTAATCGAAGACGTTCAGTTCGGCCTTCCGCTCGGCGTACGCGGCGAACAGCTTCTTCAGTTCGTCCGCGTGGATTTCGTGCTGCGGATATTGCAGTTGGAGCACCTCGTCCAGCGGCAGTTCGGCGTTCACGCCGTAGCTGTGAATCGCCAAGAGCGTGCGTTTCTTCGGGAATTGCTTGTCGCCCTTGCCCAGTTCCAGCTTGGCGCAGACAGCCCCCATCAAGTCTTCGGCGTCGCTCTGGTCGTAGATCGTGAACCGCGGATGGACGCCGATCGCTTTGCCGTACTGCCGCAGCAGCCGCGTGCCGGTCCCGTGAAAAGTCCCGCCCCAGACGCTGCGGTCCGCGTCGGCGTCGCGCAACAAGGCGGCGACGCGTTCCAGCATCTGGGCGGCGGCGCGGCGGGTGAAGGTCAGCAGCAGAATCCGCTGCGGGGGAACGCCCTGCGAGATCAGGTGAGCGACGCGGTGGACCAAGGTCGTCGTCTTGCCCGTCCCCGCCCCCGCGATGATCAACAGCGGCTCCAGTCCGTGGCAAGCGGCTTCGCGCTGCGGGGCGTTCAGGCGGTCGAGCAGGGCGTGGAGTGCGGGGCGGCGGATGGGAGTAAGGGGATGACTGGGAGGAAGGGGACGGGATGGATGCTGGCGACCGGGAGCGATCCCGGTGCCCGTTACTCCGGGGTCTGCATAGGGACGTTGGCCTTCGGCCGCCGTGAATTCGCCGGGCGCGGGAACCTCGATCGCGACCCGTTGCAGACTCACGGCGTACGGGTGAACCGCCGCAGCATCGGTCGTCGACGCGGCCGTCGGTGCCGCTGCGGCTGCGATGGGCTCGGACGGTGGTGTCTGGGGGCTGCCGGTTGGCGTCTTCTTGCCGCGGCGGCGTTTCGGCCGGCTTTCGGGTGCCGCGCTCGCGCCGCTTGTCGGCTGCGGGGCGGACGGCAGCGGGACCGGCTCCGCAGCGGCAGCACGCTCCAACATGGCTGCCACGAGCGGCGCCACCGCTTGCGGTTGGTAGCAGTCCTGCGCCCGGTACACCGTCGCGCGGACGCCGTCGTCCAATTCGAACGCGAGGCCCTCGCCGCTGCGCGACACGGACTCGACCAATTCGCGCATGAAGGCCAGGCCGCGAGCCGCTTCGGGGACGTCCAACACCTGGGGCGGCGCATCGAGCAACGGCCGCGGAAGGCAAACCACGCACTTGGACCGGGCCCGCGTCACGGCGACGTTCAGCCGGTTCAAGCCGTAAATGAATTCGGCCTCCTCGGCGGCGAATTCCGGGTCCGAGACGCCGTAGCTGACGATCACCGCGTCCGCCTCTCGACCCTGCATCTTGTCCACCGTATCGACCAGCGGCGGCGATTGCCAGCGCCGCTGGCGGCGGAGTTCGCGGCGGATCGCCCGGATCTGGGCGCGGTGCGGGCTGACCACGAACACGCCGTCGTGGAAGAAGACGCCGTCGCCGCCGTACAGCCGGCCGTCGGCCTGCCGCAACGTCGTGCGGAGCCCCGCGACCAGTTGCGCCACCAGCTGCGCCTCCGGCGGATTCTCCCGGGCGGCCCACACGCCGTCCAAGACGACAAACACCAGCGGAAACCGCGGGTCCAAACAGGCTTCGACAAACGGGTCCAAACAGCGTTCCGGCACCAGATTCAGCCGCCGCTGGGAGACCGTGTCATCAAAACTGCGGTATCCCGGCCCGTACAACAATCCGCCCGCAAAGCTGGTCAGCACGTCGTTCATGCGGAAGTTCTCTGTCAACTGATGCACGGCTCCGCTCGGCAAACCGGAACGCTGGGCGACGGCTTCAAAAATCGACCGGTGCAACAGCGGTTCGCCCGGCTGCGTCTCCGGATACACGCCCACCACGATCGGCGGCAGTTGCAGATGGTCGCCAGCCAGCACGAGTCGCCCTTCCGGCCCGATCAACCCAATCGGAATCGACGCTTCCGGAACCCGCACTTGGGATGCCTCGTCGATCACCGCCAGATCGAATGGCGGCACTTGGCCATACTGCTTCAGGCTGGAGTAGACCGTGGCCCCAACGATCGCTTGCGGATGTTCGTGCAGCCACGCGCCCAAGCGGCCGCCCTCGACGACCTCGATGCCCGGCACGTTTTCGCTGTGCCAGCTTTTCGCCTTGCCGATGACGACTGCACGGTCCGCCGGCAGTGCAGCCCGCAGCGCGGCGATCTTGCGGAGCAAGTTCTCGATCGCCGCGTGCGTGAACGCCGTGACCAGCACGCGGAACGGCTTGCCGGCGCGGGTCGCTGCGGCGGCCAAAGCCAAAATCGCCGCGGCCAGGAAGTGCGTCTTGCCCGTGCCCGGCGGTCCCCACACGGGCGTCGCACGCTGCCGGCAGATCCGCCGAAACGCCTCCGCCTGGCTGTCCGTCAGGCCGAACACCGCAATCTCTTCCTCGGCCAACTGCTGGATCGCTTCCGGCAGCGTCAGCGGTTCGTCGCCGGCGGTCGAATCTCGCAACAGGCGCAGCAGCAGTCCGTGCGTTTCCGCGCCACCGGCCCGCAGGAATTCGACCACGCCGTCGGTCGTAAAGTCCGTGAACCGCGGGTGCAGCAGGAACCGCTCGCCGGGCCGCGGATCGCCGCCGTCGAACCCGTGCTGCGAAGTGACTGTCAACGCGGCGGGCGTGCCCAGCGGATCACGGTCCACCGCGGCGATGCCCACCAACGCCAACGCCGGCTGCTTGCGGCCTTGCCAGACCTGCGCCCGGCAAGCGTAATCGCGATACTCTAGCTGCGCCCGGCGTCCGGCTCCGTCGTCCCGCACCAGCAGCCATTCGGGATAGCCGCCCGGCTCGACCTCCAGCGTCCCGCCGACGATCTTGAACCGCCCGTCGCCCTCGGCTTCCAGTTCCAGGGCCTTGCCCAGCAGCAGCTGCACCTCGCGGGGCTCGCATCGCATGTTCCGCACGTCCAGGCACCGCAGCAGACTCTCGTAGCGGGCGAAAAACGCCAATCGCGACAACAGCGGATCGGCAAACTCCTTCCGCGCCGGCAGCGTGAACTTGGCGGACCAGGTGAAGATCGACTCCGCCGCGTGATGCCGCACGCCCTGCAGCAAGGACCAGGCGGCTTGCAGACGCGTGGCCGCCTGCTGGGCGATGTCCGCGAGCGTTTCCGTCTTGCCGCGATGCCACACCGCGTGGATCGGCTCGGCCCGCATGGCCGGTCCCAGCGGAAAGTCGAAGTACTCGTTCCGCCGCAGTTTGGAGCGGCAGTTCAGGGCGATCAGCGTCTCGGGCAGCGTATAGTTCACTTCCACCGGCAGCGCCAGCACCTGTCCCAGCGCGTCCAGCAGCACGACCAGCGGGAACGGCACTTCGCGGTCGGGATGCTCGTTGGCCGCCAGCAACTCCGGCGCCTGGAAATGGAACAGCAGCGTCATCGCCTGCTCGGCCAGTTCCGGATCGCGGAGGGAATCCAGCAGCCAGGCCACCGCCAGCGAGCGTTCTTGTTCCGACAGCACGTAGGCTTGCAGACTCAACTGGTCCTTCCACTCGCGGTCCAGGTTGTAGCGGTGAACCTGCACGATCACCTCGTGCAGCAGCCGCACCCAGCGGCGGCGGATCTGGTCTACCGCATCCGGCCGCTCGGCCACCAGCACTAGCGGCTTCGACCGGCTGCCGTCGAACAGGGCCTCGCGGACTTCATCCGAAAAGACCGCTTCGCGCAGCTCGTTCCGCGCCGTGACGTACATGCCGGCCAGATAGACCGCTTCGCCCAGCGGCTCCTGCTGCAGCGTCAGGAACACGCCGATGTTTTCCCCGCGCGACAGCGAGGGCGAGGCCGCACCGTGCGACTGCGGCTGGTCCTGCTCCAGGGCCGCCAGTTGCTTTGCCAGCCGGGGTCGCGAGCCCGCCAACGACGCGCACCGGCTGAGCGTCTCGTCCGCATCCGGCCGCTGCAAAAACTCGCCCAATTCGGCCGTCGTCCGCACGCCGACGCGTTCGTTCAAGAACCGCTTGCCCCACGACGTCAGCCGCGACAACCGCGACAGGTCGTCGCTGCGCTGCATCTGGCTCCAGCAGTGCCGGAAGAAGTCGCACCATTCACAGCGGTAGTGCATGTGCCAACGTGCCTCGTCGGCCGCCGTGCGCAGGATCCGCACCAGGTCGCGCCGCAGGAAGCTCTCCAGGTGCGGCCGCAATTCGCCCAGGGCAAACTCCGTCGGCTCCGGGTGCGCGCCCAGCCACACCGCGCCGTACTCCAGATCCACATGGGCGTCGTCGATGCCTTCCTCGCGCAACACGGTGTCCAGTTCCAGCGCGTACAGCAGCACCTGCACGCGGTGCGTCAGTTCCAGCGACTCGCCGCGTTTCAGATCCGTCAGCCGCAGTTGCCGCCGGCCATCCTCGCCCGGCCGCACGGCGATCAGATCGGGATGGTTGTCGCTGATGGTCACCAAACGCGAATCAATCCCGTACCGCGCGTAGAAGGCCGACGGCAGGTGCAGCGTCGGCTGGTAGATCATCGATCCCGGCTGCGCCGTGCGAAGCAACTGGACCGTCTGCTGCCAGTCAAACCGCCGCACATGGCAGGGCCCGTCACCGGGCGCGATGTGGACGTCCGGCCCCGCGTACTGCTGGAGCACCGTCTGCTCCCACGCATAGCCGCTTTCCAGCAGGGCCTTGATGATCGGGCTGTGATCGAACTCGAGTTCCGGCAGTCCCTCTTTGCGCCGCAGTTCCGGGCTGGCGGCCAAAAAGCGCAGGAAGCGTTCGCAATCGTGAAAGAAGTACCGGGCAATTGCAGACGGGCTGGTGCGAAAGGGCGTGTCGGCCATGACGAATCCGTGTGTCCGTACGAACGATCTAAATCTCGCCGAAGATTTGGCTTACGGAACAAATATTCTATGCACGGACCTGCCAGTCAAAAAGCCCAAACGGCCCGAATTGGTGCCGGTCAACGAGTTTCTCAAAGCGGCAGACTCGGTTACAATGCGGCCTCAACTTCCCCCATCTGCTGAAGGAGAGTGCAGACCGATGATGACAAAGGATGTGTGCCGGGAAAGCGAGTCGCGCGCGTCAGAAGCCCGGCTCTCCCGGAAAAGCCGGGCTTTTTGGACGGCTGCCGTGCTGGGCCTGATGACGCTCGTAACCGCCCAGGCAGGGGCGCAGGGCGAAGCGTACGTGGGCGAGCCGTTCGGCGTCGGACTGGTCATGTTGAGCGTCCCGGAATCGGAGCGGGCCTCGACCGCAGAACTGGACGGGTTTGCGTTCTCCGAAGCTAACGGACGAGCGTTCTATCCAGTGTTTACCGAAGGCCGGATTCTCCGGCTGCTGAACGAGGTCCTGGGCGACAACAGCCCCGTCGCGGCTCCCAACGTGTTGAACGTCTTGTTCTTGTTTACCGGCGTCCAGCCGCTGGATGTGACGGTCTACACGCCGGGCGCCCGATCGATCCGCGTCACGCCTCGGCAGGCGCGCAATCCGCGCGGCCACCAACGGCTCCTGGAACGCTGGTGGCGCGAGTACAACGCCCTGGCCCGCCAGCAGGTGCAGGATGGCGACTACCCGCCGATCGTCCAGACGTACCTGACTTCGATGCTTTCCCGCCGCCTGGGGCTGGAACCTCCGCTGCTGAGCCGCGCCGCCGAACGCCCGCCCACCGAGCCGCAGAAAACGTTGGAACTGATCCTGGGCGCGGAGAAGCTGCGCCTGGCGGCCCTGCGGCAGACCAGCACCGCAGGCTACGCCTCCACGGGCTCCGCCGACCTGCCGGTTCCGGCCGAGATTCCTTGGCAGCCGCTGAGGCCGCCCGCCGCCGACGAATCGATCGACATCGAGCCGCTCGCGATGCGCGTCCCGGAGGAGTGTTTCTACATCCGCTTCGGCAGTTTCCAGAACTACCTCTGGTCCGAGAAGTTGCAGGACGAATACGGCGGCGATCTGGAACGTATGCTCACGCTCCGCGGCTTCGACGACCAGGCGGGCGAGCGGATGCAGCGGCAATTGGTTTTGGAGTCGTCGCCGCTGGCCGACTTGCTGGGCCCCGCCGTGATTGCCGACGTGGCGCTCATCGGCCGCGACCTGTTCCTCCGCGAAGGCGCGGCGATCGGCATGTTGTTCCAGGCCCGCAACGCCCTGTTGGGCAACGACCTGAACAACCAGCGCAAGGCCGCCCTGAAGGCCGAACAGGCCAACGGGGCCAAGCTCGAGACGGTTCAAATCAGCGGCCGCGACGTGTCGTTTCTGTCGACCCCGGACTACCGCCTCCGTTCCTATTACCTCGTGGACGGCGACTACCATCTGGTCACGACGTCCCGTGCCATCGTTGAACGTTTTCTGCAAGTCCGCGACGGTCGCGGTTCCCTGGGCGCCAGCAGCGAGTTCCGCCACGCACGGTCGGTCATGCCGACCAGCCGGCAGGACACGGTGTTCGTGTTCTTCTCGTCCGCGTTCCAACAGGGCTTGCTCAGTCCCCAGTATCAAATCGAGCTGCGCCGGCGGTTGCAGGCTGTGACCGATCTGGAATTGGTCCAGCTGGCGCAATGGGCCGCACGGACCGAAGGCCGGCCCGCCCGGACGATCGGCGATCTGGTGCAAGGCCAGCTCTTGCCAGCGGGTTTCGGCCGGCGCCCGGACGGCAGCGGCCCGGATGTGGCCGACGGACGGCTGGTCGATTCGCTGCGCGGCGTGCGTGGCAGTTTCACCCCGATTCCCGACGTGCCGGTCGTGTCCGTCACGCGCGACGAAGCGGCCCGGTATGCGGAACTGACGCAGTTCTACGGCGCCGGCTGGAAGCAGATGGACCCGCTGATGATCGGCGTGCGGCGAACGGCCTTGGATGGCGAGCGCATGGAGCGCTTGGTGATCGACGCCCATCTGTCGCCGTTTGCCGAGCAGAAGTACGGCCGGCTCACGTCGCTGCTGGGCCCGCCGACGCGCGTCCGCATCCGCTCGGCGGAGGGCGACGTGATCGCCGTTCAAGCCGCGGTGAAAGGCGGCCTGTTGGTTCCGTCCATTCCGCCCCATCATCTGTTTCTGGGAGTGCAGGACAACGAGCCGCTGACGGATTTGCCGGGCGGCGGATTCTTGAAGACGTTGATGATCCTGCAAAGCACGCCGGGCTATTTGGGTGCGTGGCCCAAGCCGGGATTCTTGGACTTGCTGCCGCTGGGATTGGTTCAGAGCCCGCCGGACGCCGCGGGTTACTCGCAGTTGCCGCTGGGCGTGTGGCGGCGCCAGTGGGACGCGTTTTCGGCGCTGGCCTTCGATCGCAATCTGCTGGCCCAGGTCACGCCACAGTTGGCGGCGACCGAAGCCGCGGACGACGCCCAGGTCCGCGTCCACGTGAGCGACCTGTCGCAAGCCAAGCTGCAAACCTGGGTCAATCAGCTCGCGTACTCGCGCGCCCGCCAGGCTTCCGTGGGCAACGCCAAACTCCTGCACACGCTGTCGCAGCAGTTGTCCGTGCCGCGGGACCGCGCGCTGGCCGCGGCCGAAGAATTGCTGGACGCCAAGCTGATCTGCTCCCTGGGCGGCCAGTACGCCTTGACCGAGACGCCGGGCGAAGTTGCCTTGTGGAAGTCGGACAAGTGGCCGGATGCCGCCGCTGGTCCCGCCGTCGATTCGTACCGCGCGCCGCTGCTGGAGTGGTTCCGCGGCCTGGAAGCGGACTTGACCATGTACCAGGAACGGGTCGTGCTGCACGCCACGCTGGACATGCAGCGGAAAGCGACGGAGCCCAAGGTGGAACTGCCGTTCTTCAACAACCTGTTCGGCGGCGGCAAGCAGAAGCCCGACGCCCCGGAACCCGTCCTGCCTCCGCCCCCGCCACCCGGAGACACGACGCCCCTGGAGACCATCAAGACGCCGCCCGCGGAGAAGACGCAGCCGTAGGAAGTCAAAAAGAATGTCCCTTTTTCTTCTTCAAAGCGCCGCGTCGGCTAGCAGTTTCCGGGGGGCGCCGATGTCCAGCACGTGCACCTGACCAAGATACTGCTCGGCTGCCGGGACGGCAAAGCCGGTTTTGGCGGCGACGAAGGTACACGTGTGGTCCGCGCGGAAGGTGGTCGGCGCGGGCTGGCCCGTGTCGCAATCCAGGCCGCTGGGCAAATCCACTGCCAGGCGGCGAGCCGGCTGCTGATTCAGACGCTCAATGACGCGGTCCAGCGGCGGACGGGGCTGGCCGCGGGACCCCGTGCCCAGCAGGGCGTCCACGATCCAATCCGCGCCGACGAGGTCGGCTTCCCAACTGCCGTCCTCCGCCCCCGTCACGATGCGGATAGGCACGCCGCACTTGGCCAGGATGGCATAGTTCGCCGCCGCGTCGCCGCGCAGATCCGCCGGATCGCAGAACACGATGACCCGCACGCGATGGCCCCGCAGATCCAGATGCCGGGCGATGACGAGACCATCGCCCGCATTGTTGCCGCGCCCGCAGCAAATCACCACCGGCCCGCGGACGCCGTACTCGCACAACTTGTCGACGCACCCTCGCCCGGCGTTCTCCATCAACACCAGGCCGGGAATCCCGTACTCCTCGATCGCCCGCCGATCCACTTCCCGAATCTGATTTCGGCTCAGACAAGCCATTACAGCCCCCCCTTCCCTTCCTCGCCTCGGACCTGGAAACAAGCTCCCATGACGACCAAAACAGGAGCGCCGCGACCAACTGCCTCAGAATAGTCTACTGCCTGAGTGGAGTTCTAGCCAAGCCAGCTCAAATTCAGCGGCAATCGAACGGAATCCAAGTGGGAGCAGATCGGTGAAATGGGTCCGTTGGTGAGGTCGCCGGACCAGAAGATCTACTCCTACCCCGCAGGCGACTACATCGGGACGCTCAGCGAGCGAACGCGGGACCAGACCGCACGCCAGTTCGCAGAGACGAAGAAACGCAACCAGTTCATCCTGTTTGTCAAGGATACCCAAAACAAACGGCTGCGGTCGTACATCCTCGATTTGCCGGGGTACTCGAAGGAGCCGCCATGCGACGGAAGCGAAAAGGCCGACTGACGCCGAAGGTCTGCTGGCCAAATCTGCGAAGCCCGCAAGACAGTTGGACGATGGCCTCATAGTCCTGGGCTCAGCCCAAAGACGCGATCTACGACGAAGCAGAAGTGCCCAGCTACACATCGCGCGATCCGCTCGCGATGCAGGACGGGACGAGAATCACCGACGCCGGCGGTTGGCGTAGCAAACGCCGGCCGGAGATCCTGGGGCCTGAGCCGAGCGATGGACTACCTGGAACGGGAGCC
>CAYUFW010000032.1:25096-40953 GCA_964443915.1 uncultured Pirellulaceae bacterium
CTGCACGGCGGCGACGCAGACCGCACTTCGCCCCGTCTGGCCTGACCTGCACGGGTAAATTCGTGTTCCGGTACGCCTGGGCAGCCGGTGTGGGGCGGGGTACAATTCTGGGATCGGGGACCCCGACATCCCATCGCACATGGACAACGATTAGGCCGTGCCAAAGGGGGAGAGAAAGGGAACACGCGAGAAAGCAGTGATCTCGCTCCGCGAGATGAGAGGTTGTCCTCTCCCAGAGCCTGACGGCTGCTCTGTTCGGCGGAAGGCCCCGACAAGGAACCAGGTATGTTGAGCCGCGAAACACTTGAAGCCTACCGCCGCATGACGGCCAGCCAGCGGCTGGCGCTCACAATCCGCATGATTCGCGAGAATACGCCCTTCCTGTTGCGCGGCCAACCGGACCTCGTAGCGCGGCGGTTTGAACGGATTCGGCAGGAAAACGACGCCCGCAACCGGAATATGCTCGCGGCCATTGCCCGCACGAAGTCATCGCCATGAAAGACCTGACGCAAGCCCTGTCCGAAATCGCAGGGATCTGCGAGTCGCTGTCAGCCCGCTACGCGGTGATGGGCGGTATCGCCGTGCGAATTCACGGGATCCCGCGCCCGACGCACGACGTCGATTTTACGGTCGCCCTGGACCGCGAACGGCTATCGGATTTTTTCCAGCGGGCAGTCGATGCCGGGTACACGGTCGCGGAGCCGTATCTGCAGGGTTGGGTGGATCAGGTCGCGGGCATGCCGCTGGTGAAGTTGCGGATGTACCTGGAAGACCACGGGATCGACGTGGACATCTTCCTGGCCGAGTCGAAATTCCAGGAAAGCCTCTTGGCACGCCGTCAGCGTGAAGAGTACGAGGGCCGACAAATCTGGTTCGTCAGCCCGGAGGATCTGATCCTGCTCAAGCTGATCGCCGGCCGCCCGCGGGATCTGGTCGACGTGCAAGACGTTTTGTTCACGCAGGGCCAACTCGACGAAGCTTATCTCCGCCGCTGGGTTGCGGTGCTGGGCGTGACGGAACGGCTGGAGGAAGCACTCCGCCAGTGGCAAGACCAGTAGCTGCACGCTCGGGCGTCGTCGGCTGAGGAGCAGCCCGGCTTTTCCAAAGCAGCCAGGCTTCGGAGCGGTCGCATCTGCTGCCGGAAGAAGACTTCCGGCCTACAAGACGGCTACTCGCCAGCGGCCGAGAGGCCCTGGAACCGATGCGCCAGCGGGGCCAGCGCCGTTCCGTCGGCCATCTTGTACGGCTGGTCGCCGAAGTTCACCGTGACCGTGATGCCGCCGGTGAACTCGGTTTGCTGCACGGCATGGTCGTCGGTCAGCCAGCGGTGCGAGAGCATCTCTGCGTAGCCGGTCGCGCGGGCCACCGGGGTCGCCGTGCGGTAGCTGCGGACGAACCGCTGGCGGTTCTGTTCCCACTGGTCGCGGCGGAACATGAACATCGGGGGCGTGCCGTACAGCGCGTTGAACAGATCGCGGCGGTCCCAGAGCGAAGGCAGCTTGTTGTTGTAGTCGCCCCAGTACCACTGGGCCACGACGCAATCGTGGTAGACCAGCTCCCACAGCGGCAAGCGATAATAGTGGCCCGTCTGGAACTTGGCCACGCGTTCGGGCACGTCCTCGACGATCTCCGCCATCCGCCGCCCGGAATCCGGTACGCGGTACGGGCCCAGGCTCAACATGCCCTCGAAATAGTGAACGTACGGGACCGCTACGTCGTGGCCCGTCTCGCTGCCGCACACCAAACCGCATTTCTCGCTGACGTAACGTAGCAGTTCCATCTTCCAATGGCGGCTCTCGGTGCGCGTCATGGGATGGTCGGGATGGTAGCACTCCCGCCACGGGGAGGCCGTGGTCGTGTCGATGAAGCGGGAGCGGTACGGGTGCGTCTGCAATTCGGCGGGAATCCGGCGCTCGGCATAGGCCACCGCTTGCCGGTCGCACAGCACGCCGCACGGGAAGCGCTGGCCGTCCTTGCCGTCGACGACCCAGCCGCGTTCCCAATCGCCGTCGGCCTTCAGCACCAGATCGTGCGGCCAAGCGTCCGAGGTCCAATCGGAATGGATGCCGCGCAGGTTCGGAAAATTCGCCGGATTCATGGCGTCCTGATAGATGTCGTAGCGGCTGGTCAGCACGCCCAACTCGTTCATCTGCTTCAGCTGCTCCGGCGAACTGCGGTTGCTCCACAGGATCCGCTTGATCCCAGCCGCCTGCAGGTCGCGGCAGATGGGCATGGGGTCGCGGTCCCAGCACCAGACGTTCACGGCACCGACCAGCAGATCGACAGCGGGGATGGCCTGGCGCTTTTCCGCCAGCGTCTTCAGCAAGCCAGTCTCGCGAGCGTGCTGCCGATACCGCTTGCACATCGCCACGTAGCCGCCGTCGTCGAAGAACACGTATCGCAATCGCCGCTGGGGGCCGAACTGGCCTTTCTGCGGGACCCATTCGGGCTGGAGGCACAACAGGCCGTCCACGCGCGGCAGGCGGACGCCCGCATCGTCCGGCGTTTCGACGATGGCCAGCACGCCGCGGCGTCCGTCCGTCTGTCCCCACCAGCCCATGCACAAGCCGTGGCCGCCGTACGTGTGGTAGTACATCGGCGGCAGTGTCTTGTCGTCCGCCGGATAGCTGATGCCCTCGTTGACCGGCAGGATCAGCAATGTGCCCTTTTCCGTGACAAACGGTCCGGGAAAGCGGATCGCATTGCGGACCTCACCGCTTGCCGTCAGACTGACGAGCAGTTCGGGCCGCTGCGCGTCCAACTCGATCGTCGCGGTCATCTTGAGCATGGCCGACGGTTCCAACAATTGCAGCTCGAGGCCGCGTTCCGTTGGCTTCGCGTCCAGCACGATGATCGGCGCTTCGCTGCGTTGCTGCCACGTCTGCTGCGTGCGGCGGTCGGTGACGGCCAGCGTGCCGTCGCCGGTCCGCAGGGCGACTTCCAGTGCGGCGTTGGAGACGGTCAGCTGGGCCGGCAGATTCGCAGTGCGCATTTCCCGCACGGAACCAGCCGGTTTCAATTTTGCGTCGTCCAGCCAGACTTGGGACGGGCCGGTTCCAATCAACCGCGGCAGAATCGTCGCCGCGCCGGCGGGAATCAGGAAGCGGGAACGCACCGGTTGCCAGCCGTCCACAGCTCTGACCGTTTGCCCGCCGTAGCTCCAGTCGATCGCCTTGCCCTGCGCGTCGTACAGGATCACGCACAGCGTGGCGTTGCCCTCGCCCTCGACCCACAGCCAGCCGCTCAGTTCGTAGATCTGCTCCGGTTGGACATCCAGCCTCCGCTGCTGCGAGACGCTCCAGTCCTGCGAGCCGGTGTGCTCGACGCGCAGCGATTGCCGACCGCCGTGTTTCCGTTCGGCGTCCAGCGCCGCTTGGCCGCCCGGCGTCCGCGACCAGAACTCCGACCAGCCTTCGCGGCCACGCTCGAAATCGCCGTTGACGATCAAGGAGTCGGCGGCGGGGGCAGGCGCGATCAAGGCGAGCAAACCAGTGACGGCCAACGTCAAGATGGACGATCGTCGGACAGCGCGAACCATGTCGTGGGACTCCTTTGCGTGTGCGTTTTCGGGATGTGTACGCCCAGCCATTCCTTGGTTTCAACTTTGGGCGAGTTGTCGAACCACGGCGAGCGATTCGGCAACGTGCCGGTCCGCCGAGAATTGGGCGCTGAACACGTGCCGGACAACCCCTTGCTTGTCGATGACGTACGTCACCCGTCCCGGCAACAGGCCCAAGGTCTTGGGGACGCCGAACGCCTTGTGCAAGGAACCGTCCGCGTCGGACAGCAGCACGAAGGGGAGCCGATGGCCGCTGGCAAATGCCTGGTGGCTCTCCACCGGGTCTGAGCTGACCCCCATGACCACCGCCCCGGCTTGGACGAAATCCTCGTAGGCATCGCGGAAACTGCACGCCTCCTTTGTGCAGACGGCGGTTCCGTCCTTGGGATAGAAGAAAAGCACCACTGCTTGGTTGCCGCGAAACTCGGACAGCGAAACCTGCCCGCCGGTCTGGGACGGCAAACTGAAATCGGGGGCCATGTCTCCGACACCAATGGACGCCATGCGATGCTCCTGCACTGCGATTTTCATCGCTCTCGAACAGGCAGCGCCGGCAGGTCCCAGCCCTGCCGGTATTCGCGGCGGATCAGTTCGTCCGCCTCCGGCGCGTTGGTGGCCTTCAGGGCTGCGGCGTCCCATTCGATCTTCTTCCCCAGCCGCACGGCCAGGTTGCCCAACAGGACCATCTCGGTGAAGGGGCCGGAATAGTCAAAGCTGGACAGCGGCTTCGGGCCGCCGCGGCAGGCTTCGATCCATTCCACGTCCTCGTTCGGCACGCGGCGGATGGTTTGCGGCACGTCCTGGAACTGCTCCGCGCGACTGCCCGGCGCGACGATCCAATCGGTCGCACTGCGGCGGAAGGCCAGCATGCCGGCGTCGCCGACCACGACCATGTCCCAGCGCGACGGATCGTCCATGGCGGCGGGCGCCTTCTTCTCTTTCTTCTTGCCGCGTTTCGATTCGGCTTCCTGCGCCGCCGGTTTGCCGGGCTGGGCCCCTGCCGTCGCCTGCTTAAGCAATTCGTAGGGCGCATTTTGCCGGCCGTCCCGCTTGCCATCGTACCAGACGAACTTAACGGCCGGCTGTTCGACGGCGGCCTTCGGACCGACCGCGCCGCCCAGCGTGCCGCCGCCCACCGACGCGCGCGGGGCAAACTGATAGGTGATCGTCGACCAGTCGGGACCGGTCTCCTTCGTCGGGCCGCCCGACTCCGCCTCCACCGTCAGCGGCGCGCCCAGGTCGAGCGCCCAGTAGGCCATGTCCATGATGTGGCAAGCCATGTCGCCCAGCGCGCCGCAGCCGAAGTCCCACCAGCCGCGCCACTTGAACGGGACGTAGCAGGCGTTATACGCCCGCAGCGGCGCCGGGCCGACCCAAACGTCCCAGTCCAGATCGTCCGGCTTGGGCTGGTCCGCCAGCCGCTGGCGTTCGTCCAGCGCGGCTTGCCCCTGCGGCCAGATAGGACGGTTGGTCCAAGCGTGGACTTCGCGCACCGGACCGATGATGCCGGCGCGGACCAACTCGACCGCCCGCCGGATCGGTTCGCCGGCGTGGGCCTGGTTGCCCATCTGCGTCTGGACCTTGTAGTGCGCAGCGGCCTGGGCCATGACGCGGGCCTCGTAGATCGAATGCGTCAGCGGTTTCTGGCAGTACACGTGTTTGCCCAGCGACATGGCCATCACGGAAGCCGCCGCGTGCGTGTGGTCCGGCGTGCTGACCGTGACCGCGTCGAGGCCCTTTTCCTTTTCCAGCATCACGCGGAAGTCCGTGTAACGCCTGGCTTCCGGAAACGCTTTGAAAGTCGCCTGCGCGCGGCGTTGATCGCAGTCGCACAAGGCCACAAACGTGCCGCCGGCCTGCGTCACGTCCCGCACTTCGCCGGCCCCCTTGCCGCCGACGCCGATGCCCGCCACATAGAACCGTTCGTTGGCGCCCCACACTCGCCGGGGCAGGTACGTGAACGTCAACGACGACGCGACTGCCGCGCTGAGAAACTTGCGACGACTGATCTGTTGGTTTGCCATCTTTCCTCCCTTGCGACTGTGCGGTCTGTCACAAACGCCGAAAAACAGATGAGACACGTATTGTTCATTCGTCCTCTGGCACACACCCGACCGCTTTCTACTCGATCCCCAATACGGACTCAACCCCCTCGCCGCACGGATTCAAGAGCTTCGTGCTCGCCGTCATCCCGCCGGTGACGCATGCCGCTGGCTCCGGGGGGGGTGTTGACGTGCGCTGCGGAACGCTCCAAGATCAAGGTGGTTAAACCTGTGTTCTTTGCGCAGACCCAAGGAGCAATGACCGTGAGCCAGACTGTTGTCTCGGTCTTCGATCTCAGTCCGTCGGAGAAGCTCCAGTTGGTGGAGGACCTCTGGGACGATCTCGCTGCGATCCCCTCGGATGTTCCCATACCTGACTGGCAAGTCGAGGAGCTGGATCGGCGGAAGGCCAACCTGAAGCGCAACCCGGCATCAGGACTTGCCTGGGACGAGGTGAAACGGAGCGTCCGTACTCACCATGGCTGCTGAACTCATTGTGGCAAGTGGCGTCAGCGCCTGCGGTAGACTTCGGCGATCAAGTCGAACGGCCAACATCGCGGATCAACTGCCACGCCTGCTCGACGTGGCGCAATTCCGTGCTGGTCGCGGCGATAGACATGCGCAGGGTGAGCTTGTCGTCCAGCCGCGTGTGCGTCAGGTACAACCGGCCGGACTGGTTCAGGCGGTCCATGATCTGCTGGTTGACGGCGTCGCCCCCGCGGTGCCGGAAGCAGACGAGACTCAATGATGCGGGTGCCGCCAGTTCGAAATCCGGATCGGCGGCGACCCAGGCGGCGAACTGCTGAGCGATGGCGACGTGCCGCCGCACGCGCTCCTGGAGGCCGCGGATGCCGAAGCTGCGAATCACGAACCACAGCTTCAGCGAGCGGAAACGGCGGCCCAGCGGGACTTGCCAATCGCGGTAGTCGATCACGCTGCCCGCCTCGGTGGCCTTGTTCCGCAAGTACTCCGGCAGAATCGAAAGCGTCTGGATCAGGGCCTTGCGATTGGCCACGAAGAAGCAGTCGCAATCGAAATTCGTGAACATCCATTTGTGCGGATTGAAACAGTAGCTGTCGGCGGCCTCCAATCCCTGGTGGATGTAGCGGAACTCGGGGCAGAGCGCGGCGGTGCCGGCCATCGCGGCATCGACGTGCATCCACAAGCCGAAACGGCGGCAGATCTCGCCGATCTCGCCCAGCGGGTCGATGCTGCCGCAGGAAGTCGTGCCGACCGTGGCGCTGACGAGACAGGGCGTGAGTCCGGCCGCCACATCGGCTTCGATGGCAGCTCGCAGCACGTCGGTCCGCATGGCGAAGCGTTCGTCACTGACGATCTTGCGCAAGTTGTCCGTCCCCAGCCCGGCGATGTTCATCGCCTTCTCGATTGAGGAATGGGCGTGCTCCGACGCGTAGGCGACCAGCCGCTTGGCGACGCCGCCGCGGCGGGTCTCGTACCCCGTTGCCCGTTCCCGCGCGGCCAACAGCGCGCACAGCGAGGCGCTGGAAGCGCTGTCCTGAATCACGCCGCCGCCCGCGCCGTTGGACTTGAATTTGGCGGGCAACGCGAGCATGTCGGCGACCCAGTCCAGCACGTGGGTTTCCAGCTCGGTACACGCCGGGCTCGTCAGCCACAACATGCCTTGGATGCCCAATCCGGACGAAAGCAGATCGGCCAGGATCGACGGCCCGGAGTTGTTGGCCGGAAAGAAGGCGAAGAAGTTCGGCGACTGCCAGTGTGTGATGCCCGGCAAGATCACACGCTCGAAGTCCGCCAGCAACCGCTCGAAAGGCTCCGGCTCGTCCGGCGCATGCGCGGGCAATTGCGCGCGGATCTCCCCCGGCTGGACCTGGGACATCACCGGATACTGCTCGACGGTCTCCAGGTACCGGGCGATCCAGTCAATCACTTCGTAGCCGCAACGGCGGAATTCGTCTGTGGTCATTGGTCAGTTGTCATTGGTCGGCGGAACAACTTCGACAGCCCCTGAATACCGGTCACCGATCACCGGTCACCGATCACCGATTACTCTTCACTCACCCAGTTCATCGGCCAAACTGCCGGCATCGTACACTTGGCGAAGGGCTTCGACGATCGCCCGCGAGTCCACGGCCACGGAGCGGGCTTGTCCTTCGCTGAAGATGAAATCCCACACCAGCGAGGGCAGGTTGCCGTCGAAGATGATGCCCACGAATTCGCCTCGGCGGTTGACCACCGGGCTGCCGGAATTGCCGCCGATGACGTCGTTGGTGCAGATGAAGTTGAACGGCGTGTCCAACTGCAGGCGATTCTTGCGATCCAGCCAGGACTTGGGCAGCGCGAACGGCGGGGTATTGTCGTGTTCGGCAGCCCGCTGGTACGCGCCGCCGAGCGTGGTCCACGCCGGGATCTTCGTCCCGACTTCGTCCGTGAAGCCTTTCACGACGCCCAACGACAGCCGCAGGGTAAACGTCGCATCGGGATAGGTATCGGTGCCCAGCAGGCGGAAGCGGGCATCGGCCAAGCGGGCGTAGGCCTGCCGCTGCGGCTCTTCCACTTGCTCCTCGTACCGCTTGCGGACTTCCCGGGCCGCGGCGTCCACCAGCCGGGTCAGGGCGATCATCGGGTCTTGGGAAGCATCGACCGCCGTTTTACCGCCCTCGGCCAGTTGTTTGCGCAGATCGACCTTCTGCAATTGGCTGCCGGCGACCAGTTCGCCGGCGCGCTGCCGAGGCGATTTGCCGGCCAAGACTGTTTGGAGCAGCGGGTCGCGCATCCCCACCAGTTCGGCGTACAGGCTCAAGGAATCGGCCAGTTCGAGCGTCTCCAAGTCGTCGTAGATCGGCGCGTCGGAGAACAGCGTCTGCAGCAGCGAATCGCGGTTGGACGAGCGGTACTCGCGCAGCCGCTCGGCGTTGGGCTTCGCATCTTCCTCAACCATCCGCAGCAGAGTCCGGGCGATCCCGAACTTCTGGCTGTTGAACGCCAAGCCGCGTTCCAGCAGTTGATGCGGCAGGAACAATTCGTCCCACACCCGCAGCGTTTGGGCGATGTCCTGCCACGGGTCGCCGCAGGCGGCCCGAACCTGCGGGTCGGCGGCCACCGCGTCGCGAAGCTTCTGTTCCTCCATCGCCTTGCGGCTCATGATCGCCGGATCTTGCAGTCCGGCCAGGCCGCCCAGCCGTGCTTTGCGGCTGTTGGCCACGCCGAACAGATCGTCCTTGGCCCGCCGCGCGTTTTCGCGGCTGCGCTCGCTGAACGTCGCCAACTGGACTTCCCGCCGCCGCAAGACGTTCAGCGTGAATGGAAACGCCCGGTCGCGGAGAAACTCCAAGTGGGCGACCGTGTTCTGCCGGTTGGTGCGGCCCGGGTGCCCGGAGACGAACACCAGGTCGCCGTCGGCCACGCCCGCCGAATCCCACTTCAGGAAGTGCGCCGGGCGGACCGGTTTGTCGTTCTCGTAGACGCGGAACAGGCAGATGTCCAAGTCGAACCGCGGGTACTCGAAATTGTCCGGGTCGCCGCCGAAGAAGGCGATGTCCTGTTCCGGCGCGAACACCAGCCGCACGTCGGTGTACTTCTGGAAGCGGTACAGGTGGTACAAACCGCCTTGGTACAAGGTGACCACGTCGCTCCGCTGGCCCGTCTTGTCCAGCGACTCCTGCTCGATCGTGGCCATCACCGCTTGCCGCGCCTGGTTGGCTTCGGCCGGCTCCATGCCCGCTTTCACCGCCGCGTTGACTCGCGGCGTGACGTCCTCGATGCTCATCAGCACGTTCAGTTCCAAGTCGACGCACTTGATCTCCTGGTCCCGCGTGCGGGCCAAGAAGCCTGCCTTGAGGATATCGCGTTCCCGCGTGCTCAACTTCTGCAGCGCGTCGGCGCCGACGTGATGGTTGGTCAGCACCAGGCCCTCGGAGGAGACGAACGAGCCGGAGCCGCCGCTGTTGAACCGCACGGAGCAGCGCTGCAAATGCTCCAGCCAAGGCCGAGTGGCCTCGAACTGGTACTTTTCCCTGAGCAACTTCTCCGGCGGGTTATTGAACAGCCACAGGCCTTCCTCGGCCGGCGCGACGGCGGCGGGGATCATTGGGTTCAGCATGATAGCAGTCGGCAACAGGGAAACGACGAAGCGGTGAATCCACATGGGTTGCATTCTCCTGGGGCAAGGCTGCGAATGGCGATAAGATAGCGGCGGCCGGTAGACCGCGTCAACCAAGGCGCCGAATTCGCGTACGCCACCCAGCGGGTCCTCGGCGTTGCTGGCGAACGGTGAGGCGTGAGCCCACCGGTTCTTACCGGGGTTCTCCAGGCAGCTGCCAAGGAACCGGTGGGCTCACGCCCACCGTTCGCCGACTTGACGGACCGTTTGATTTCCATCGCCGGCTGCGGTAAGTTGAACGCATCGAGACCAGCAAACCTACAGACCGCAGGAGACCTGCCGATGACCAAACGCATGCATCGCCGTCAGATGTTGAAGACTACCGCGGCCGCGGGCGCGGGATTTTGGATCGCCGCCGGGGCCACTGGCCCCGCTCGGGAATCACCCAACGACAAACTGGACCTTGCGTTCATCGGCGTCGGCGGGCGCGGCGGCGATAACCTCAAGGCACTCGCCAAGCAGAACGTCGTAGCGTTGTGCGACGTAGACGACCTGCGGGCGGGCAAGGCGTACGAGCAGCACCCGCAGGCCAAGAAGTTCGACGACTTCCGCCGCATGTTCGACGAACTGGACAAGCAAATCGACGGCGTGGTGATCAGCACGCCGGACCATACGCATTTCCATCCCGCCGCGACGGCGATGCAGATGGGCAAGCACGTGTACCTGGAAAAGCCGCTGGCGCACAGGGTCTGGGAGACCCGCGAGTTGACGCGGCTGGCGGCCGAAAAGAAGATCGCCACGCAGTTGGGCGCGCAACGGCACACGCTCGACAACATGCACCGCGTCGTCGAACTGGTACAGGCCGGGGCGATCGGCACCGTCAAGGAGGTCCATTGCTGGATCGGCGGCACGCGGGGCATGCCCGCCATCCCCACCGACACGCCGCCGGTGCCCTCGACCCTGAAATGGGACCTCTGGATCGGCCCGGCGCCGAATCGTCCGTACCATCCGACCTACTGCCCCTACGGCTGGCGGTTCTGGTGGGACTTTGGCACCGGCGAGACGGGCAACTGGGGCTGCCACATTCTGGACATTCCTTACTGGGCCCTGGGACTCCAGTACCCCACGAAGGTCGACGCGTCGGGTCCGCCGGTTCACGAACAGACCACGCCCAAGCAGATGGCCACGCGTTTCGAGTTTCCGGCCGACGGCAAACGGCCCGCCGTGACGCTGCACTGGTATCATGCCGACAAGGGGCCGGACGTGCTGCGACAGCACCACCTGCCGGAAGCGGGCAACAACACGCTCTTCATCGGCAGCGAAGGCATGCTGCTGTGCGGGTTCGGCAAACGCAAGCTGTATCCCGAAGACAATTTCGCGGGCTTCAAAGCCCCCGACAAGACCATTCCCGATTCGCCCGGTTTCTACCAGGAATGGCTCGATGCCTGCAGGGGCGGCCCGTCCGCCACGTGCGACTTCGTGACGTACAGCGGCCCGTTGGCCGAAACCGTGTTGCTGGGCAACGTCGCCTACCGCGCCGGCGGCGGCTTCACATGGGATGCTGCCAACCTGAACGCGGTGGGCAACGAGCGGGCGCAGCAGTTGTTGCGATCGGACTTCCGCGCAGGCTGGACTTACTCGAAAGGCCAGCCATGACCCCTGACGACCCGGTTACCGTGTACGAAGCGTGGGACCCGCGGCAGGCGCATTTGATCTGTCAAGTGCTGGCCAACGCGGACATCGAAGCCCGCGTGGCCAGCGACGCGCTGGAAATCGGCCTGGGTGATATCCCGTTCCAGCACACCACCTGTCCCGTGATGGTCCGCCGAGCCGATTTCGAGCGGGCCCGTGAGGTCATGGCCGAGTTTGACTCGCGGTTGGCTGGAGGCGGGGCTGCAGAGGGCGGCGAGAGCCAACCGTATTGCTATCACTGCGGGGAATCCGTCGCTGCGGGCGAAGCGCGGTGCCCCAAGTGCGGACAGGAATTGGACTGGACCGTGTGAGAGCAGGAGAGGCAGTTGACGCAGATTGCTCAGTTTCTGTAGAAATCGACCCAGCGGATCGCGAGGGATTCGGGATTGTCTTTCAGCAGGGCGGGCGGCAGTTGCAGTTCGAACCAACCGCCCTCCGTCGGCAGGCCGGAGGCCGGCTTGCCGTCCGCGCCCACGATGCGGACCTGCGTCCAGTAGCGGTGGCCCCGCTCAACCGTTTTTTCCTGTTGTGTGCCGGTCTCGGACGCGTACAGCCGAACCGCATGGGGCGCGGAACTGGAAACGGACGCGCCCAGCGTGACTTGCCCCGCCTCGATCGTCAGCGATTCCAACCCACGTAACTGCAGACGCAAGACTACCGTTTTCGGCCACTGCCTCGCGCGGCGCCGAATGGCGGCCGCGCCGATGCCACGCGGGCTGGCGACCGAAAACACGACACGTCCCTCCCCCGCGCAGACTTCCAGCCGGTCTTCAAGGCGCTTCAGAGCGACCTCAAAATCCGGCTCTGCACCGAGTAGGACCGTCACCAAACCGGCGTACAGCATGGGCAAGGTTCTCCCTTGGAGATTCTCACGAGCAGCCTGGAATTGGAGAAAGAAAGTCAGAATTGTCCCCGTCCGTAGGGTGGCAAGCGTTCCCAAACCCATGACGGTCTGCTTAAATGTCGTCACGTGCATGGTTGCTGATCGCGGCCCGATGACATCAGGCGACGCCCGTGAGTCGAGTAATCAAACCTTGGCCGACCGAATGTCCAATCTGCGGGAACCCGCTGGCCGTTGGACCGTTGCAGCTCCCCGGCGATGCGGCATGCCCCCAGTGCGCTCATGTGCTGTGGTTCAGCCTGCGGACGAGCGAAGGGGTGACGATCGTGGACGTCTTGAGCGGCAAGGTCGCCACCAATCAGGACATCCAACGCGTCAGCAATGCATTCCTTGCCCGGGGGACCCCGCCGCGCGTCGTCATGAACATGTCCGACGTCCAACTGGTGAGCAGTTCGTTCATCGCCGGCCTGATCGCCTTAAATCGGCGCATGAACGACGCCCAGGGCAAACTCATCTTGTGCGAACTGTCACCGATCGTCCACGAGACGCTGGCGGGGGCCAAGTTGGATCGAATTCTGACGATTCTCGATACGGAGAGTCAGGCCCTCGCTGCTTTGTCGTCGCCCCCGGCGGGATGACGCTCGACTTGATTTCGTGGTCTTCCTTCCGTTATCTTGATCCGGCTCGGCAGACCGTTTTTTCCGGCGGAGGGGTTCGCGGCGTGGGAACCTGAATCGGGCCGCTGTGGGCGAGATCGAACCCCGCCCTGGTCAGGGCCTGCTCCACATCGGCCTTTTCCAGCGGCTGGCCGTCTTCGTAAGCCAAACCCCAAAACACGGTACAACCGCCGTTGACATGCACGCCGGTGGCTACCTGGACGACCCGCAGTTCGGGATTCAGTCTCCCCATCAAATGCCGGATGGGATAGATCTCATGCTCGTCGCGCACCGAGAACGCTTGCGGCAAATCCACAGTTGATTGCATCTTGTCACCTCCGTTCTCCAAGTTCCAGACTCGACACACTAACCCGTCACCTAGGGTACAATGTCCGCGAATTGAGGATTCCTTGCAAGGCCGGGGACGCGGTTCGGATCGGTGAACGACACGGGCAGTTCTAGAGCGCGTTTCAGCCGTTTGAGGAATTCGCTGCGGGGCACCTCGATCGCGCCCAGGCGGATCAAGTGCGGACTGGCCTGCTGGACGTCGAACAGGACGAAGCCCTGCGATTTCAGATGGCGGACCAGGTGGACGAGGGCGACTTTCGAGGCGTCGCGCTGTCGGTGAAACATGGATTCTCCCGCGAAAAAACCACCGAGCGCCAAGCCGTACACGCCGCCGGCCAGCCGGCCCTCCTGCCAAACCTCGACGCTGTGCGCGACACCCAAGCGATGCAGCTCGACGTAAGCCTCGGCCAAGTGCGGCGTGATCCAGGTGCTTTCGTCCGGTCTGCGAGCCTCCGCGCAAGCGGCAATCACGCTGCGGAAATCGACGTCGATGGTCGCCTGAAACCGGTTGCTCCGCAACCGCCGCTGCAGCCGATGCGAAACGTGTAACTGGTCCAACTCCAAGATCGCCCTGGGGTCGGGGCTGAACCAAGCCAGAATCTCCGCCTGACCGTCGTACACGGGCCACGGAAAAATCCCCTGCCGGTAGGCCGTCAGCAGCCATTCGGTCGTCAGTTGTCCGCCCAGCATCAACAGCCCACCTTCGCTGGCCTGCCAGACGGGTGGAAATCGCACTGCAGAACAGTTTTTCCCCATAACATGCATCCAACCGGACTCTGGAAAAGGCGTGCGGAGCGCGCCTTCTGCGCATCAAACGTAAATCGGTCCTCCTACGACTCTACCCGGTTCCGCGGGCGAGGAAAAGACTGCCCCTCGTGTTGCCCGGGACTCAACGCCGGCCGGTTTGTGGTATACAATGTCCAACAGGGGATGCGCCTGCTCCGGCGAACGGTGGGCGTCAGCCCACCGGTTCTGTCGATGCTAGCCCGCTGGCACCAAAGATACCGGTGGGCTGACGCCCACCGTTCGCCGGAGCAGGGACAACCGGATCGGGGCCATCGCCGATCGCGTCCCGTTCGACGCTTGAAACTCGGACATCCGTAGGCGGTTCAATATGGATACGCAGTCGTTCGACGCTACGTCCAAGCCGATAGCAGGGCCGACCCCGCCGCCGGCGAGCAGCCCCGTCCCTCCGCCCGGCGCGCGGGGACAGACGCCCCGGCCCCGGCCGCACGTCCGCCGTACCGGCCCTGCCGGCCAGGCCCCGTTCACCTTGACCCGCATCTTGATCCTGCTGGGGCTGCTGATCGTGCTTCAGTACCTGGTCCCGTACCTGCTGGAACGGTACCGGTACGCGGAGACGCGAGGACGGCAGCAGGCGGAGTACGACGTGGCGGCCAAGGCGTTGGAGAGCATCCAGTTGACCGGCCTTTCCAAGGCCAGCCAGCTGGTATCGCAGAAAGTGGGACCGAGCGTCGTCCACATTGACGTGGGCAGCGTCCGTTCGCCGCGCGGGCCCGACGACTACGCACAACTGTACGGCCCGCAGACGGAGCCCTCGCGCGGACAAGGTTCCGGAGTGATTGTCGACCCGCAGGGGTACATCGTCACCAACGCGCACGTCGTGCATGCCGCAGCCGAAATCGAAGTGGCGCTGAGCGACGGCCGAGTCCTGCCGGCTCGCATCGTGGGGGCCGATGCCGCCACCGACGTGGCCGTCTTGAAGGTCACGGCCGACGGTCTGACCGCAGCGCCCTGGGGCGACAGCGACGAATTGGATGTCGGCGCGTTGGTCTGGGCCGTCGGCAGCCCGTTCGGCCTGCAGAGCACGATCACGTTCGGGATCATCAGTGCCAAGCACCGCGGCAACCTGGCGGGCGACGTCTATCAGGACTTCCTGCAGACCGACGCTGCCGTCAATCCGGGCAACAGCGGCGGGCCGCTGGTCGACGCCCAGGGCCGCGTCATCGGCATCAATACGGCCATTGTCGGCGAGTCCTACCGAGGCGTGAGTTTTGCGGTGCCCAGCAGCGTGGCGAAAGTCGTCTACGAACGGCTCAAGGCCACCGGCCGCTTGGCGCGCGGCTGGCTGGGCGTGCAGCTGGACGACGTCTCGGAACAGACCGCACGCCGCCTGGGTCTGCCCGCCGCCACGGGGGCCGTCGTCGTCATGGTGGTCGACGATCCGCACGTGCCGTCCCCGGCCAGGGATTCCGGTCTCCGCATCCACGACGTCGTGACCGCGTGGAATGGCAAGTCGGTCGGCAAGTCGGCGGATTTGATCCGCCTGGTGGCGATGACCGAAATCGATTCCACGGCGCAGGTCGACTTGATCCGACAGGGACAGAAGCTGACGGTGCAGGTCCGCGTCGCCGAGCGGCCGCTATGAGGCTCCTGTCCCGGCGCGACTGCCCCGCGGATTGCCGTGTGCCGTGCCCGGACGCCAGATTTGAGATCGGAGATTGCGGATTGGAGATTCTCGCATCATGACTTGGCTTACCGAAAACCCGCTTCCTGCGCTGCTGATCGGCAGTCTGACCACCGTGATCCTCGCGGGCGGCTATCTGCGGACGGGCTCCCAATGGCTGCTCGCTGCGATCATCGCCGCGATTGTTTTGACCATCGGCGCGGTGCTCGC